>CAKSJF010000057.1 GCA_934462945.1 uncultured Clostridia bacterium | reverse complement strand
CGGTATCGTCCGACACACAGGAGGTTCTAAGCGAGATAGTATATGCCTCGCTCTCCTCTGCCTGGAGCGTGTACCGTAGCCATTCGCCGGCAGACATTTTGACTGCAAGTCCGTCCGAAGTTTCCATCACCTCCACGTCATCTCCGCGATCCAGCGCATACTCATCATCCACGCCTGGGGTGTTATCGTGATAGCCGACTCCCTCGCCGCCTGCGTCATAATCCGATGCATTCTGCGTGTTTTTATCTCCCAGTCTTGCCGGCAAAAGACGGAAATAGTCTAAGCTGATTCCGCCGCCGGAGGTGATTTTTAAGGTATGCATACCGGCGGACAAGCGAAGATCGGAAAGCTTGCTGTCCTGATAAACCGACCAGTCACCGGTTTTTCCGGCTGTGCCTGACGGAACATTCACACCGTCTAATGTTACCTTTAAGGAAATATCGTCCATACAAGCTGCATTGCTGTAAAGACTGTATGAACCGGCTGAATCAACTGTGATGTCATACTCCATCCACATTTCCGGCTGAACGCTAATGACCGTCTGCCCCGGCGGTTCCATCACAACCACACCGGAATGTGCTTTTGTAAAGCTCTCCGCCTCAATTTTGATTTCCGAGGCGGCAAAAACGACGGTATTCAGAAACAGCTGCATCAAAATTGCGACCGCCGTTATCAAGCTGCATTTCTTCATGAATTTTCTCCCTCCCTACTGTCTGACTCCTGCGCGGCTGATAATTGCCTTTGCAGCGTCTGTCCATCCGTTTTTACAAACGGTGTTATTCTCAAATGTGATATAGCTGCCGTTGGTTTTTGCGTTTTGGGTGTCCGAGAAATTATTCCGGATGGTGTTATGCCGGTTTGCCGTACTGACCGAGAAGAACCAATAACCGCATTCTGCCACAACGTTATTTTCAAAAATCAACCCTGCACTCCCCTGGTCGGTATAAAGTCCGCTCCAGGTCTGGTCACAGCTGGTTTTTCTGATATAGTTATCGTGAATGACCGTATCCGGCATATCACCCAAGGTATACACACCTGCGCCATCCCGAAGCACATTTACCACATCCGAAATATGATTGTAGCTTACCTCAATATTTCTGCACTGTCCTCCGACATAAAGTCCCCATCCCCATCCAATGGAAATTGCGGAATAGGGCATATCGGAAATCGTGTTGTGATCAATGACAATATCTCTGGCATAATACATTCCGATTCCGGGACTTCCGGCATATTCTGTTCCGATCTTGGTAATCTCATTGTCCGAAACGGTAATATTCCGGCAAAGCTTGGGGTTATCTTCGGAAAAGGTGTGCTCCCAATGCCCGATCATAACTGCGCCTGCACCAAGCTTGGAAAAGCTGTTTTTCCGGACGGTACAGTTTCGTACTCCTTCGTCCATACCGATGGCAGCAGAGCCGAGATTGGTAAAATCACAGCCGGAAATTTCAATATTTTCCGCGTTCGACAGCTGCACCTGGGCGTGTGTGAGATGTCCGCCGGTGAGCGGAGTTTCTGCCTCGCTGTCGATAATCTTATCTGCCTGCACAAATACCGCACCCTTTTCATTCGGTTCAAGCCATGTTCCATACTGGAATTTTAAATTTTCAAAGCGCAGATTTCTGACCCTGTTATTTGTGTCATCTCCCACAATCCGGAAAATTCCCTCACTGACTCCCACATAGCCGGTGTTTAAGTTTTCTCCTGCTTTGGGATAATAGTAGAGTGTTTTTGTGTCCCGGTCAAAGTAAAATTCGCCCGGTTCGTCTAAAAGCCAAAGCGCATTTTCCACCCAAAAGCTGCGGTTATAGGCAGGACGTGTTCCGTCAAATTCTTTGGTGTAGGAATAGCCGAAATACGGTTGTTTCAGCTTTAGAATCAATTCATTTCCCGAAAGAGATGCACCGATTGCAGGCACTCTCTGTCTCGTCCATTCCAAATCCCATACAAGCTCCATATGCTTTTCGGAAGTGATTTCTGCCGGGAGCTTTCCGGAGGAAACCTTGATTCCATCCCGTTCCCACTTTGTGTAGGAATTATCCCAATAGCCTGTTCCGGTCATTTTACCGCTCCTGGCTCTGGTTTTCTGCTCTCCGTTTACATAAAATTGCCGGACATCCTCAGCCTCAAGCGTTGTTTTCCAGATATGTTCATCCTGCTTTGTCCAGTTTTCTGTTTTTTCTCCTCCGCATAAAACAGCGTTATGCTCTCCGCGATAGGTGATGGTATAGCCGTCTGCGCCGGAATCCTCCGGTGAAAATACAATCGGCTCTGTAATTTTATATTCTCCCAAAATATGTACGGTTACATCCTGGCTGCCTGCTTCGTGCGCTAAGATCTTTGCCCGTTCAATCGTTTTGACCGGCATATCGGCGCTGCCGTTTGCAGCGTCATCTCCGGATGCGGAAACATAAATATTTTTTGCAATCCGATAGTCGCTTGCAGGGCTTTGATCTCTCCAAAAATAGATTCTGAATTGCAGATTATTTCCCTCTGAAACAGTCAGATTTTTTGTAATATTTCCGGTGCAGTTTTCCTGATATACCGCCGATTGCAGCCTTGTGCCGTCATAAACCGCCGCAATCACCGTGACCGGATCAAAAAACAGATCCTGCAGGACAGAAAGCGTATATGCTCCCGGCTGCAATGCCGTTACATTCTGTCCGTTCTGATCAGAAAGCTGTACATGCGGATTCTCAATTTCCTCCTGCATAACCTCGGAAAATGCTTCTGCGATCTCCTCATAGGAGGAAAAGTTTTTTTCTAACAGCTGATACATTCCAACTGACGGAGCGATCAGAGAATCACATAATTCCCAGGAAAGCCCGATTGCATTATGCGTTTGGGATAGTATGCGATAGATTTCCTCTGCACTTTTTGCATGCTTTAATCCGGAAAATACGAAAACGCTTTCCGAGTCTGCAGTCAGTGTGAAGTAATCTAAGTTCACTCCCAGCTTTGTGACCTCTGCCTTGATCAGCTGTTTTCCTGCATGCAGAAAAATTTTGTTTGTTTTCACAGTCTCAATTGCTGCCCAGCTTGCCGTTTTTGGAAGTTCGGTTTCAACAAGCTGTCTGCTTTCTGTGGAAAACTGAATGGACGATCCCTCCGGTCCTGCATAGGAGACAGAAAATTCATAATATCCGTCTGCCGGAACATCGATTTCATATTTCCACCATTCTCCGACATTTGCACCAACCACAATTCCGCAGCCGCCGTATGCCACATCCACATCATCACCGCGGTCAATATAATTAGCATTGTCTACACCCGGTACAAGGTCATGATATCCGACACCCTCGCCGCCGGGGATATAGTCCTCAAATTCCTGCCGGAGATAGTTCTCTGAATACTCTGCCGTTTTCAAAAAACAGAAATAATCTAAGCTGTAGCTGCCCTCATCCAAATCTAACCGTAAAACCGTGCTGCCCTTTTTCAGACGGATTCCCGGAAATTCTGCGGTTTGGTAATCATCCCAGGATGCTGTTGGTGCAAGCGCCCAGAAATAGCTTTTTCCATCAACCGAAAGCGTAAATTTTGAAAAGAAATTTACATAAGAACTGCCGCATAAGCCGATCGTATAAATACCGTCCTCCGGTATTTCGACCGTATATTCTGCAAAGCTCCCGGTCTGCATGCTTGCCACCGTCCGATCCGACAGCTCAAAAATCTGAAGTCCGCTTTGATTCTCATAGCTTTCCAGTTCCAGCCGGAAATCCGCCTGGGCATGGACTGCCGTGATGCCAAACAGCATCACAGCAGCCAAAAGGATACTGATTATTTTTTTCATGGTCATAACCATTCCTTTCTGTGCCGTAAGGCACAAAACCTAAGTCTGAAAGAAAATCGTCCAGAGTGCTGCTTTGCTGCGAGTGGTGCTGTACGTATGTACCGCCCCGAGCAAAAAGCTGTGCTATGGGCGATTTTATTCAGACTTCATCCTTTCTCTATTTCCCTAATAGTTTATATAATGCTGCGCATGCCTCTGCGCGCGTCAGATTCTTTTTCGGATGCAGGAGAGAATTTTCATCTCCCAAAATTAAACCAAGCTTATATGCGCCTAAAATTTCCTCCCGGTAAATCTCATCCGATTCAGAAAAATCCGGGAACGGAGTTTCATGAAGTGTAATCTCATAGGTCTTGTGTCCCCACAGATAGGCTGTCATTAAAAGATGAATAAATTCTTCTCTGGTAATTTCTTCGTTTCCCTGATCCGTTATCAGCTTTTGAATATTTTCGTCCGTTTCTTCCTTTCCGATCACCCGGAGAATCAGTCGTGCAGCCTCGGAGCGTTTCAGCGCATCCTCCGGGGCAAAAATCGAATCAGTTTTTCCCTTGATCAAGCCTTTTTTCGTCAAGTCCTGCACAATTCTTTCCGACCAATGCCCCGAAATATCCGAAAAACCTCTAAGCTGTGCCTCGGAAACAATTACACCCTCGTCAAACTCCGGTTCGTTCTCCGGCTCGTCTGCCGCTCTCAGCGTCCAATAATCAAAGGAAAATCCGTTATTTACAAATTCCAGCCGAAGCGTATGCACACCCTTCGACAGCTCTGCTTCGCCCATGATTTCTGTGAAATACGCATCCCAGTCACCGCAGTTTAAAACCCGCTTTTCCTTGGTCACACGTTCGCCATCGACATAAAGGTTCACGATCGGATCGCCCTCTGCCTCGGTTCTCGCATTGGAAAACTGCATACCGATTTCATACCGTCCGGCTTCCTCAACATTGAAATCATATTCCAGCCATTCACCGGGACAGGTATTTCCGATTACATAGCCGCTGCCGCCCTGGAAAATTGCCACAGCGCCCTGACGGTAAACACCTGTTCCATCCTGCTTTTCCTTGTGATATCCGATTCCCTCGCCGCCCGGCTTATAGTCCTCTGCCTGAACGGTCAATGCCGGCTTTCTCTTTTCTAAGTAAGTACCGTCCGGAACACAGTTTCGCTCATTCCGGATCACCCATTCCGGAAGATCGGTATTCTGCAAAAGCTTTTTATATTCCTGCTCCAGTCCGGCATTGCGAATAATCTTTCTTGCCTCCTCCGGCCAGTTTCCGTCTGTTACAACGGTTGTTCCGGTAATGGTGACATTGTCTGTCTTAAAGACTTTGTCGGTGTCTGCAAAGTTGTTCTCGGCGCTGATAAATTTCTGATCCGCATTTCCGGAGAAAAGCCAGTTTCCGCATTTTTCAATCACGTTTCCAACCACGCGCATATAGGAAGAACCCTGATCGTTGTAAACACCGCCGTACTGCTCGCCGGATTTTGAAAGATAGTTTCCGGAAATGACCGTGTCACGGTTTTGACCCAGCGTGTAAATATGTCCACCGTCTTTCGTTGTTTTCATCACGTCCACAATCCTGTTATCCGCAATCAGATTCTGCCCGGCATCCAAAACATCTTCAATGCCCCAGCCCCATCCGACAGAAATGCCAGAATAGGAAATATCCTCAATATCGTTATGCTGTACCCGAACATTTTTGGTATAATAAAGCTTGACTGCATCCGATCCTGCATACTCAACTCCGGTTCTTCGGATTACGTTATTGGTAATATCAATATTTTTACAGCGGATCGCGTTTGCGTTATTTTTCTGATCCCAGTGTCCGACGCTGATTGCTGAGGCTGAAATATCGGTAAAGACATTTCCGCACACCGTTGCATTCGTAACATTTTCAAACAGTCCAAGCGCGATTGACCCTAAATCGGAAAAGCGGCAGCCGCGGATTTCGAGTCCGTCCGCATGATTTACTTCCAACTGCGCCGCAATCATTTTTCCCTTTGTCAGAACGATATCCGCATGCGCGCTTGTCATCTTATCGTCCTGCACAATATCCACACCGGTTTGGGACGCTTCATTCCATGCGCCATACCGGAATTCCAGATTTTCAAACACCAGGCTTGCCACCTTGTTTTCCTCTGTACCCTCTACGCGGATCATACCCTCGCATGTTCCTGCATAGACCTTGGCAGACGCTAAATTCTGCGCCTGATACGGATAATAATAGACCCTTTTTTCGCGTTTGTCAAAGTAAAATTCTCCCGGCTCGTCTAAAAGCTCGCGTGCATTTTCCAGATAGAAAAATTTAATTTTTCCGGGACCCGGATTTGTACCGTCAAATTCCTTGGTAACCGCATAATCATAATACGGCTGTTTCATTTCGACCTTAACGGTTTTCCCGTCTGTTTTTTCCAGACCGGAAACCGGAAGTCTTTGCAGCGTCCATTGCAGCGGCCATACTGTTTCCAGCTCCTCCGGATGCGAAAATTCCGGGAAATTTCTTGCTGAAACATAGAATCCGTCGCATGCATAGCTGCTGTTGTCATTTGTAAAGACTGCCATAGCAGAATAGAGATATTTGGAGCTTGCACGCTCCGCCGGAACACCGTCAATATAAAGCGTCCGCATTTCCTCCACCGGCGCTGCTGCCGACCAGATTCCGTTTTCTTCTTCTGTCCAGCCGGAAATTCTTGTACCGCCGCTGATGACCGGGCGCACATCTGCTCCGCGCCAGATCACCTTATGCCCGTTCTTTCCTCCGTCCTCTGCTGTAAAGGTGACAGGCTCATTTAGCGTATATTCTCCTGCAAGCAGATTGACTGCAACGCTGCCGTCTGCCTCTGCATTCCGAACTGCCTCTTTTGCTCTTTCAAAGCTGCGGAACGGATGATTTTTACTTCCGTCCGCCTGATCGTCACCGTCAGGCGAAAGATAAAATTCACAGACAATCGGATCGTCTTGCTCCTCATCCTGCTTTGTTTCGGAAACCAGCTGACTGATCGTCTTTGCCGGTTCGTCACTTGTCCGGATTCTGACTGAATCCAAACGCAGCTGCTCTGATTGAGAGATCAGTTTTAAGGTATGCTCTCCTTTTGAAAGTCTGACGAAAAAGCCTTGATTTTCTGCATACTGTTCCGCACTCTCAACCGGAAAATCCACTGCGCCGACTCCGTCTATATAAGCCTGGAATGTTCCTGTTCCCTGCGAAATAACCGAAACCGCAAAATCATTTTCCTGCTCGGCAGAAAAGGTATAGGAAACGTAATCACCGCTGTTTAATAAAACATAGTAATTTCCCGATTCCATCTCCCCAATATCCACTGCCGCATCCGGGCGGTATTTCCGGAAATCGTTCTTTCCGTCCAGACTGCCCGCGCCGTCTCTGCCATAGTCAAAATTTTCTGCCGGAATCAGTGCCGGAAGATAGTATTTCCGGTATGCTCCGGTTTTTTCGTCCATGCCCTGATTGGGAGATAAAAAGGATAACCCCTTAAAGCTCATACCCCCCTCGGACATAATATACCGGAACACATGCTGTCCCTTTGTCAGAGACACTGTTCCGATCTGATATTCCATAAGCGTTGCCCAGTCAGTTGTCTGCGGCAGAGCGGAACTGATGACCACGTTTCCGTCCACTGACAGCTGAAATTTTGCATTGCTGATCATCGTTGCATAGGATGCATAAACGTCATACTCTCCGTCTGCCGCAACATCAACCGTATACTGCATCCAGTTTCCGGCATTGATACCCATATAAACGCCCTGCGCGTCCTGGAAGAAGTTTAACTGAGCGTCTGCACGGTAGTTAAAAAGTCCGTTTCGCTCGGTTTCCAGGGGGGAGAAAGAAACTCCCTCGCCCCCCAAATCAAAATCACATGCCCAGACACTTCCCGGAACGGTCAGCTTTTTATAAGGTGTGCCTGCCTCCACGGCATGGCACGGTACTTGCGCAATAAACAAAATACAAGATAAAATTCCTGCTAAAAATTCTTTGAAGCGTTTCATTTCGCCCTCCAAGCCTTATTGTTTGTTAATTTCCTCTGCTAATGGCTTTGCCACCTCGGTCATCGCCTTTTCCAGATTGTCGATGCTTACGATATTATTCAGATCAGTAATTGCAGAATCCCACTTTTCTTCAAATTCTTCAGCGCTTGATGCTGCCATTGCAATCTTGAATTTATTTTCCCAGCGTTCACGTGTTGACCAGAAATCAACCACCTCCGGAATCTCCGCATAAACAGATGCCCAAACCTGTGCCGGCGGGAAGATCTTAACATTCTTCACATGCTCGCTGTCGCTCTTAAACTTAAAGCCGCTGTAGCTGTCCGGAACATAGTTTGCTTTCTTGTAAACAACCTGCGGATTCCAGTGATCAATTGCAGTCGGCAGAACGCTCATTAAACCGCCCTTGCCGCCTAAGCCCTTGGTATCGCCCGGATTCGGAAGCGTATTCTGACCCTCTACAAAGCACTGATAAAAACGGTCGTCTGTAAAGACTCTCTTGCCATCTTCGGTTTCCTTGTAAAGTCCGGCTTCCTCAGGTCCCCAGTTTCTGACTTTGTCGTACTCCTCGGTATACTGTGTGTTAATCCAGTTTAATACCTGGTGCATTTCATCCTCGGAAAGGGTCTTTAAGAGGCAGAGAGATTCTGTCCAAAGTTGCTTTTCCTTATATGCCGGATAATCAGGCTGCGCCGGAACTTGTGTGATAAACGGTCTGAACCGGAAGGTTTTTCCGTTCTTTTCTAATTCCTGATTAATGGTATAGGCATTGTCAATTGCAGACAGCGGAACAATCGCATACTGTCCGTTTAATACCTTTTCCTTATACTGTGCAACGGTATGTGCCAGACTTTCCGGGTCAATTACCTTATCCCGGAGCATTTGGTTCTGCTCTCTTGCTGCCTGGCGGATCATGTCGTGTACCAGCGGAATTTCAATCTGCTGTTTCTTCTCATTCCATGTTCCGGTATAGTTATGGTTTTTATATCCGTACATATCCGCACCCAGCCAGGAAAGTGCAATCCAGTTATCACCGCCGTTATAGCCGAATGCATAGACATTCTTTCCGTCTGCTGTGAAACCTTTTTCCTTGATTTTATACATGAAATCAATAAATTCATCAGTAGACTTGATGGGAATATCCAAAAGCTCATCTCCGATCGGTTCCTGCTTTTCCTCTAAAAGCTTCACTAAATCGTCATAGCTTCTTGCATCCGGATAAAATTCCTTTAAAATATCGTCCCGAATCCAAAAAGTCTGACCTGGAAGATAGGTAACGTCTGTTTCGTTTAATTCTGTCATGTTCTGAATGAACTTGATTTCCTCCTCATCGCTATAGGAAAAGACTGCGTCTGAGGACGGCGCGTTATAGGGAATTCCGTAAATTTTTCCGTCTACCTTAATTTCGTCCCAGTATTCTGCCGGCGTTCTTTTCCAAACCTCCGGTGCATAGGTTTGCAGCAACTCCGGTGTCAGCTCCCACACCTGTCCGAGCTGTGCAAGCTTTGCAAAGTGTGCCGGTCCCTGATATGCGCCGCAATGGATAATGTCCGGAAGATTATTTCCGGCAACCAGCTTCGTGAGTTTGGAATCCCACTGCCCGCCATCATTGCCGTACATGTTCTTAACGGTAACCTTTGTTTTATTCTCTAACCACCCGGCAACCACATCTCCCTCCTCTACCTGAGTGGGGCTATAGTCTGTACCTTGCGTTTCCCAAACGGTCAGCTCAATTTTATCCCCCGGGATAAATTCTCCGTTTTCGGAAAGCTGCGATGTGGTCTGCTTTTTTCCGCAGCCGGCAAGACTTCCTCCCATTGCCGCGATCGCTAAAGCAAGCGATAAGTACCTCGTTGATTTTTTCATGTTTTTTTCCTCCTTGAAATTTATTTTAAAAAATTTTTAACCTTTTACTGCACCCACGGTCACGCCCTGGATGAAATACCGCTGCAAAAACGGATAAACCAAGATGATCGGCAGGGTGGTGATAATCAGTGTTGCCGCTTTTACCGATTCTGAAGTCGGCTTTGAGATTGCCGCCGCGGCGGAATTTTTGTTCATAGTTGCCTGGAGCGCCAACTGCTGTGCCGCCTCGCTTTCCTTGATCAGCCGCATCATGAGATATTGCAGCGTGTAGAGGTTGCGGTCGGTGACATACATTAAGGTTGTTGTCCAGTCGTTCCATGCGCCGACTGCAACCCACAGGGCAACCGTTGCAATCACCGGCGCAGACAGCGGAACCATAATTTTAAACATAATTAAAATATCGTTTGCACCGTCCATCTTTGCGCTTTCCTCAATACTCTCCGGAATATCCTGTAAAAATGACCGCATAATCACCATGTTATAAAAGACAAACGCGCCCGGCAGAACATAGATCCAAAAGTTATTAATTAAATGCAGATACCGGAACAGAATATATCCCGGAATCATACCGGCAGAAATGTATGCCGGAATCATCAGAAACAGCGTGATCCCCCGGCGGTGCGGCAAACCCTTTCTGGTCAGTCCGTAGGCACAGGAGAATACCACCAAAAGCGATAACAAGGTTGCCAGGAGTACCCGAATGACTGAAACCGCCGCGGAATTCAGAAAGTCCGCACTCCTAAACACCGTCTTGTAGTTTTCCCAGGTAAATACCCGGGGAAAAAGCGTGATTCCGCCGCGCATAGAATCCATACCGTCATTTAAGGAAATTGCAACCTGATTGAGATAAGGATATAGCGTCACCACACAGATCAAAAGCATGATGATGATGTTAAAAACCTGAAATACTTTTTCAGCTCTTGTCATTTTCATTTTTGCACCCTCCTTACCAGATACTTGTGTCGCACAGTTTCTTACTGATGGCATTTGCACATAAAAGCAGCAGGAGCGAAACCAAGCCTTGTGCCAAGCCGAATGCAGTTGCCAGAGAATATTCTCCGTTTTGAATACCCTGCCGATAGATCAGCGTGTTAATCACTTCGGTGTCCTCCTGAATATAAACATTCTGGAATCCGTACACCTGCTCGAAATTTGTATTCACCAGCGAACCAAGCGACATTAAAAGTACTACAATAATTGTTGTTTTAATGGACGGGAGCGTGATATAAAACGCTTGCTTCAGCTTTCCACAACCGTCAATCTGCGCCGCCTCATATAATGTCAGGTCAATGCCGGCAATTGCCGCAATAAAAATAACCGACGACCAGCCAACGCTTTTCCACAGATGGGAAAGGAAAATCACGGTGAGGAAATAATGAGAGTCCATCAGAATATTCTTTGCCTCATATCCCTCTCCAACAATTTTTGCCATAATCTGATTGAACGTTCCCTCTGTCGCAAAGAACGCATAAACCAGTCCGATAACCGAAATCCAGGAAAGAAACTGCGGCATATACGCAATGGTCTGAACCGTCTTTTTAAAGCGCAGATTCCGAAGCTCGTTAAACATCAGCGCTAAGAGAATCGGAAACGGAAACCCGCCGAATAAGATCACCGCACCGTAAACCAATGTATTTTTGATTGCATGCAGCATATCCGGATAGGTAAAAATCGTGATAAAATGCTTCATGCCCACCCAAGGACTTTTTAAAATTCCGTCAAACACGTTATAGTCCTTAAAGGCAATCACAATTCCAAGCATCGGAAGATAGGAAAATATAAACACAAACAGTACCGCCGGCAAAATCAAAAGATATGCATACCGGTATTTATGATACGCTCCCTCTCCCCTCATTTTCTTTTGCTCTGTGCTGATTCGCATGCTGTTCACCCTTTCAAAATCTACTCATGTTATCTTACAATCCTATCATACCATCATAAGGTCAAATCCACAAGAACAACATTTGTTTTTTCAGACATCGGAATTTGATTTTCTGCACAAAAAAAGAAGTCCTCCGAAAAAGACTTCTTTTTTTGTGTTTATACTCTTTCAAATTCCTTTAATACGGCTTGCTGTTCCTCCGGATTCAGAACTTCGTTCTTTTCGGAGAACACAATCAGTCCGTTCTCATAGCTGTTTACAAAATAGCCTGTAATTTCTGCTGCCAACTCAGGTGTGACATAGGTTGTACCGTCTATCACAATCGGAGCATCCTTTGCCTCAACCGTCTTATCAACATCGCGCACTCTGGATATTCCGACCGTTTCGCTTCCGTCCTTCTTAAACTGAATTTTTGTGTTCCAGTAGAAATCGTCAATCAGCTTCAAACCGGAATCTACGTCCGTCACCTTGGAAACATCAATCTCCATATTTTCCTTTTCTGTGCTTAGATTTCTGTATTCAATTGATTCAATCACTGCGGTGTCTCCGTCAGCAGTATACTCTACAAACTGTCCGGTGATATCGCCGAACGAGCGCAGCGGCAAATAAACCTTTCCCTGGATCGTTTTCGGAACATTGTTTGTCTGAAACAGATCCATGTTATTTCTCTGTCTGTCCGCATAGGACCATTTGCTGTCAAGCTTTAAAATCACATTTCTTCCCAGCTTTTCCTCGACATTTTCACCGATTTCCGATTTTGGTGCATCCTGAATATCGAGAATCGTCAGAGAATAAGGTTTTAATTCCACAGAATCGCTCACCGGCTCCTGAGAAATGTCCTCCGGCAAAGGAATATCCTTTGGTACGTCGACATAGCTTCCGGGATAATTAAACAGATCCGGATAGGCCTCCTCACCCCAGTAACGTGTCTGCGGTTTTAATTTTGCGCCTTTCACTTCAAACTGCTGCGGATTTTCAGTAACATTGATCACAGCAATTTTCTTTGCATTGTTTTCATCACCGAATCCAAACGCATAAACATCCTGCACATCGCGCGACTGTGTTGTCTCCAGGTTGTAATTCAGCATGAAATCACGCTCTGCGTTGACCTCATCTGCTGTCAGGCTATAGTAGTATTTATAATTCTGGAACAGCTTTCCGAGTTCCTTAAAGACATAATAGTTTGGAAGATATCCCTCCAAAGAGTTATTGTCCTTTCCAAAGCCATTTACTATGCCAAAGCCCTGCGGATCAATCATATAATGATGAGATGTCACAGCAGTATCTGTATTTAAAAGCATTAAGCATTCCAGACCGTTGGCAAGTCCTGCGCCCAGGCTCTTTCCATCCTGCATATTTGTACCCATATCCGGGAAAATACCGTACTCGGTTGCCCAATACTCCTTTCCGTCAAACTGATAAATCTGACGGTTATTTCCAACTGCTGCGTCCACAACAGATTTTGCGATTTTCTTTAAATAATTCTGCTGTGTTGTTCTCAATTTTTCACTGTTCAAATACAAATGCGGAATGACTGCTTCAAACAGGTCGCTGTTTTCCGATAAAACCGCATTCCAGGTAAGCGCACGGATTCCCTGTGTATACTCCCAGTTATCCTCTCCGTCCGGATAGTTGCCCGGATCGTTGAAAATTGCCCGCTCCAACCGGTAGGAAAGCATCGGAACTGCAAATTTTACCGTAGGATCAACCTCATGAACACGTTTTCTCAGCTCTCTTAACCGGTTCACATATTCCTCAATGGTAGAAACTCTATTTTGTTCATTAATTGCATAGGTTTCGTTTCCGTATTCAATATACAGCTGCTCATCCGGGCAAATTCTCTTGATTTCCATAAATTCATCAAACATATCGTCCACAGACGAATATGCAGAGAATGAAATCACCTGCTTTGCACCGCCCTCTTTTGCCAGCTGATAGATTCGTTCCAGTGAGGTTTTATTCGGGCCTTCCTCCGGACCGTTATCTCCCTGCGGTCCGCCGGTTCTCCAATACCACCAGGTCCAGTAGCTTCTGACAGACTGGAATCCGATATCCCGAACTAATTCGGACGCAAGCTTGCTTTTCTTTTCAATCCCCTCCGGATCCATCTTGGTTTTAGACGCTCCCCACTCCATCAGTGTGGAATAATGTGTGCCAAAATAAGTGTCCGGTATTTCTTTTTTCTGACCGCTCATAGTAAAACTTGCATTTTGAAGGGTGCGTTCCTGCCGCGGCTCTACTGTGATGTCGCAGTATGCCTCTATGCCGTCTGAGGATCGCATAATGATTTTTGCATTTCCCGGAGCGACTGCATGAATAGAAATATTGTTATTATTACGGTTATTAATCGTAACAATTTCCGGATCGGAGGTGAGGTATTCCATCGTGCTGTTGGTCGCATCATTCGGAAGCCACTGTCCGTTTAAGATGGTGTTTGTTCCGACCTGCATCGTCCATTCCGGGGTGTGAAATGCAAGATTCGTGACCGGGACATAGGAAATAATCTTGCAGGACGCTGAATTTCTTCCATCCTCGGTAGCTGCCGTAATTTCCACATTACCGCCCTTTTTCGCAGTAACAACACCGTTCTCATCCACCTCTGCAATCTCCGGATCGGAGGAGGTAAAAATGAGCTTTTTCTCCGTCTTATTTCCTACCGAAAGTGCTGTTTTGCTGCCGGCGTTCAAATACTGATACATCGGACTGATCGAAACGCTTTTTGCAGAAAGATCATACACCGTCAGCTCGGTAAATTCCAGGGTGGTGGAATTACTGCCTAAATACAGGATTCCGTTTGTCAGATCCATGCCGGCAATTGTTCCGCCAGCGGTCCACTCCTCGTTTCCGGCTTCCCGGATATAAACCTGAGCCGTACCGTTGGTAACCAAAACCCGAACCTCATAATTTAGCCCCGGTCTCATCGGAAACGCCTTTTGCGGCTGTTCGCCCGACCCGGCAGGCATCATAGAGATACCGCTGTTTCGCAGGATCACCGTATGATTCTTGTTTGACTCTGAACCGAAGTAAATAAACGCAATGCCATTCTGCTTATCGCTGACCTGCTTAAATTTGACGATATACTCTGCATCTGTAAGCTTTAGCGTTTCATCCTTAAAGCTTGCATACGCATAGGTATTTTCAGGAGTTTCCAGCCGACCCGGCATCATGGACATGTTGGTTAATTTCCACATGGATGTGCCGTGCATAAAATCCTCCTGGTACACTAATCTTTTTCCGCTGTCTCCGCCGCTTGTCATATTCTGCGGCAGCACCGCAAAAACAGGCGCAGCAGCGGTAAACAAAACTGCAATCATCATGATGCAGCATATCAATCTTTTTCGCATAGACTTCCTCCTGTGTCCTTATTGTTCTAATGCTTCTGATAATATTCTTGTCATATCCTGACTCCAAAGATAAATTCTCACCGTTCTGTCCGTGCCTGCATCCGGCAGAGGTTCAAACTGAACCGGCGTTTTATAGTCTTTAAAACCGACATCCGTTTGACGAACTCCAATCAGTCTTCCGCCGTCATATACTGCCGCAATTGCCTTTGCATTTTCGGACGCTGCAAAGGAATAGACATCACATCCGACCGAAACCGTCTCATTTTGTGATGTGACATTCAAATTCCGTGCGTACATATCCCGTATAGAGTCAGAATGATAAATGCGGAGCTGATACGGAATCAGCGTGCATGCCCCGTTTGCCATTGATTGCAGAACGATTTCTCCCTTTTCGTTGCTGATTTTCGGATGCACAAGTCTTCCGCAGAATTGATATTCCGGATTCTCCTCATCCAGTCTCATCACATAGAAGGATACTTCATTCATCTTTTTCACAATCTTAATCCGATAGCGAACATTATTTTCCAATGCAATTTCGTGATTGGATAAAAACGGATTATCACCCATTCTGCCGTTTTCATTCACCGAAATCATGCGGAATGTGTTATAGAGCGTGT
>CAKSJF010000056.1 GCA_934462945.1 uncultured Clostridia bacterium | reverse complement strand
AAACTAAATGCAACTTGTTTTTCGTAGTAAATGCAGCTTTTAGATGTGGTTGCATTTACTTTGAAAATTTACGCTTTTTTCAATCATACAAAAAATGCCCGGCAAAAAGGCTTGTTTCCCTTTTTGCCGGGCAGTCTATGCCATGTTATGACCGTGCATCTTAGCGGCGGCTTTTTAACTGTTTAAGGAAACCGTTCTGGATTCTGCGTCCCAGAGTATTCCCAATTGAAATTCATTCGCTATTGCCCGTACAGGCACATAGGGAACATCATCTATAAATCGCGCGCATACTTCAAGCGGAACATAAAAACCGTTCTGTTGGTTCTTTCTCATGCCAATCAGGTTTGGAAGAAGTTCAAGAATCGTTCCGTCTTTTGAAATGGTGATTACATAGGTATTCTCGTCAAAGCTTACATCACATCCGGTTTCTTTAAATACCGCAGCAGGCACTAATACTCTGTCGTTAAAAATGACACATTTGTTGTATGACGGATTCTCTGCTCCGTTTATTTTGAAAGTAACTGTTTTTTGCTCCAGCTTAAAATCATCAAAGAACATCGCATGTGCGTCTATATAGATCGCCGGGCATTCATATTCGCTTCCGTCCGGTCTGTATTCAATTCCTGATGCATAATTCACAATTTCAGGATATGCTCCAAAGGTTTTGTCCTCATCTCCCTCATAATAATCATACTGAGATGCGAAAGTTTGATGCTTTTCTATCAGCGTTTTCGGCGATGTGTCATACGCAAAGGCAATTGCTCCATGAAATATAAAGGCACAGATAACCAGTAAAAGAACAGATTTATTTTTATGCATAGAAACAACTCCTTTACATTGCCGTTTTATAAATATCCATTTCCGCATATGACCAATTAGAATAAGACATCAATGTAAATGTATATTTTGTCCCCTTGGATAACGGTCTTTTATAATTGTTCCATTCATAAGTATTATCAGCGCCGGATTTTGCTGGGATATAATAAGAACCAACATAGCTTAATGTTCCGCTTGAAGGATCTTTCACGATATTTACAGCCATATACGGTTGCTCACTAACATTCTCTACCAATGCATTAAAATACATTGATGTTGTGGTTGGAACAAAATAGTACGGAATGGCTTTTAAACTTGTATTTCTGCTTGTAAAGGAATAAATATTATTCATATTCCACGCGCTATAAGATGATGCTCTGGCAATCCCGTTTAAATTAGTCAGATTTTTATTATATTCATTAATTGCATCTGCATGTTCTTGGATGTACACCATATCATCACCGTAAATAGAAGTATCTATTGCGTTTTCGACCACAGTATAACCAGCATCCTTAGCGATAGAAATTGCCTTTTCTTTTTCAGCTTCGTCTGCAAAAGCACTCATGCTCATTGCGGATAATGCCATAACTGCCGCACAACCTAAAGCAACAATTTTCTTAAACTTTTTCATAATAATCGTCCTTTCTAATTTTAATTTTGTTGATTTCAGCATTTATTTTTCAAATTCATGCCATACTGTGATAAATAGCGAGATGTTATCGCATGAGAGTTCTTGTTAAAAATTCTTTCAGTGATGCACTTTTCTTATGTGTTGATAGGAACTCTTTTATAAATGCTGTTTTACCGCTTTTGCCACGTTCTTATTCAATATGCTGTCAATAATTATAACACCTCAAAATATTGTGTATCATGTTTACAGTACTCCTGTGAAGTTTGGTGATATAATCATATTTCCGGCAAAATCATTATAATTTGTGGCAACCGTCTTGTTTTAGCAGTACCGACACACCTGTTGCCGGCTGCTGATAACTGAACATCGGAACCGCCTCCTTAATATTGCCAAAAGTAAAATGGTATAAATCATCTAACTTTTGCATACTTAAAACAAAAAATATTACTTAGTGACACTTCAATCAAATTTATCTCATCACAGTTTTTGATTTCTTGTTTTGCTCTGCCAACTTTTGCAAGCCTTCCGGCTCTTTCATCTGGTACATACCATTACCAGATGCTAATCCTGCTGAATAAATAGCCATATCAAAAGCAACTCCGGCAAAAAGACTACTAATCCAATTAAACATTTTCTTTCCCTCCTTTCCGAACTGCCATACCGATAGTCATTAAAGCAACTACCGCAAGCAAGGTTATTGATATAGTAACACCGAATTTCATATCCTTAGCAACAATTGCAATTGAAACTATAGACATAACTATCGATGTTATTACCGATTTAATTTTGTTATTGTGTTTTTGCTTGTCCGATAACGGTTTATTCGGGTGTATTACCGGCGCAAATATTGTAATAAACACAACACTTATGACATTGACAAATATTACAATAACGGTTTCAAATCCAGTGTATGTAACGATATCGGTTAACAAAATAACACATAAACATGTAATTATCATTGCCAACCTACACAGCCAAAAACTTTTAGCATGAAAACCACCGCTGAATTTTCTTACCCCACATAAAGTGATTAGAAAAGCAACACTTTCAATAAGTCTATTAAGAATAATTCCTAGCAAAATAATTATCATATAATTTATCACATCAGAAAATATTAGTTTAAACCCATACGAATATATTTCTCGTTTTTCCTCTGCAATTATATTTTTTTGTATATAATAATTTGTAATGGTGTTTGCTAACTTATCCATGTATATCTCCCCTCTGTTAATTTGATTATAACATGAATGTGGAGCTTTTCAACCCATATGTGACGGCTGACACAAATGGTGTGACGGTTGACGCAATATGTCGAAAAATATCTCTTGACAATATTAATTGCAACAAAAAAGAAGTCCTTTCGGTTTTGTATATTACCAAGGACTTCTGAAAAATTATTCTTCTTTTAAATCAATCATTATGTGACAGCAAAATTCGTTTTCTTCCTCATAAAACTGTATCATACCATTATGCTTTTCAACAATATTTTTAATTGATTTTATTCCTATACCATGCATATCCTTATCCGGTTTTGAGGTTTCAAGGTTTCTGTTAAATTCTAATACTGATGATTTTATGCTATTACTGACTAATATAACTAAATAGTTTTCATTTTTCTGGACGCTTAACGTTATTCTTTTTTCATCTGTATCCGTGGCGGCTTCTATTGCATTGTCCAGCAAATTACCGAACAGTACAGCGATTTCAGTGGGTGGAATACTTATATTTGTACCCTGCTTTATATTTACTTCCATAAATATTTTTCTTTGATTGCAAACTGCAATTTTTGAATTGATCACAGCATCAAAAGCCATATTATTAGTGTTAATATAATTTAAAACATTCGGCAAATAATCATGAGTCAGCATATTTACATATTCCTTTATATCAGTTATTTTTCCATTGTCGGCATATTGCATAATGGTTAAAAGCTGATTTTTTATATCATGCCGGACGGCTTTCATTTCCTTTACAAACGCGTCTTTATCAGCTATGCTTTTCTTTAATACATCATTCTGCTGTTCTAGTAATTTTGCTTTCATTGTGTTTTCATATTCTTTATTCATCACTGTAAAGAAATAATATGTCATAATGTTGGCAAGAATGATACACACCATACCGGTTAAGATATATGGCGAAATATCATTATTTATGAGGGCGGCTTTCATCAAGGCACATAACGAAATTACAGATACAACAGGGATTGCAATAATCGCTATCCACCTATAATTGCTTATAGGATTTTTATATTTATTTCTTAATAACAGTCTTGTTATATAAAACTGCATTATTTTTGCTATGATGACTCCCATGACCCTCGTACTGTTAAAAACTGTAATCATCTTATATGGATCATATCCGATAAGATTGCACAGAAGTATATTCGTCAGTATTGCTGTGAAAGTAACGATCAAATGAGTTAGTATGGAAAACCATATTTTTAGTGGTATGCTCCCGTTCAAGCAAAGAAAAGCATAACACGCATATATTATCATTGGAATATATGACCCAAATGTTTCAAATTCCGTTATGTAATTAGTGATTGTCATTTGAATAAATGCTATTATCCAAACGATAACAAATGCTATTTTCTGTCGGTTATCTGTGTATTTAGTACCTAAATATTTTGTGATAAAGTCAACAGAAATAAATGTTTCTATAAGGTTTATTCCTGTTTCAAAAATAAATTCTATCATATCAGCGTCCTCCTGATAAAGTTTTGATATTCTTCTCTGACGAAATCAATTTTTGATCGACTAAGACCAAAATGTGTTCCATCTGTCATAATAACCTCTCGGCTTGTTATTTTTGAAATATAACGACAATTAACCAAAATACCATTCTGGATTCGAATAATATTAAATGGATATAGCTGTTTTTCAGCTTCTGTCAGTTTACATCTGATTTGTTTTTCGCCTAACACCCGATCTCGGATAATAATATCATTTTTATACGACCCTATGTATATTACCGTGTTGACATCAATTTCTATGACACAGTTTTCTGCTTTCAGATGAAAGGTTAATCGGTTTCGTTCGTCCTCAGCATCTATTTTCTTTAAAAGCTTAGGAATAACAACCCGCAGATCATGCATATGACTTTTGCGTATAAACCAAAACGGATGATAATCATAGGATTGATATACTTTATCCTCATGACTTGTTACAAAAAGAATCAAGATATCGTCTTTTCTTTTTTGCAGCAAAGATGCAATTTCAAATCCGTTCATTTCCGGCATATCAATATCAAGCAATACAACATCTGCAAACTCCTTGTCAAACTGCTTTAACAGCGCAGTCCCATTATGAAAAACAACGGTTTCATAATTTCGTCTGCCATCCATATACAAGTCGATTTCTGCTTTTATTTTATTTGCAAAATCACTATTGTCATCACATATATAAAACTTTAAATTATCTCTCATTGCTGCCTCTCCTTTAATGACAATTTTGATTACTCGTATTATAATTATACCACATTTTTGTCTATTAGTAAATATTTAAAACACAAAATCGGTTATTATAGCAAAATTTTTTAATATATAAAAAATCAAGTAAATAAAAACATTTTTCAAAAGGATTTAAAATACATGTCTGACATCCACGCCGACTATTTTGCAGTTTTTTGAAATATTCTTTATTTTTCTATGGAAATCTCAAATGGTTTATGTTATACTATAGGTAAAGATTACATAGCTAAAGAGAGGACATTCATGGAACAGTATTTGAGTGGATTAAATGAAAAACAATTAGAAGCCGTCACTGCCACGGAGGGACCGGTGTTAGTGCTTGCCGGGGCGGGGAGCGGAAAGACGACGGTTTTAGTCAAGCGGATTGCGCATATAATTGCAAAAAAGCATGTGAATCCGCGGAGCATTCTTGCGATCACATTTACCAACAAGGCGGCAAACGAGATGAAAGAGCGAATCAGGAGCATGGTGGGTGCAATGGCGGAGGATATGTGGATTAGCACCTTTCACTCTGCCTGTGTGCGGATTCTGCGCGGATCAATTGATTTTTTAGGCTACGCCAGCGACTTTGTGATCTATGATTCCAGCGATGCAAAAACTTTGATTAAAGATTGTATTAAGGATCTGGACTTAGACGAAAAGGCATACGCTCCAAAAAGCGTGCTGTCGGCAATCGGCAAAGCTAAGGACGACATGCAACAGCCGGAGGACTTTATCGCGGCGCATGCCGGAGACTATTACGCCCAGGTGGTCGGCAGGATTTATACGCTATACCAAAAGCGGCTAAAGGAAAATAACGCGGTGGACTTTGACGATATTATTTTTCTGACCGTCCGGATTCTGATTGAAAACCCGGATGTTCTGCACAAGTATCAGGAGCGTTTCCGCTATATTTTGGTGGACGAGTATCAGGACACAAACAACGTGCAATATATGCTCATCAGTCTTTTAGCACAGGCGCGTCAGAATATCTGTGTGGTCGGCGACGACGACCAGAGCATCTACAAGTTCCGCGGTGCAAACATTCAGAACATTTTAGGCTTTGAAGAAGAATTTCCAAATGCCAGGCTGATCAAGCTGGAGCAGAATTATCGGTCGACACAGAATATTTTAGACGCCGCCAATTCGGTGATCGGCAACAACCGCGGCAGAAAGGGAAAAGAGCTTTGGACGAAAAACGGCCGCGGCGAAAAAATCCGGCTTTATATCGGCACAAATGAACGCACGGAGGCAAGCTTTATTGCGGAAGAAATTCAAAAGGAGGTCGCTTCAGGAAGAAGCTATTCCGACTTTACGATTTTGTACCGTACAAATGCACAGTCGCGTATATTAGAGGAAATGCTGATGCGAAATGCCGTTCCTTACCGCGTGCTTGCAGGTCTGCGTTTCTACGACCGCAAAGAAATCAAGGACATCATCGCCTATCTGCGCGTCATTCATAACGAAAGAGATGCGATTAGCATCAGGCGGATTATTAATGAACCCAAGCGCGGAATCGGACAGGCAACCGTTGACAAGGCATCGTCTATTGCAGATGCAGAGGGCATGACGCTTTATGAGGTGCTGGAAAACGCAGTGGAATTTCCGCCGCTTTTACGCGCGTCCGGAAAAATTGACGGCTTTATCAAGCTGATTGAAACATTCAAAAAGGCAAAGGAAACAATGGATCTGCACGAATTTGTCGGACGCGTGATCACCGAAAGCGGCTACGCGGCTATGCTGGAGGCAGAGGCAACTGTAGAGGCAAGAACCCGGACAGAAAACCTCCAGGAATTTCTCTCGGTCGTAAAGGAATACGAATCAGCAAGCGAAATGCCGACCTTAGGGGATTTCTTAGAGAATATTTCTCTGGTTTCGGACATTGACGCTTATGACGAAACACAGGATTCAGTTGTGATGATGACCATTCACAGCGCTAAGGGACTGGAATTTCCGGTTGTCTTTCTGACCGGCATGGAGGAGGGACTCTTTCCCTCGGCACGTTCCGCTCTGGAAGAAGATGATCTGGAGGAGGAGCGCAGACTTTGCTACGTTGCGATCACACGTGCAAAGGAGCAGCTGTATATCACGAACACCAAGCAGCGGATGCTGTTCGGAAAAACCAGCTATTCCGTTCCGTCCCGGTTTTTAGAGGAAATTCCGGACGATTATATCACGGACATCACCCCTGTCGGACAAGCGGTTTACAATTTAATCAGCGACACCATCTTTGCACCCAAGAAAAAGGAAACGCGCCAGCCGGCTGTCACGATAAAGCCAGTCACCTCGCCGGCGCTGGATTTCCAACCGGGAGAGCATGTTCTGCATAAGAAATTCGGTAAAGGAATCATTCTTTCGGTGCGCCAGTTTGAACAGGACGCAATGCTGGAAATTCAGTTTGAACAAGTGGGCAGAAAACAGCTGATGGCTGTATTTGCAAAATTAGAAAAAATTGATGAATAGGAGGAAAAAAACATGGTAAAACATATTGTATGCTTTAAGCTTAAAAATCCGGAAGAAAAAGAAAAGGTGCGCGAGCTTTTGCTCTCGATGCGCGGAAAAGTTCCGTCTGCGAAAAAAATTGAGGTTGGGGTCGACTTTCTCGGCTCGGAGCGTTCCTACGATGTGATCCTGATGGTTGATCTGGAAAACCGGGCGGCATTAGATACCTACCAGAACGATCCTTACCACGTCAACACCGTAAAAGCCTATATGCACCAGGCAAGAAGTGCAAGTGTTGCAGTGGACTATGAGTTTTAACGTCAAAACGGTCACTCCGGTTTTATGCCGGGTGACCGTTTTGCTTATACTCGGATGGCGTCATATGCAGCTGCTTTTTGAACAGACGCAGAAAATGCTCATTGGTCTGGTATCCGGAGGCATATGCAATTTCCTTGACCGACAAATCGGAGGACAAAAGCAGTCTGCATGCATATTTTAAGCGCAGCATATTCAGGTACTCCCGAAAGGATACTCCGATGCTTTTACAAAAAAGCGCGCCAAGATAGTTGACCGAAACATGCAGCTCCTGCGAAACGGACAAAAGCGAAACATCATCCCGGAAATGCAGAAAAAGATACGTTACCGCCTTTTGAATCAGCTGCGGCATAGCATGCTCCTTTCCGGAATCGGAACGCCGGATCAGATCAATCACCAATTCCCCTAAAATACTCTCGGTCAGCTGACGGCAAAACGGCTGCTCCCGTTTTTGTTCTTCCTTAAGTATCCGGATTTTTTCTTCAATCCGTGCGGTTTCCTCCTCTGTGTAAGCGCAGGAAAGCCGTCGCACCCCAAAGGAAAGAAAGCCTGCAATTTCCTCATCCACAGCATAATCCCGAAACTGAATACTAAAAAGCCTGGTATCCTGGAGCGCGCAAAAGGAATGAAAATCGTAATAGGACATCAGATAGGCGCTCCCGGCTTTTAACAGCTCTCTGCTTTGACTGTGAATATGCTCTGCACAGCCGCTTAGAATGATTTCATATTCAAAAAAATCATGCCAATGCAAAGGGTATTTCTCTCCTTTCCGGATGTTTTTTTCTATGATCATATAAGAACCCATGCCCGGGAAATCCGGGTTCATCAACATTTTCTGCTCCATTCATGATCCACCCCCTAAAATCAATTGCTTTCTTTTATTGTATCACGTCTTTTTCCTTTTGTCTATAAAAATCGTTGATTTTATCAATGCTATTCGTGTTTCTGCCATTGACGGTAAGCAGGAAATTTCTTATACTGAAACAAAGGAGATGATTTTATGAAAAATCCATGGAGAGTTGCCTATGCTCCGCACAAGAACTGTGCAGGCATGGAGCTAAAAACCATACAGGAAATTCAGTCAGCAGGACTAAAAAACATTCCTGCAAGCGTTCCGGGAAATATTGAAATTGATCTGATGAATGCCGGACAGTTAGAACCGATTTATGAATCGGTTAACACGCTAAAGGCACAGGAGCTGGAAAATCTGCACTTGTGGTATTATACGACCTTTCAGGTAAACGATCCGGAGGTTTATCTGCACTTTGGCGGCATTGATACGCTCGCAGATATTTATGTGAACGGCAAGCTGATCAAGTCCACAGACAACATGTTTTTAAGCTATGACGCGGACTTTGAACCCGTCATCGGAGAAAATGAACTGGTGGTACATATTAAGCCTGTCTGCATTGAAACCCGGAAAAAGACCATTCCGGCAGAAAGCATGACCCAAAGATACAACTATCCGTCACTGTCTGCCCGCAAAGCCTCCCATATGTTCGGCTGGGACATTATGCCGCGGATTGTTTCCGCCGGTATCTGGAAAGCGGTTGAACTGCGGAAAAAGCAGAAAAACAAGATCCGGGAAGTATTCCTTTCCACCACCCGGCTGGATCTTTTAAAAAAGCAGGCTGACATGCGTTTTTATATCCACTTTGACGCGGACGGCGATTTTATTCAGGACTATACCGTCAAAGTCAGCGGCGTATGCGGAGAAAGCCGTTTTTCGGCGCAGAGTACCGCCTGGCATAGCAGCTTTTCCTTTCAGTTTCCGATTGAGAACTGCAAGCCCTGGTGGCCGAAGCATGCCGGAGAACAAAATCTGTACCATACAAAGGTAGAGCTTTTCTATCAGGGTGAGCTGTGCGACCAATATGCACTGGATATCGGAATCCGCACAGTGGAGCTCTTACGAACCGACTATACCGACAACAAGGGCTCGGGAGAATTTGTATTCAAAGTCAACGGCAAAAAAATTTTTGTGCTCGGCACAAACTGGGTTCCTTTAGACGCACTCCATTCGCAGGATGCAAAGCGTTTAGATGCTGCGCTTGCGCTTTTAGATGAGATCGGATGCAATATGGTGCGCTGCTGGGGCGGAAATGTGTATGAATCGGACGAATTTTTCAATTTCTGCGATCAGCACGGCATTCTGGTATGGCAGGATTTTTCCATGGCGTGCGCCGTTCCGCCTTTGGAACCAGACTACATGCAGGCAATTGAGGAGGAGGCTGTTTTTCAGGTAAAACGTCTGCGGAATCATGCGTCTCTGGCGCTGTGGGCAGGGGATAATGAAAATGACGTGGCAGCAGCTACCGGCTGGTTTGGACCGCTGCACGATCCGAATGACAATCTGATTACGCGTGCTTTGCTAAAAAGAGTGTTATTAAACCACGATCAGACGCGTCCTTATCTTCCCAGTTCCCCCTATGTCAGCGAGCAGCTGTTCCAGAACAATATGGTTCTTCCGGAGGATCACCTGTGGGGACCGAGAGACTATTTCAAGGGTGACTATTACCGGAATACGCAATGCCATTTTGCAAGCGAAACCGGCTATCACGGTTTTCCGTCACCAAAGTCGCTCCAAAAGTTTTTAAAAGAACCAGAACGTATTTTTGATGAAAACGGAACGGCAACCGATGAATATTTAGTGCATGCCGCAAGCATGGAAACCGACCCGGCAGCGCCCTATGCATTCCGGATCCGGCTTGCATACGATCAGGTAAAAACACTCTTTACAAGTGTGGAGGAGAGATTAGAGGATTTTGTCCGTCAAAGCCAGATTTCACAGGCAGAGGCAAAGAAATATTTTATTGAGCGTTTCCGGATCAGTAAGTGGCGGAGAACCGGAATTATCTGGTGGAATCTTTTAGACGGATGGCCGCAGGTTTCGGACGCTGTAGTGGACTATTATTTCACGAAAAAACTTGCATACCACTATATCAGACGTTCACAGGAGCCTGTTTGCCTGATGTTTGATGAACCAAAGGGTCAGGTTCTGGATTTATACGGAGTAAACGATCTGCCGGTTGATGCAGAAATTTCGTACACCGTCATAAACATTACCAAAAAACAAAAGGCGCTGCAAGGCAGCACCCGTTTGCCCGCCGATACTTCTGCAAAAATCGGAAGTATCAGCATTCCGGAAAAAGATCAGTCCTTTTACCTGATTCAATGGAGCGTGAATGGAAAGCAATATCAAAACCACTACTTCACTAACCTGCTCCGGATTGACTATCATGCTTATTTAGACGCATTAAAAGAATGCGGCATGGATGAATTTGAGGGATTTTAAGAAAGCGTTTCTACAATATTTTGCGCCCATGTTCCGCGCTTTAGAATGATTGCGCCAATGATGCATTTTACAAATTCATATCCCTGGATCGAAAGATAAAGCCACACTGCCGGCATATCGGTATAGTGGGAAAGCAGATAGACCGACGGCACCACAATCACCCAGGTGAACACACTGTCAAAAATCATCGTGATTGCCGTTTTTCCTCCGGCGCGGATCGTGAAATATGCCGCATGGCAAAACGCCTGCGCCGGGAGGATCAGGGAGCTGATCAGAATAAATTTTGATGCAAGCTCCTTCACCTCCGGCTCTGTTTTATAGATTTGCGGAAAGATGCCCGAAAAGCATGCCATCACACCGCCGATAACCACCGTAATCCCCACGGCAAATACCAAAAGCTGACGATCCTTTTCGATTGCCTCCTCTTTCTTTCCTGCTCCCAAAAGCTGTCCGACCATAATTGCAACCACATTTCCCATTGCCAGATAGATGATATTAAAAATGTTCGTGATTGTGGAGGTGATATTCAGTCCGGCAACCACCGCCAGACCGCGGTATGCATAGCACTGATTCATAATCGCAACGCCGGTTGACCAAAGCATTTCGTTTACCAAAAGCGGCATCCCTTTCACCATAATCTGCCGGACGGTTTCTCCCGGAATCCGCGGACTCCGGTAAATTCCCTGCATATAGGGAAGCTTTTCCGGCTGTCTGTGCGAGGAAATCATAATGACCGACATTTCGGTAAAACGCGCAATCACAGTGGCAATTGCCGCACCCACCGCGCCCAGTCTCGGCGCACCGAATTTTCCGAAAATCAGAACATAGTTTAAACAGGTGTTGACAATGACCGCAATCACGCCTGCTTTCATCGGCAATACTGTTTCGCCGCATTCCCGGAGTGTGGAGGCATAAATCTGGCTGACCGTAAACGGAATCAACCCCAAAAGCATCATGTGCAGATACGAAATTCCGTATGCCTTGGTTGCCTCTAAATCTCCGACTGTTCCGCCCTCATGCAGATAGAGGGAAACCAGCGGATCTGCATACAAAAGAAAAACGGCAATTGCAAGCGCGCAAATCACAGCGCCCATATAAAGCTTAAACCGAAACGCATGCCGCACGCCCTCATAATCCTTTTTTCCATAAAACTGCGCACCAAAAATACCAGCGCCGGAAATACCGCCGAAGATAAAGATATTAAACACAAAAATCAGCTGATTGCTGATCGCAACGCCGGACATCGGATCAGTTCCGACCTGACCCACCATGATATTATCCAGCATGGCGACAAATGCCGTGATGCCGTTTTGAATGATGATCGGCAGTGCGATCATGATTGCTTTTTTATAAAATTCTTTTGTTCCGATAAG
This sequence comes from uncultured Clostridia bacterium, assembly GCA_934462945.1. Classification (GTDB taxonomy): domain Bacteria; phylum Bacillota; class Clostridia; order UBA1381; family UBA1381; genus RQCD01. The sequence goes on along the minus strand of CAKSJF010000056.1, from coordinate 3,359 downwards.
CTTTCTCATATTCATCTCCTGAAAATAACGTAAAAAAAACGGTACAATTTCTCGTACCGTATCATTCGTGCTAAATTGCGCCTCCGCCACCGGAGGGGCTTCGTCCTTAATCGACGATAAACCGCTCCAGCTCAGCGATAAATTCATCACAATTGTCGCTGTGCACTTCAACCTTGATCGGTTTAGAAAGATTCAGACTGAAGATCCCCATAATTGACTTTGCGTCAACCACATATCTTCCGGAAGTCAGATCTACATCAAAATCGTACTTAGAAACGATATTGACAAAATCCTTCACGTCGTTGATTGAATTGAGCATCAGATTAAATGTTTTCATATTCTCTCCTCCTTGTCGATAAATCTGCAAAATTTTTATGCAAATACCAGTTCCCTGGTTATCACTATAATACAACTTTTTTGTAAATTCGTCAAGACCTATTGCACTTTCTTTTGAAATTTTATATAATAATACTATAATTTGAATCAAAATTCATGAAAAACTTACTAAATTGAAAAATAAGAGGATGAAATCAAATGAAAAGAGCAGCGTTTTGCACGTTAGGGTGCAAAGTGAATCAATACGATACCGAGGCGATGACCGAGCTTTTTAAAAATGCCGGATACACCATTGTAGATTTTGATGAGCCGGCAGAGGTGTATGTGGTCAACACTTGCACCGTGACCGGCATGAGCGACCGGAAATCACGTCAGATGATCCGCCGGGCAAAGCGTCACAATCCGGATTCTGTTCTGGTGGTGACCGGATGCTATGCACAGACCGATCCGGAGGCGGTGCAGCAGATTGAGGGCGTCAATCTCATTTTAGGAACGCAGGATCGGAAAAATATTGTGGAATTAGTAGAACGGCTTTCCCCGGAGGAATCCCAGTCCTGTGTACACGATATCATGCACACACACGATTTTGAATCACTCTCGGTGGATAGCTATACCGACCGCACCCGTGCATATTTAAAAATTCAGGAGGGCTGCAACCAGTTTTGCTCCTACTGCATGATCCCCTATGCGCGCGGACCGATCCGAAGCCGGGATTTTTCCGAGGTATTATCCGAAACGCGCAGATTTTCGGAGCAAGGCTTTTCCGAAATCATTTTAGCCGGGATTCATGTCGCCTCCTATGGCTTAGATACCCACGATCATGATTTGGCGGATCTGCTGCTTGCGGTCAACGAGATTTCCGGTATTTCGCGGATTCGGCTAAGTTCCATTGAACCCATGACATTAGACGAGGCATTTATTCAAAAAATCAGCGGCTGTGACAAGCTTTGCGAGCATTTCCATCTGTCGCTCCAGAGCGGCTGCGATGAGACGCTCCGCCGAATGAACCGCAAATATACCACGGCAGACTATTATGGAATTGTTTCCGGTTTGCGAAAGCATTTTCCGGATGTTGCGATCACAACAGATATTATGGTCGGATTTCCGGGCGAAACCGAGGAGGAATTTGCCGAGACAATGGCATTTGCAGAAAAGGTCGGCTTTGCGGACGCACATATTTTTCAATATTCTCCGCGCCGCGGAACACCGGCAGCAAAGCGCACTGATCAGATTCCGCCGCAGATCAAGGAGGAACGCAGCCATAAGATCGCACAGATCACAAAAAAAAGCAGAGAAACATTCCGTTCCTCTTTTTTAGGAAAAACAGTCGAGGTATTAATGGAGCAGCCATGCCGCGAGCCGCAAGGGTATTTTTCCGGTAAAACGCGGAATTATCTCCCGGTGATCGTGAAAACCGACCGGGATTTATCCGGAAAATTTGTTCAGGTACGGTTAGAAAAGCTGTCACAGGATGCAATTGAGGGCATTTTGGAGGAATAGCACGTCACACATTATGTAAACCCGGAATATACTGTAGGGAAAGAAGGTGTTCCCAAAATGTATGTACGTGCGGTCAATCAAACAAGCTATCCGGCAATTACGCTTGTGCTGGAGGATGATTTTTCGCCGGTTGAGATCATTTCAGAAAAAATGATTCAAACCCCCAATGAAATCTTCCTCCTCACCGCCCGGGATCACCGCGCTCATCCGTTTCTTTCTCTGAGGCTTGCACCCGCGCCGCAAACAAAAAAACTGGTTGTGAAAAATAACTGTGTGGATTTTATTTGAAAAACAAACCGTGATTTAAAAATATTTTAGCACAGTGCGTACAACGTCTAACACTGCCTCCTGCGTTTTGGGAGGCTTCCCTTTGATTAACTGTTGAAAGTCTATTACAGTCTGTTCCTCGCTTGTGGGAACGGTGTCCGAAAAAAGATAATTCATGTCTATATCAAGCTCGGTAACAAGCTTTACAAGTGTTTGCAGAGAAAAACTTCTCTGATTCCGTTCAATATGACCGATATAGGCAGGTGTAACATCAATCAATTCTGCTAATTCCTCTTGGGTCAACCCCTGATTCAGCCGTGCCTCTCTGATAATCGCTCCGATTTTGTCAAGCTTTAAATTAATTTCTTTTGTATGCGGTCTGTGAACTGCAACATTTGTCCGCCCCACATTTTCAGCTGTTTCTCGTCTATACTTTGGATTCTTCATCATATAACAACTCCTTGTATATACAGTTTATACTAAAAGAATTGTTTTATGAAGATATTGAAAGTACAGGTTGTATTGTTTATTAGTATAGTTTTGATATTGCTATATATTTTACCGTTATCGATATATTCAATAATTGCTATATCCGGTTGTAAAATTTCATACTGTGCTATACTTTCGACAGGAATATATCCATTAATTTTACACGGTGAGAAGTCAGCTGTTTTTTGAGGTTCCACATATTGCAGGGAATAACCCAAAATAAATATTTTTTTAATATCTTCTTTATGCATATGATATTTTTCCTTACTGCTATCAAAAACTTTAAGTTCTTTATCAGTGACCCCATTTTTTAAAGTAAATTTTATTTCCATGTCGCTAATTATATATTTTATATTGTTTGTATAACTAAACACAACCTCTTGTTTTCCATGAACCACCTTCTCATTTACCGTCCAATCTATATCTTCAATATGAATTGGCGGTTTTATCGTTTTTTCATTGTTTCTATTGCAGCTCATAAGTATAGAACTAAAAAAAGCTACACTCATGCACACAATCAATATCTTTATCAATTTTTTTAATTTTTGCCTATATTTCATTTTATCTCTCCGTACATTAACCTATACACATAGTATACATCAATATTATCTAATTGTCAACTAAAACAATACTAATTGTTGCGGTTTTTGCGTGAGTAAATAAAATGAACTTTTTCTATGGTTTAGTTTCCTAAATGAGCTTTTTTACATAAGAACAATCCCTCAGCCACCTGACCGGTGACTGAGGGATTGTTAATTTTTCTGTTC
>CAKSJF010000055.1 GCA_934462945.1 uncultured Clostridia bacterium | reverse complement strand
GGGCAACCATCCAGAAACTCTTAGATCGGGGAATCTATAAAGGAGCTGCACCGGATGATCTGAACTTGCCCGAAACATTGTTCCGGCTGCTAGTGCTGAATGATCGGGCGGGGGTGTATAAATAAGAAATAGGTAGCAAAAAGCGGAGCAAATCAAAGCCGCTCCGCTTTTAACTGATTTTTTCATTACCGGAAAATCACCATTCCGAACAAGCCGTCTATGAAGATAAACCCATGTTCGGACTTTAAACCTTTTGGTACGCCAGAAGGGATTCGAACCCCCGACCTTTTGGTTCGTAGCCAAACACTCTATCCAACTGAGCTACTGGCGCGTTTCAACTACAAGAAATATTATACCACAAAGCCATGAGGTTTGTCAAGAGATAAATAAAAAAAATAGAAAAGAAAATGAAAATTTTCGAAATATTTTATATTGCATAAAAAGCAATACCGGGCAAGCGGATTAAGCTTGCCCGGTCTTCTATCAGGAAATTGGAATGATAATTTCGTCGCCAACCTGAATGACTGCGTTTTCCATCTCATTCAGTCTTTGAATATCCCGGATCAGTTTCCGGACGTCTTTTTTGGTTTCGTTATGCTCGGACGCGATGCTCCAGAGAGTATCTCCCGGCTTAACATAGACGGAAACCACGTTCTGTTCCGGCGCAACATAGCCTTTCACAGAGGAAAAGCCGCAGCAGAATAAAAATATCATAACCAGGCAGAAAAAGCAGAACCGTCTTTTATTTGTTACTCTTAATTTTTTCTTTCTTCTTGTTTTCATCGGATGACCTCCTTTGCAAGTTACCGAACATATGTACTGTTTATGTTTTTATTATACCAGAATATATGTTCGGTGTCAAGCAGAAAAGTCGAACAAATTTTCGGTTGTTTTTTTGGTTCTTTTGTTGCACAAATCATCAAAATATGATAAAATAAAAGAAAAAGGCATTGGAGTGGCGGAAATGTATCATTTATTTGAAAAAAAATGGGGAGAATTAGGCTTTTCCCTGGCAAGCGGTGTGGCATATTTTATTATTGTCTGGAATTTTATCAGCCGTTATACCTACCGCGGCGGCAATCTTTTAGCATTTTTCTTTGCCCCGGCAATCATCTGCGGCATGGCGCTGATTCTGATCAAAACAATCCGTGCCTGGCGCGAGCAGGAGCTTTGGAGCAGGCTGAACACGCTGATTCTGGCGCATATTGTGATTGCACTTGCGGCGGTTGTGTTCCTTTTGGACGCGATTTTAAAATTTTAAAAAAAATTTTTTGAAAATATGCAACGTTTTCCTTTCCTCAATTGTATTCTAAGTGAGGACCTCAAAAAAGAGAAATAAATTTTTTAAGGAGCGATTGAGATGAAAAAGGTATTATTGACAAGTGTTGTATGTGGTTTGGTTTTGAGCATGAGTTCTGCAATGGCAGCAGACTATTCGGTCAAAATCGGAAAAGAAACAGTTGATTTAGGAAAAAATGCGGTATATGAGGAAAACAAACACCTGATGCTGCCGTTGCGTACTGTTGCAGAAAAGCTTGGTTTCAAGGTAAACTGGGATGCAGAACGCCAGGGCATCACACTGGATAACGGCGAGGTCAACACCACCGTATATATCGGAACGGATTCCTACTATATGGCATCCTCCACAGCAATCGGCATGTCTGCCCCGACTCCGCTTGGTGCAGCACCGGTTCTGAAAAATGATGTAACCTATGTACCGGCTGAAATGTTTAACGTGTTAAACTGCGGAACAGCTTATGAGGTAAAAGACAATGTGATCACCTTTGCAAAGGAGGAATCCACGCAGATTCCGAATCCGCTGACCGAGCAAAAGACAATTGCAGACGCTGAAAAAGCTGTAGGCTTTTCTGCAAAGCTTCCGAAAACCCTGCCGGACGGCTTTTCCGAAAGCACTATTCTGACGATTGCCGGCGAAACACTGGATGTCCGCTATCAAAAGAAGGACGCGGAGATCATGTACCGCATGGCAAAAGGCAAGGATGACATCAGCGGCGACTATAACGTTTACCAGGATGTGAAAACGGTGCAGGCAGGCGCATATTCTGTTACGCTCCGGAAGAATGAACAGGGAACCGGCGCGATCTGGACAGACAGCGATTACACCTATGCACTCTACGCAGACAAGGACGTATCAGAACAGGATGTTCTTTCGATGATTGCAAGCATCGACTAAAATAATCAAAACGGGAGGTATCGCACATGGATACGGAATCACTGGCACAGCTGATTGACCGGTACGGCAATATGGTGCTGCGGCTTGCCTATACATATTTAAAAAACAAGGCAGACGCAGAGGATATTGTACAGGATGTGTTTTTACAGGTGATGGAAAAGCAGCCGGAATTTCAAAATGCAGAGCATGAAAAGGCATGGCTTGTCCGCACCACAATCAATCACTGCAAAAACCGTCTGCACACCTTTTGGAACAGAAATAAATGCTCCATAGACGAGATTGCGGAAATTTCCAAATGCGATACCTACCAATTAGACAGCGACGTATTAAAGGCGGTTCTGTCGCTGCCGGCAAAGTACCGGACGGCGGTCTATATGCATTATTATGAAGGCTATAAAACACCGGAGTTTGCCCGTTTTTTCGGTACAAGCGAGACAACCGTCCGTTCCTGGCTCTGCCGGGCAAGAGCAAAATTGAAAGACATGCTAAAGGAGGAGTACGACTTTGAGTAAGAAATATCAGGAGGCAATGGATCAGATCGTTGTTTCAGAAGAACTGAAAGAAAAGATTTTAAAGGAAGCCGCAAAAAAAAATACCGTTTCTGAAAAAAAACACTCCCGGATGTTTTATCTGCGCTATGCCGCCGGATTTGCCGCATGTCTTGCAATTTGCCTGACAGCGTCCAAATTTGTGACGGTACTTCCCTCCAACGATCCTACCCCGGTTTTCCCACAGACACCGGTGCAGGAAACAAAAACTCCGGAAACGGTTCCACCGGCAAAATCGGCTGCACCGCAGCAAACCCCTGCTTCCGAAACAGCAAAACCCAAAAAAACAGCCGTTCCGCAAAAAACGGAAACACCGAAAGAAAACGAAGTACCGAAAGAGACGGAAACATCGCAAAAAACCGCAGCTCCGGCAAAAACTGAAATTCCGGTAAAAACCGAAACTCCGGTAACAGCGGAAATTCCGACCGTCTCTCCCCTGCCGTCTGAAACAGACGAACCGCTGGAGGAGGGGGTAATGTCCGGAAACCCATTCGAATCGGCAACCTTAGACGAAATCCGAACCGAGGTTGGCTATCCGTTCAAACTGCCGCAGTATCTCCCAGACGGCTACCGTCCGGAAGAATACTCGCTGCTGTTTGGCAGTCTGATTCAGACAAGCTACGTTTCAGAAACGGATGAAATCCTGTATCGCACAGAAAAAACGAATCTGGATATCAGCGGCGACTATAACCGCTACGAAACCGAGGAAACTGTTCAAATAAACGGAATGACAGTTACCGTCAAAGGACAGGACAACAGGTTCTATACCGCCACATGGCAGTCAGAGGATCAGTCCTATTCCGTTTCAAGCAAAAACGGCATCAGCCGGGAGGAATTCATAAAAATCGTAGAATCAGTCCAATAAAGGCTGCAAGCAAAAGGGATCAAAAAAAACGGTCTGGATGAATCCCAGTCCGACAGGCGGTGTCAATCACAAAATCTGATTGCATTCCGCATTTTTAAAGCAAAAAAATTCTGCCGGGAGCAGACAAAACAGCCAGCCCCCAGCAGAATTTTTTTTTATTTTTTTTGATACCTGCCTATCTTTCGTCAAGTATATTTCCGTCCGTAGAAATGGTTACAACCTGCCACGGAATGAACTTTCCGCTCTGCTGCAATGCGGTTTTTGCCGCATATTCCAGTCCACCGCAGCAAGGAACCTCCATCCGGACAACGGTGACACTCTTGATGTCATTCCGGCGAATGATTTCCGTAAGTTTTTCAGAATAATCCACATCATCCAGCTTCGGACAGCCAACAAGAGTGATGTGTCCTTTGATAAACTGCTCATGAAAGGCAGCATAGGCATAAGCTGTACAGTCAGCGGCAATCAGCAGCTTTGCTCCGTCAAAATAGGGTGCATTCACCGGAACGAGCTTTATCTGCACAGGCCACTGGGATAAGCGGCTGACCGGCTTTGTATGAGAAACCTCCGTCCCGGCACATTCTGTATGCTCTATTTTTTTTGACTGACTTCCCGGACATCCGCAAGGCAGACTCATACCCTCTTTTTTCATCTGCTCCTGCATCTTTTTACGCTTATTGTCCATAACGGCTTTTTCGTCATAAGCCGCCGCCTCGCGCTCAACAAAGGTAATGGCGCTGGTGGGACAGGTTGGCAGACAGTCACCCAGACCGTCACAGTAATCGTCACGCATAAGCTTCGCCTTACCGTCTACCATAGCGATTGCACCCTCATGACAAGCTGCAGCACAAGCGCCGCAACCGTTACATTTATCCTGATTAATTTCTATAATTCTTCTTTTCATAATCATACCTCCTTGACTTTTCATATTTATTATAAGCCGAAAGGCACAATAAGTCTGTTGAATTTTCAACGAAAAAAAGTTTTTTATAAAAATCTTTTTCTATCTGATGCTCTCTCTTAGTTTTAAAATTCCATCATGCAAGCTAATATCTTTTGCAAAAACACTCGACGTCCCTGCAACAAAAATATCCGCACCAGCTGCACGCATTTTCTTTGCATTTTGAAAGCTGACATTTCCGTCAACCTCGATTTCACAGTCTTTCCCTGCGGTATCCAGCATTTTTCTGACTGCCGTTATTTTCTTCAGTGTCTGCGGAATAAGCTTCTGGCCTGCAAATCCCGGATTCACCGTCATCACCAGCACGCCGTCTATATCCTGCATAATATTTTCAAGGAAGCATATCGGTGTTGCAGGATTCAGCGCAACATATGCCTTTGCGCCCCTTTCTTTAATTTTGGTCAGCGTTCTCTGCATATGAGCTGTTGTCTCTGCATGAACTGAAACAATATCCCTTTCTCTGATATCAAAGAAATCTATTTTATCCTCCGGCTTTTCCACCATCATATGTATATCCAATGGAATATCTGAATTTTCCCGAATTGCTCTGCAATAGTCAGTACCCAGAGTATAGTTCGGAACAAAAAATGCCATCCATATCGGAATAGGACGAATTCCACGTTCCTTTTAGTTTTAATTCCTTTCTAAGAATCAGCTGATAATTTTCCGCAGAAAGAGAAACTTCGTTTGCAGGATTTCCCATCAGAACAATCGTTCCGCCAGGTGAAATTCCCTTGATAATTCTCGCAAGCGCATCCCCTGCACCCGTACCTTCAATTGCAATTTGAAACTTATCGTTTTTCTGATACTCAGAAAATCCGCTTTTTCTGCAAAACTCAATTTTTTCCGAATCAATATCAAACATGCGAACCCTTTTCGCACCAAGTATTTTTGCCCATTGCCCTGCAATCAGTCCAATCGGTCCGGCGCCCGAAACCAGCACTGTGTCCCCCTTTTTGATTCCTGCTTTTTTCACCGCATGAAGTGCCACTGAAACAGGCTCACACATTGCCCCCTCCTCAAAGCTTACGGAATCAGGAATTTCCAGCAGGTTAAATTTTTTTACAGCAATATACTCTGCAAACGCGCCGTTGCACCGCGAACCATAATAGTCGTAACTGCTGCATTGCGCATACCTTCCTTTTTTGCACATTTCACACACAAAGCAAGGCAGCAGCGGAAAAACAACCATTCTTTTTCCGTTCAATCTGCCGTCCGGATCAAAACAACCTCTCCTGCAAATTCATGCCCGGGTATCGTTGGAAAATGATAGGTACCCGTTTTAAAAATCCTTCCTATGTCACTTCCGCAAATACCGCAATTCTTAATTTTAATCAAAACCTCATTTTCTCCACAGACCAGGACTCCGGTTTCAATCAGTCTTAAATCACCAACCCCATATAAGCTTAATGCCGCCATTTTTTTATTCATAAAACCATCCTTTCCTCTTTCAATATTATATCAAATAATCAAATTCAAAACAATATTGGCTTATAGCTTGACAAACAATCAAATAAATGCTAAAATTTAATCATATATAATCACATTTGTTCAAGCCGAAAGGATCGTATATGTTTTATAACGAAAGATATGATGCAATTGCAAAAATTTTAAAAGAAAATAACACTGCCACCGTCCATTTTCTCGCAAAAGAACTCTTTGTCAGCGAGCCGACCGTCAGACGCGATCTGAAAAAAATGGAGCAGCAGGGCATTATAAAACACACCTTTGGCGGTGCCGTCTTAAGTGAGTTATTAAACAAAGAAATTCCTCTGTCTATGCGTGAACATGAAAATATGAGCGCTAAGGACTATATTGCAAAGGAAGCGGTTAAATTTATCCGGGACGGGCAGGTGATTTTTCTTGATGCATCCTCCACAGTTTTCAGGATTGTGAAATACCTTGCCCCTTTTTCAAATATAACAGTTATAACAAACAGTCCGAAAGCCTCGCTGAAGCTTGCCGAGCTTAAAATTAAATCCTTCTGTACCGGCGGCTTGCTGCTGGAAAATTCAATCGCGTATGTTGGTACGTATGCTGAAAATTTTATTAAAAATTTTAATGCCGATATATTTTTCTTTTCCAGCCGCGGCATAACCGCAAACGGAGTTATAACAGATTCCTCCATTGAGGAATCTGATCTCAGACGCACTATGCTTTTAAACTCCAAAAAAAGTATATTTCTGTGTACCTCAGACAAAATCGGAAAACAGTTTTTTTATAATCTGACTGACATCTCAGAAATTGACCGCGTTATATGTGACACAGAAATTTCTTTTCATGTATAATTTCTTATCCTTGACTTATTGGAATGATTATAGTAAAATAAATTTAATAGATTTGTTTCACTTTGTTTGAAAGGGGATTTTTTATGAAAGAATTTTTTCCGATTCTCCAATCCTCTCAGCTCTTTTCCGGCATTTCCGAAAAGGAGCTTTCTGCCATGCTCTCCTGTCTGAATACGCGAAAAGAGAGCTTTTCAAAGGATACCTTTCTGCTGCATGCTGGCGACACAGCAAAATCAATTGGGTTTGTGCTGTCGGGAAGCGTTTTGATCATACAGGAGGATATTTGGGGCAACCGCAATATTCTTTCCAAGGCAGAACCGGGGCAAACCTTTGCCGCCGCCTATGCCTGCGCCCCCGGCTCGGTGCTGGATGTAGACGCAGTGGCTGAAACTCCCGTTACTGTGATGTATTTAAACGTAGGGCGCGTCCTGAATGTGTGTCCGTCCGCCTGTGCACACCACAGCCAGATGATACGCAACCTGCTCGGCGAACTTGCCGGGAAAAATCTGCGGTTTTGTGAAAAGCTTACGCATATGGGACAGCGCACAACGCGCGCAAAGCTGATGTCCTATCTTTCCGCCGAAGCACAACGTCTCGGAAAATACGAATTTGACATTCCTTTTTCAAGACAGCAGCTTGCAGACTACCTTGCAGTAGAGCGCAGCGGTCTGTCGCTTGAACTCGGAAAAATGCGCCGCGAAGGACTTCTTGACTTTCATAAAAACCACTTTATTTTAAAAGTGTAAAAATCAATCCCTTTTATTATGAATTTTTTCGTATTGAACCAAACCTGATAAAGAAAACCCCGCTCTTGAAATTTTTCGGATTCTGTGTTATACTAAGAAAAGAATAAAAACAAAGCAGGGATATTTTATGAACGCAAGAACCAAAGGAATTTTATATGTCATTACCGCCGCATTCGGTTTTTCGATGATGAGTGTATTTGTGCGCTTAGCAGGGGATCTTCCGTCTTTTCAGAAGGCATTTTTCCGAAATGCCGTGGCGCTTTTGGTCGTTACGGTTACAATGCTGAAGAATAAGGAAAGCTTTTTGCCGCAAAAGCGAAACATTCTTCCGCTTTTCTGCCGTTCCTTTTTTGGTACACTCGGATTGGTGAGCAATTTTTATGCCATTGATCATTTAGTTCTGGCAGATGCGAATATGCTCAATAAGCTTTCTCCGTTCTTTGCAATCATTTTTTCCGTTTTTCTGCTCCGGGAGCGTCCGTCCTGGGTGCAGATTTTAGGTGTGGTGACTGCATTTTTGGGAAGTATTCTGATTATCAAACCAACCATGTCCGGCTATACACCCATACCGGCGCTGATTGGTGCATTGGGTGGCTTTGGAGCAGGGGTTGCCTATACCTTTGTACGGCTGATGGGTCAGCGCGGAGAAAACAGCTCGGTGATCATTTTCTATTTTTCTGCATTCTCCTGTCTGGTCTGCCTGCCCTTTATGGCAGCAGAACATACCGCGATGAGTTTTCAAAGCTTTTTATGTTTAGTCTGCGCCGGAATCAGCGCCTGTGTGGGGCAATTTGGTATTACAAGAGCCTATATCTGTGCCCCGGCAAAGGAAATTTCCGTCTATGACTATTCCCAGGTTTTGTTTGCCGCACTTTTTGGATTTCTATTCTTCCATCAGATTCCGGATCTGTTTAGTGTGCTTGGCTATATTCTAATCTGCGGAGCAGGAATCGGGATGTTTCTATACAACAAAAGACAGGATTGAAAACGCGCCCGACGGGGTACTTTCATACTCCGCCGGGCGCGTTTGATGTGCCATTCAAGAGGACAATCTCTGAGCTCTTGAATGGTCTTTTTTTAACATCTCTCTTGTTTGGTGGTTTTTTTGGTATGTAGTATTCCACATACCAAATTAAAATTCTCTTTGTTCATTCATACGCATTTCCTCCTAAAACCTTCATCCTGTTTTAAAAGGATTAAAAACTTTCTAAGCCAAAGCTGATTGCCAAGGCATCATTGACTAACACCATCAGCTCATCGCTTAAATGACCTATTTTCTCTCTTAACCGTTTCTTATCAATTGTTCTGATTTGCTCCAGTAATATCACGGAATCCTTATTCAGTCCAAACTCCTTCGCACAAAGCTCAATATGCGTGGGCATTTTCGCTTTGTTGATCTGCGAGGTGATGGCTGCTGCGATTACCGTTGGGCTGTATTTATTTCCGACATCGTTCTGAATAATCAGAACCGGTCTGACCCCGCCCTGTTCGCTGCCAACTACAGGACTTAAATCGGCATAATAAATATCTCCTCTTTTTACAATCACCACTATTCACACTCCGTCAGTTTTTCCTCATACCGCCGTAACGCTTCGTTATCGGCATCAAAACACATTTCTGCTAACGAAAGATTTACAAAAGCCATTTCCTCATAGCCCTTTTTTAAACTGCGGCATCGGTTGATCTTGCGGTATTTCCGAACCAGACATAATACCGTGCGGACATTTTCCCTGCCCCTGTTCAAAACAAGTCTTGAGCCGGCCTTTTTTAGCTGTGACAAAGTAATCAGGCCCCCCGTTTTTAAATTTTCCATGATACTATAAATTCTCCAGGTAATTGATGACTGTCTCCACCTCCCCGTTTTTCAGGTATATCCGTGGAATACGCTTGGCAATCACGCAGATCATCTCATAATTGATAGTTCCAATCCATTCTGCCAGATCGTCTGCTGTCACAGTATCAGCTCCAAAAACGACTACTTCGTCACCTGCATTTATAGTATGAACATTTGTTACGTCAATCATACATTGATCCATACAAATTCTACCGATTACAGGTACTTTTTCATTTTTTGCGATCATTTGTGCCTTACCGCTTAAAAGCCTCGTATATCCATCGGCATAACCAATCGGTACCGTAGCAATCCGCGTGCGGTGATTGGTTATGTACGCTTTTCCGTAGCTGACGCCGCGGTTTTCCTCTAATTCCTTTACCATTGTCACTCTTGCTTTCACACTCATGACCGGTTTTAGGGAAAGCTTTGTTTTGTCCACTTCCTCAGAGGGGTAGAGCCCGTATAGGATTACACCGGCACGCACCATTTCCAGATGTGTTTCCGGATACATCATAATTGCGGCGCTGTTTGCAATATGCCGGATCGGAATTTTGATTCCGCGCTCCTCTAACATGCCGCAAACCGTCATAAACCGGTCAAACTGTAGCTTTGTATAGCTTTGATCCCGTTCGTCCGATGTGGAGAAATGCGAAAAGATTCCCTCAATTTCAATTCCCGGCAGAGCTGCAATCTCTGCAATCTCCCGGCATACCGCATCATCATCCACCCCGGTAACATATCCAATCCGGGACATTCCGGTATCTAATTTAATATGAATTTTTGCCCGTGTGTTTCTGGTGAGCGCCGCATCGGAAACTGCCTTTGCCAGATCATAATCAAACACTGCCGGCATCAGCTGATAATCAATTAAATCCTCTGCATCCTCCGGCATCACAGCGCCCAGAATCAGAATCGGGACTGTGATTCCGTCGTTTCGGAGTTGTTTTCCCTCATCAACACAGGCAATCGCCAGATAGTCTGCACCCTCGTCAATCAGCGTTTTTGCGACCTCACGCACGCCGTGACCATACGCGTCCGCCTTTACCACCGCCATAATTTTTGCAGTTGGCTTTGTAATCCGTCTGATCTCATGTATATTATGTGTCAGGGCATCCAAATCAATTTCTGCCCAGGTTCTTGTTTTCATATTTTTTCTTTCCCCTCTATTGTATCATATTTTATGCTGATTTTCCAGAGGTAAAATCAGGTTTTTTATTGCTGCCGGGATTTCTGCAATCAAATCTGTTGCACTCATAGAATCCTCACCCAGCTTTTTTGCAGCCAGATCTCCTGCTAAACCATGCAGAAAAACGGCTAAGGCTGCCGCGTCAGCCTCCTGCATGCCGCGTGCTAAAAATGCTGCAATCATGCCGGCTAACACATCTCCGCTGCCACCGGACGCCATGCCGGAATTTCCGGTTGTGTTAACTCTTTGCCCGCCGTCCGGCGCGGTAATAACGGTATGCGGTCCTTTTAAAATCAGCGTTACTCCATGCTCCTGCGCAAAAGTTTCCGAAACGGTCAGCCGGGACGCTTCGATTTCCGAAAGTGAAAGACCGGAAATCCGGGAAAATTCCACCGAATGCGGCGTCAGAACCAATCCGGCGCTGCAGGTATCTAAATAGTCCATATGCCGGGACAAAAGATTCAGCGCGTCCGCGTCTACCACAACCGGAACGCTTGCTTTTGCGAAAATCTGCGCTAAAATTTCTGCTGTGTCCTCACTCTGTCCCATCCCCGGTCCGATCAAAACGGAATCGCACCAGGAAAGCTTTTCTAAAATTGCCGGAATGGCATCCCGGGAAAGTTTTCCGTCCTGCTCCGGCAGAGAAATGGTCATGGGTTCGGTCAGCTTTTGCTCCAGAATCGGGTTAATGGATTGCGGCACTCCTGCAAGCACCAACCCTGCGCCGCACTTTAGCGCTGACTGCGCTGCCATGGCAATTGCTCCGCTCATTCCGCCTGATCCGCCTATGATCAAAACCTTTCCGTAGTCTCCTTTTTGCGAATAGGCAGAACGCTTGGGCATCAGCTTGCATGCCGCGGTGTGATCAAGCAAATCCACCGTCACATTTTGCTGCTCCATAATATACTGCGGAATTGAAATATCCGCCAAAACAATCTCTCCGGCATAATCTGCCCCCGGATAGAGCAAAAGTCCGCGTTTATATGCCGCAAAGGTGACTGTCACATCTGCGCGCACAGCAACAGAACATACTGCCCCGTCATCTGCTGAAACACCGCTCGGAATATCTACCGAAAGCACCGGAATCGGAAACCGGTTGATTTCCTCCATCACTTCCCGGGCAATTCCTCTCGGCTCTCCGGAAAATCCCGTTCCGAAAATCGCGTCCACAAGCAGATCATGCCTAATATTATGATATTCAAAAAAGGTTTGCCCGGTGAGTTCTGTGCTTTTTCCTCCCATGTTGGTGTATATTTCGTAGTTGATCAGCGCGTCACCCTGATAATCGGTTCCGCACACAAAATAAACCGCCGTATCAATGCCGCGGTTTTTTAAATGCCGTGCAATTGCCAGTCCGTCGCCGCCGTTATTGCCCTTTCCGCAAAAAATCCCAACGCTTTTCGGTTCTCTTTTCAAAATCTCCTGCACACAGGCAAGCGCGGCATTTTCCATTAAAACAATACTCGGAATCCCTCCAAGCTCCTCTGCCGCGCGGTCTAAATTGCGCATTTGCTGCGCCGTACAAACCTTCATATTCTCATTCCTCAACCACAACAAAAGCCTGCGCATATTCCCGGCTGTGCGAAAGCGAAACATGCACCCGACCGGCGCATGCCGCTCCCCGGTATGCTAAAAGATACGGCTTTCCCCGCTCATCCCGGAGAATTTCAATATCGGTCAGCGAAAAGCCGGAAACCCCTGTTCCAAGCGCTTTGGAATATGCCTCCTTTGCCGCAAAATTTGCCGCATAGGACTCTGCGCTCCGTAACTGCCTTTGTTCCTCCTTTGTGTATACACGTTCTAAAAAGCGCGGATTCTGCAAAAGGCGCGCAATCCTTTCAATCTCAATCAAATCCGTGCCGATCCCGCAAATCATAGATGAACTGTCCGCGGAGCCATCTTTTTAATCGACTCCAGCATTTTCTCGTCCGGACAGAATAAAATTCTGGTTTTTCCGCTTTCTCCGGCAACATAGTCCACAAAATATGCCTGATTTTCTCCGCCGCGGACATCATAGGTTTTTGCGATGGAGGCAGTATTTTCAAATTCATGCCGGAACTCCGGATCATCACATCTGGCGCAAAGCTCGATGGTCTTAAAATCCATGGACAGCATGCGTTTTCTCCGCATTTTTGCCACAATCCGATCTACGTCCATTTCACTATTGGTCAGAATATATTCATATTCCACATTAATTCCCTGGATCAGCTTCCACGCGCCCCAGCCTGCACCGACAATCAAAAAGAGTCCTAACCCCAGCAGATACCGGTTAAACATCAAAAGCAGCATCCAGACAATCACACAAGCAAATACAATCCCCACTGCCTTTAGATAGTCCTGTGCAGTTTTTTTCTTTTTTACAATATATTCAATAAAAACATCCATATTCCTTTTCCTTTCCTTAGCCGTGTGTCTTTAACACTTCGCATAAATTCCGGAATGCCCGTCCGCGGTGGCTGATTTGATTTTTTTCCTCTGCGCTTGCCTCTCCAAAACTTTTTTGCAGTTCATCCGAGTAGAACACCGGATCGTAGCCGAAGCCTCCGTGTCCGCACGGCTCTTTCAGAATCGTTCCGTGTACCTCTCCGCGCACCGCAATTTCTTCTCCGTCCGGGAAAACAACCGCTGCAGCAGAAACAAATTTTGCACTCCGGTTTTCACATCCCTCCAGCTCCTTTAAAAGCTTTTTGATACGCTCTGTATCGGTGGGGGCATAGCGTGCCGAGTAAATCCCCGGTCTGCCGCCTAATGCGTCCACGCAAAGTCCGGAATCGTCTGCAATCACCGGACAGTCGCAAAGCTTTGCCACAGCGTGTGCTTTGATCAGCGCATTTTCCTCAAAGGTTTTCCCGTTTTCCTCCGGTTCTTCCGAAATTCCGGCATCCCCCTGAGAGATGACTTCATATCCCAGCTCGCCTAAAATCTCCTGCAATTCCGAAACCTTGCCCTTATTATGCGTTGCCGCAATCAATTTCATATTTATAACCATTCCTTTCCGTGCTGGAAGGCACAAAACTTAAGTCTGAAAGAAAATTGTTCAGAGTGCTGCTTTGCAGCGAGTTGTTGAGCTTGAGTCCAAATTTTCAATTTGGAAACGAAAGCCATGCAACAGCGTTCTAAATCTTTGATTTAGGTAACGCCACTGCTCTGTACGACTGTACCGCCCCGAGCAAAAAGCTGTGCTATGGGCAATTTTCTTTCAGACTTTGCCTCCTTAGCAGAAACAATCCTTGTACCGCGCCATATAGTTGGAAATGATCTCGATTGCCGCGTCTGCTCCATGCATTTCGCTTACAACCGTCTCCTTGCCCTCCAGCGATTTATACACGCGGAAGAAATGCGAAATTTCCTCTAAGGTATGCTTTGGAAGTTCGGAAATATCGTGGTAGCAGTTCATAGACGGATCGTTAAACGGGATTGCTACGATTTTTTCATCCGGACGTTCATTATCAATCATTTTGATCACACCAATCGGATAGCACCGCACCAGCGTCATCGGAACAATCGTCTCCTGACATAAAACCAAAACATCCAGCGGATCGTCGTCGGCTGCATAGGTACGCGGAATGAATCCATAGTTTGCCGGGTAGTGGGTGGAGGTGTAAAGCACGCGATCCAGACACAAAAGTCCCGTTTCCTTATCCATTTCATACTTGTTTTTTCCGCCCTTTGGAATTTCGATGCATGCCATAAAATCCACTGGGGAAATTCTTTTCGGACTGATATCATGCCAAATGTTACTCATAAGACCCTCTTTTCTATTTACCTTGGTTTGGATATGCTTTCTTTTATTTTATCACTTTTTCTCCGTCTTGTAAATCGTTTCTGAAAATTATTCACAATTTTTTAACGGTATCACTGCGTTTTTTCCTCATCCTTTTTTTCTTTCACCCTTACCTCTGCAATCCGGTGATGTTCCACCTTTGCTATGGTGATGGTCAGGTTCTGATACTGAAAGCTTTCTCCGGCATCCGGAACCTTTTCCATCTGCTCCATAATCCATCCGCTCAAAAGTGAGCTTTCCGACTCTGTCTCAATGTGAAAGCGCTCACAGAAATCATCTAAATCCATTGCCGCATTCACCAGGTATGTATCCTTGCCGCAAAGCCGGATATCCTCCACGACTTCGTCATGTTCGTCCCAGATTTCGCCTACCAATTCCTCTAAAATGTCCTCCATGGTGACAATGCCGTAGGTGCCGCCGTATTCATCCAAAACAACTGCCAAATGGGATTTCGATTTTTGCAGCTTTTCAAGCATATCGTCAATTTTTTCGTTTTGCAGCACAAAAATCACAGGGGATAAAATTTCCTCCACGCTTTTTTCGGTCACGCCCATGCCGGTGTAAAAGTCCTTCAGGTGAATGACGCCGATAATATTATCAATGCTTTCCTTATACACCAGGATTCTGGAGAATTTTGAGGTCTGAAATGCCTCTGCAATCTCGCTTTTTTCTGCCTCCACCGGTACTGCCTCTAAATCGCCGCGGTGCGTTAAAATATCCTCGGCAGAAATGTTGGAAAACTCAATCACGTTTGTTAAAAGCTCGCCCTCATTTTCATCAATGCTGCCGTCCTGCTGCACTTCCTCCACCAGCATCAAAAGCTCCTCCTGCGACATGCCGCTCTCGCGTTCCATTCGGAGCAGCCTGGAAAGAAGTTTTTTCCACAAAGAAAACAGAAAGGTCAGCGGGGTTAATACCCAAATCAGTGCGCCGATAAAAGGAGCTGAAAACATCGCAAATTTTTCCGGACAGTCCTTGGCGATGCTTTTCGGAGAAATTTCACCAAAAATCAATACAACAATTGTCAGAACCACTGTGGAAAGCGTAACACCTGCGTCTCCGACCAAATTTACAAAAAACACCGTTGCGACAGATGCTGCTGTGATGTTCACGATATTGTTTCCAATCAGAATCGTGGATAACAGCTTATCATATTTTTCGGATAAATCCAACGCACGCTTTGCCTTTGCGTTTCCCTTTTCCGCCATCGTTTTCAGCTTTGTCCGGTTCATAGACGAAAATGCCGTCTCGGTTGCCGAGAAATAGGCTGAAAACATCACCAAAACTACAATTAAAATAATATAAGATAAATTACTCAAGCTCTTTTCCTCCTACATACAAAAAAGCATGCGAAAAATCCTACGCATGCCAATAAAGCTCTTTTTTTGAGCCGTTTTTTTCATCATAAACTGAGTGTTATCGTCGCTATCGTCCGCGTCCATCAGCTTCCTCCATCTTTTCTTTGATAAAATTTATCTATATTGTAACACATTTTTATGCATTTGTCAAAAACTTTTTTCAATCACGTAAATTTTCATTGTAAATGCAACTGTTGCATTTACATATAATTTGATGTTGCATTTACTTTGAGAAGGGTTTTG
>CAKSJF010000054.1 GCA_934462945.1 uncultured Clostridia bacterium | reverse complement strand
GCATTGATGAAATGTGTGAGGATAGCTGGCGCTGGCAGAGCACGCATCCCAACGGCTTTGCAGAGTAATAGCGTTTTTCCCAAAAAGAGGGATTGCAATTTCAGAAAATCTGTGGTACAATAATAAAAGAATATTGGGGTGTAATTCCCTCACAGAGGAGGAAAATTGGCATGGACATTACAAAGAGCATCAAGTATATCGGCGTAAATGATAACGAAATCGACCTGTTTGAGGGTCAGTATACTGTGGAAAACGGTATGGCATACAATTCCTATGCGATTCTGGACGAAAAGATTGCAGTGCTGGATACAGTAGACGCATATTTTTCAGAGGAATGGATGGGGAATGTAAAAACAGTTCTAAACGGGAAAACTCCGGACTATCTGATCGTACAGCATATGGAGCCGGATCATTCTGCAAACATTGTGACCTTTATGCACGCATATCCGGAAACCACGATTGTTTCCAGTGCAAAGGCATTTGTGATGATGAAGCAGTTTTTCGGAGAGGATTTCCCGGAACGGCGGATCACTGTCGGAGAAGGAGATGAGCTGAGTTTAGGAACGCATACGCTCACCTTTATTATGGCGCCGATGGTACACTGGCCGGAGGTGTTTGTCACCTATGATCAGACGGAAAAGGTTCTTTTCTCCGCAGACGCTTTCGGAAAATTCGGTGCGCTGGATGCAGATGAGGACTGGGCATGCGAGGCACGAAGATATTATTTCGGCATTGTCGGAAAATACGGCGCACAGGTTCAGACGCTTTTGAAAAAAGTTGCGGCACTGGATATTCAGACCATCTGTCCGCTGCACGGACCGGTGCTTTCAGAGAATTTAGACTATTTCTTAAGTCTTTATGACACCTGGTCGGCATACCGTCCGGAAAATGAGGGCGTTATGATTGCGTATGCATCCGTTTATGGAAACACGAAAAAGGCAGCAGAGCTTTTAGCAGAGGAGCTCCGGAAAAACGGATGTCCCAAGGTGGTTGTTTCCGATCTTGCCCGGAGCGACATGGCAGAGAATGTGGAGGATGCATTCCGCTACAGTAAGCTTGTGTTAGCGTCTCCGACCTATAATGCAGATGTGTTCCCGTTTATGCGTGAATTTCTTTTAAATCTGACCGAGCGGAACTATCAGAACCGCACAGTTGGCTTTATTGAGAACGGTTCATGGGCAGCAACGGCGGAACGTGTGATGAAAAAAATGCTGGAAAACAGCAAGAATCTGACCTATCTTGAAACGTCAGCGCATTTAAAATCCGCGCTGAATGAGGAAAGTATCGGACAAATTAAACAAATGGCAAAGGAACTTTGCTAAATTCAAAAAACCTGTCGAGTTTTCCCGGCAGGTTTTTTGAATTTAATATACAATCGCATCTTCTGCGGTAAACCCGCCGAGAGAGTTTTCTTTTACCTGAATACAGACAAAGGTAATTCCGGAATCGGCTGCTGCGGAAAACTGTCTTTTTGCAGCTGGAGCAACTTTCAGCCAGTCGCCTGCGGAGAGCTCGATTTCTTCGCCGTCAATAACGGCCTTTCCGCTGCCGGCAAGGATTCCGTAAATTTCTTCGTTATTTTTGTGAGAATGCACAAATGGAACCCCGGCGCCTGCCGGAAGCTGATTAATACTGATTTCTGCGCCGGTTAAACCAAGCTTTTCGTGCAGTTCGGTTCTGCTTTCACCATCAAGTTTTGTCTTTGTATAGTTTTTCATAAGGATGCACCTCCAATAATATTAGCAAATTCCCATTGCTTAATGATAGTATAGCATAGTGTATATACAAAAACAAGTACGCACTTTTTTATAACTATATACTTTTTTTGAAATGTGTGATAAAATAGAATTGTGAGGTGTAAAGCATATGAAAACAAAAAATGAGTTGCCGGCATGCCCGGTGGCAACGGCAGTTGCCTTGATCGGCGGAAAATGGAAGCTTTTAATTCTTCGTAATCTGAAAGCACGTCCGTGGAGATTTAATGAACTTTTGAGAGATTTGGACGGTATATCGCAAAAAGTGCTCACGGACAGTTTGCGGCAGATGATGAGTGACGGTTTGGTTTATCGGTATGATTATCGGGAATTACCCCCAAAAGTGGAATATGGACTTACCCAGCTTGGCAAAGAACTGCTGCCGGTTGTAGACGCACTTGCAGAATTTGGGAACTACTATAAATCTGTTTTACAGAATTAAAAAGGAATGTCAGAATTGAATATTAAAAACTGGGATGTAAAAAAGGAACAGACTGTTCTGTGCTCTTGTTTTGACTTAAAATTCTTGTGTTTTATTGAATGAGTGCATTCTCCGGATTGTTTGCCGGCTGCAAGGGGCGATGATTTCACCGCCCTCTTGCAGCGGCAGGAAATCATTTTTGATTCAGACGGATCCGGTCAGCAACCATAGCGATAAATTCTGAATTTGTCGGTTTTCCTTTCCCGGTATCAATGGTATAACCAAAAACTTCATTCAGCATTTCCGGTTTACCGCGATTCCAGGCAACCTCAATCGAATGTCGGATTGCTCGTTCTACGCGGGAGGAAGTTGTGCCATACTTTTTGGCAATGGTCGGATAGAGCTGTTTTGTGATATAGTTCAAAAGATCCATATCTTCAATCACCATTAAAATTG
This sequence comes from uncultured Clostridia bacterium, assembly GCA_934462945.1. GTDB lineage: Bacteria > Bacillota > Clostridia > UBA1381 > UBA1381 > RQCD01. The sequence goes on along the minus strand of CAKSJF010000054.1, from coordinate 13,555 downwards.
CCGAGCGGATGTACTGATAACCTTTGATATGTGCAGGAACACCTAATTCATGAATGTATTTCGTAACCACACATTCAAGATCCGGGGTTGAAGCCGTCCGCGTTTCTGATGTCGGCGTTGCTGCAGAAGCAGCCGGCATTGCTGCTAAGGAACGGATTGTATCCAAAATAGCGGCATTTTCCTGCGGCTTGAGCAGAAAATATTCCGCACCGAGATTGGTTGCAGAATCAATCATGCGATCGCTGGAAGCAACGGACATTACGATATATTCCGGTTTTTTATCAAGCTTGGTTTCAGACAGACGTTTTAACACCGACAATCCGTCGCGCTTCGGCATGACAATATCAATCAGAACAATGTCCGGCTTTGTTTCCAAAACCATGCCATATGTTTCTTCCCCGTCATAAGCGACACCTGCTACTTTGATTCCCGGCTGAACTTTTAGAAATTCAGCCAAATTGTTTGCAAAGACTTTATTGTCATCTGCAATTAGTACTGTTATGCAATTCTGCATAATATTCTCCCCCTTGAGTTGTAATAAATAATGATTGGAAAGGCGTCTGTGGAAGATCAGTATTTTATGCAACATCCATTTTAAACTTTCCCTTCCATGTTATATAATACTACAAAATGACATAAAATACAATACTTTTTTTGAAATTTTGTAATTTTTAAATTAAACTACATTATTGTGACAATATTTTTGTACATGTTGACAAAAATAAAAGGATTGATATAAAATACCGTTGTTATAAAAGCTGATATTATGTCGAATTATGCCGATTGAAATGCTGGTGTGGCTGATCTCTTTTTATCAATTTGATGCCGCGAATAATATCATATTTCGACAAAATTCTCATGCAAAAAGGTCATCCACACCGCTGTTCTTCAAACAACCGGCATATGATGACCTTTTTCCTGCTGCGAACATCAAATGTCGTTTCGTTATCTTCCCCAATTGTTATCATACCATAAATTTCATATTCTGTCAACACAAATTTTAAAAATTTTTTAAGATTTTTTTAAATTTTTTACATGCCGTTGCAGATACCTGAAATACTCAATAAAAAACATAAAAGAATTTGAAAAAAGACTTGAAAAAATGCAAAAACGTGGTATAATATTAGTATGAAAAGCGATGATGAAATTCAGTAGGCAGTCAATTCGCCATAAGAGAGCAGAGGTCACGGGCTGAAAGCCGCTGCGGTAAGAGGACTTGCTGAACCTTCGTTTCGGAGCTGTGCCGGTGAAGTGGAAATGGGTAGCCGGCGCCGGTTACCTGCGTCCGTTAACGTAAATGAAGCGTCTGTCTTTGTGCAGAAATCAGGGTGGTACCGCGGAAGAATTTTCGTCCCTGCATGGATTGTTCCATGCAGGGCTTTTTTGTATTAAATATGGAAGGATTGATTAGATGAAAGAAAAGCTGCAGCAGATCCGGCAGAATGTAACCGATTTGCTTGCCGAGACAAAGGATTTAGAGGGTCTGGATCAGCTCCGGATTCGTTTCTTAGGGAAAAAAGGAGAGCTGACTGCCGTTTTAAAGGGTATGGGTGCGCTCTCAAGCGAAGAGCGTCCGAAGATCGGTGCACTTGCAAATGAGGTTCGTACATTCCTGGAAAAGGAAATTGACGAGCGGAAAGCAGAGCTTTCCAAAAAACTTCAGGAGGAAAAACTGAAAAGAGAGGTCATCGACGTTACCATGCCGGGCAGAAAGCAGGAGTTAGGACATATGCATCCGCTCTCACAAGTACTGGATGAGGTGCAGAAGGTCTTTATCGGCATGGGATTTCAGATTGCAGAAGGACCGGAAGTAGAGTATGATTACTATAACTTTGAGGCTTTAAATATTCCGAAAAACCATCCGGCACGCGATACGCAGGATACCTTTTATGTAGAGGATAATATTGTGTTAAGAACGCAAACCTCGCCGATGCAGGTGCGCGTGATGGAAAAGCAAAAGCCGCCGATTAGGATTATCGCACCGGGGCGTGTGTACCGGAGTGACGCTGTGGACGCAACCCATTCCCCGATCTTCCATCAGATTGAGGGATTGGTGGTAGATAAGGGCGTTACTATGGCAGATCTGAAAGGAACGCTGGAAGCATTTATTAAGGAGCTTTACGGACAGGATGCAAAGGTTCGTTTTCGTCCGCATCATTTCCCGTTTACCGAACCGTCCGCAGAAATGGACGTTTCCTGCTTTGTCTGCGGCGGCGAGGGCTGCCGTGTCTGCAAGGGCGAGGGATGGATCGAAATTTTAGGCTGCGGTATGGTGCATCCGAAGGTTTTGGCAAACTGCGGAATCGATCCGGAGGTTTATTCCGGATTTGCGTTTGGTCTGGGACTGGAAAGAATCGTTATGCGCCGCTATGGCATTGACGATCTTCGTCTGTTCTATGAAAATGACATGAGATTTTTAAATCAGTTCTAAAGGAGGGGATCGTATGAAAGTACCAATGAGTTGGTTTGCCGATTTTACCGATATGTCCGGAATTACACCAAAGCAGTATGCGCATGCACTGACCATGACCGGATCAAAGGTCGAGGGTGTGGAGAATATCGGAGCGGCAATTGAAAATGTTGTAACAGGTAAAATTTTAGAGATTAAACCGCACGAAAACAGCGATCACTTGGTGATCTGCCAGGTGGATGTCGGCGATGAGGTGATCCAGATTGTAACCGGTGCGCCAAATGTGAAAGAGGGACAGATTGTTCCGGTGGCAAAGCATCAGTCCAAACTGCCGGGTGGTACCGTGATCAAAAAAGGAAAACTCCGCGGTGTGGAATCAAACGGTATGCTTTGCTCTCATGAGGAATTAGGTCTTACCGATGCAGATCTTGGCTATACACCGGAATACGGAATTTTAGTTCTTCCGGGGGACACAAAAGTCGGCATGGATATTAAGGACTATTTTGGACTGAATGAGGATGTGGTAGAATTTGAAATCACATCAAACCGCCCGGATTGCTTTAGCGTGATCGGCTTGGCAAGAGAAACGGCAGTGACATTCCACCGCCCGTTCTCGGTAAAAAAGCCGACCTATTCGGAAAATAACGAAAAGATTCAGGATACCCTGACCGTTGAGGTGCAGAATCCGGATAAGTGCCTGCGCTATAGTGCAAAGATGGTGAAGAACGTAAAAATCGGACCGTCCCCGAAATGGATGGCAGCGCGCTTAAGAGCAGCAGGAGTTCGTTCGATTAATAATATTGTGGATATTACAAACTATATCATGCTGGAATACGGTCAGCCGATGCATGCGTTTGATCTGCGTGATTTGGAGGGACACAAAATCATCGTCCGGGATGCACATGAGGGCGAAGTTATTAAAACACTGGATGATACAGACCACACTCTCTGTGTTAAGGACCTTGTGATTGCAGACGGAAACCGTCCGGTTGCAATTGCCGGTGTTATGGGCGGCTTTAATTCAGAGGTAAAGCTGGACACTGCCACGGTTATTTTCGAGTCTGCAACCTTTGATGCAGCGTCTGTCCGCCTGAGTGCGCAGAGAGCCGGACTCCGTACCGAGGCATCTTCACGTTATGAAAAGGGATTGGATGTTAATAATACCATCCCGGCATTAGAACGTGCATGCCAGCTGGTAGAGGAGCTTGGCTGCGGCGAGGTTGTCGGCGGTACGATTGATGTGAAAGGTCATATCAAAGAACAAAAGGTACACGCATTCCGCCCCGAGAAGATCAATGCGTTTTTGGGGACAGATATTCCGATGGGGGACATGGCAACCTATCTGCGTGAACTGGAATTTCTGGTGGATACCGATAAAATGGAAATTATCGCACCGACCTTCCGGCCGGATATTGAAAGCGAGGCAGATATTGCAGAGGAAATTGCAAGAATCTACGGATATGATAAAATTCCGACCACACTTCTCTCCGGCAGCACCACCACAGGCGGTCTGACTGCGATTCAGGAAAGACGTGATTTTGTAAAGCGGATTATGATTGCAGAGGGACTTTCGGAAATCTGCACCTACACATTTGTGTCTCCGACTGTTTACGATAAGCTGAATTTCGCAAAGGACAGCGCTATGCGGAAAAATGTAGTGATCACCAATCCGCTTGGCGAGGATACCTCGGTGATGAGGACAACCACAATCGGTTCTATGATGCAGATTCTTGCACATAATTATAACCACCGGATTGCACAGGCAAAGCTGTTTGAAATCGGGAAAATTTATATTCCGACAGAGCCGGGAAGACTCCCGGATGAGCGCGAAACAGTTACGCTCGGCATGTTTGGCAAGGTGGATTTTTATGATATCAAGGGTGTTTTAGAAGAGCTTTTTGCAGCGCTGCATATGAACAATATTTCCTACAAGGCATGTAGCGATCACCCGTCATTCCATCCGGGCAGATGTGCCAAGGTTTATGCAGGGGATCAGGAGATCGGTATTGTCGGACAAATGCATCCGGATGTATGCAAAAACTTTGAAATTGATGACGCATGCTTTACGGCGGAATTGGATTTTGCATCCTTAGAGCCGACCGAGGAAGTGAAGTACCGCGGATTGCCGCGTTATCCGGCAGTCATTCGTGATATTGCTGTTCTGGTAGACCGGGAGATTCCGGTAGCAGATCTGGAAACTGCAATGACAAAAGCAGCCGGATCACTCTTAGAGCATATTGAGCTGTTTGATGTTTACGAGGGCGAACAGATTCCGGAGGGCAAAAAGAGCGCAGCATTTGCAGTTGCATTCCGTGCTGCCGACCGCAGCCTGACCGGTGATGAAGTCAATGAAGTATTTGATAAAATGCTCAAGCGTCTGGAAAAGGATTGCGGAGCGCAGCTCCGATAGGGGGTTTCGTTTTGGGGACATCAGAAGCTGCTTCTGGTGTCCCCAAAACACCTTTTTTAGAGCCTTAGAACGGCACATTAATAAACAATATGACATTTACATTTCAATTTTTCAAACCTTTCATTGAATACGCATGCCGTTACCTTATCCGCAGATGTCAGGCTATATACCGAGCGCCTGCCGAACTTTTCGCTATCGCACAAAAATACGCTTTGCGCCGAATTTCTCAGCATAATCGCACGTGCATAGTTTTCCTCAGGGGTAGGGTCTGTGATGTTTCCGTCGGAATCCAAACCGAACGAAGAAAAAAACACAATATCCGGATGTATGCTTTCCAATATTTTATATGTTTCTTCTCCGGACAGAACCGGCGAATTTTTATATGCATGCCCGCCGATACAGTATGTGGATATGCCGTAATTAATGGCATTCAGCGCTGTTATCATATTATTTGTAAACAGTGTAATATCCTTAAGCTTGGCGATATGCGGCAGCAGATAGCCTGCTGTTGATGAGCTGTCGAGCATGATACACTGATTGTCATGCAGAAAACGTACCGCCTTATATGCTATTTTCCGTTTAAGCGCCGTGTTTTGCGACATACGATTTTTAAAATTCGGCGGCAGGTTGCTTTCCTCCATGCTCTGCACGCCGCCGTGCGTTCTTTTTACAAAACACATATTTTCGAGACGCGCTAAATCACGCCGTATGCTCGACGGCGAAGTATACGTCAGTTCTGCCAGCTTTTGAACCGATATATATTTATATTCGCCCACCAATTTTAATATATTTTCCTGTCTGCTTGTTATGCTCATTTTATCACCGTTTTCGCTCATTTTATTCTATCATTTGCGCATTTGCCTAAATATCCGCCGCATATTGAATATTTTCGTTTTGTGTGTTATAAGTATATCGTACCATATACAACGAAGAATTGCAATAGGAAGTGACAATATGTTAGAAAAAATAAAAGAGGCTGTATTTTCGGCAAATCTTATGCTGCCGAAGCACAGGCTTGTAAAGCTTACCTGGGGAAATGTTTCGCAAATCGACAGAAATACCGGATATGTCGTAATAAAACCGTCAGGTGTCGGTTACGAAAGTATGATGTCTGAGGATATGGTTGTGGTAGACCTTTCGGGAAACAAAATAGAGGGCAGATTGAACCCGTCCTCTGACACGGCAACGCACCTGGAGCTTTACAAACGCTATCCGCACATAGGCGGAATTACGCACACTCATTCCAAATGGGCGACCGTATTCGCACAATGTGCAATGCCGATTCCTCCCCTGGGAACAACCCATGCAGACGCATTTTACGGGGAAATTCCCTGCACCCGAAAAATGACTGCTGATGAGATAAGAGGAGATTACGAAAAAGAAACCGGACTTGTTATAACAGAGCTGTTCGACAACCAAAAGGCAAAGGAAATTCCCGGTGTCCTTGTCTGCTCTCACGGAGTTTTTACCTGGGGAGAAAATGCCGCTAAATCTGTCGAAAATGCCGTTATTCTCGAAGAAATTGCGGATATGGCATATCATACAATCTTAATGAAGCCGGACAATATCATACAAAGCGAACTTCTCGACAGACATTTTCTGAGGAAGCATGGTGCAGATGCCTATTACGGTCAGAAAGGAATTGATTGAAATGATTATAGACAGTAAGCAATATAACGGAAGCTGAACATTAACTTTATATCCTGCCCAACTGCAGCAAGTGTAGACGGATTTTGTTCTTCTGTTGCCGCTCTGACCTGGAACGGATTCAAGAAAACGTTTACCGCTGTTGCTCCGATTCTTGTGCTTGCCGACCTTGATATGATCCAAAAATCTCCGTCATTCCTCACAAAATCCGGTATCGGCGGCATGCTTTATGTTTTTTATCGTTATATGGAAAGAGTATCTATGTCCTTGAAAGGTCTATGCTTTTTTTAAGAGCGCCTTTCTTTTTGCAGAATTGCCGATAGCTTATTCCGGTGATTTTTTTAAATAGTCTGCTCATATATGCTGGATCGGAAATACCAACCTGTGCGGCAATTTCATTCAACGGCAGATTTTGATTGAGAATATACTGCTTTGCAAGATTGATCCGATACTGATTGATAAATTCCACAATCGAAATTCCATTCACATTTTTAAAAATGGTATGCAGATACCCGGCAGACAAACCAAGTGCAGCTGCAATTTCAGAAACAGGAAGAGAATGCTGATAATGCTCAGCAATGTATTTTTCCGCTTCGCGGACGTATCTTGCAGCGGATGGCGGCAGAGCGGCATTTGGCTCGATTCGCTTTAACACATATTTTGTCAGATCGTTTACAAGCAGAAACCATTCTGAAATTGCCTTGAGCTTATTCTCCTGCCGGGGTGAGGAATAGGTGCTGCACAGATGGGTCAGCCGTGCCAAAATCGGAGAAAAATCCGTTTCCAAAGGCTCCTGAAAGGGAATCAGAAAATAATTTTGCTGATTCAATTTCTCCTTTATTTCGGAAATGCTTACCGGGTTTTTTGTGTCATGCCGAATAGAATCATATTCCACGGTGACCCCAACGGTTGTATGCCGCTGCGGCATATCGCAAAAGGCATAGGTATCACAGTCCATATCCTGTAAAACCGGATCAAATGTACCTGGAACGATATGCGTCTCTGGTTGATCCGAATACTGATAAACAATTTCGCCCTCCTCCACAAGGCATAATTCTAAAAAATTGGTCGGCTTATGAAAATGATTTTGGTAGTGCTCTACCTGTACAGGATATGCAAACAGTATTCTTGGCAGTGATTTTAAAGTGATTTCATAAAATATCATATTGATCCCTCCGTATATAGTATAACATTTTATATGAGAATTGTCCATATATATGAGTATTTTGTATTTACTTTTTTTCTGTTTCTGATAAAATGGAGAAAAGGAGGAATAAAAAATGCAAATTTATCAGAAATTAAAGCCATTCCCTCTGGGTGCAATCCGGGCTGAGGGATTTTTAAACGAGCAGCTGCTCCGGAATAAGGACGGTATGGGAGGTCATCTGGATGAATTAGAGCCAGGAATGATTGCAGATCCGTTTGTTGCAAAGAGCTATGTCAAGCGCTGGGGAGATGGTGATCAATCCGGCTGGGGCGCTGAGATTTCCGGAAACTATTGGACAGGACTGGTGAAATTAGCTTATACCTTACAGGATGCAGAGTTAATCACAAAAGCAGAAAATTGGGTAAATGCGATGATGAAAAATCAGCGTGAGGATGGATATTTAGGCACATATTATGAGCCGGACGCAAAAATTTATGAGGACTACAACGCGTGGGGTACGTCCTGCGGTATGAAGGCGCTTTTGGCATTTTACGAGGCGACCGGCAGAACGGATGTCTTGGATGCTGTTTGCCGGTGCATGCTTTGGTTTTGTGAAAACTGGAAAGGAGATCGGAAAACAAGCTATGCCGGATCGGTGATCATAGAAGTGATGGTGGCATGCTATCACTACACCGGAGAGGAACGGTTCAAAATTTTTGCGGAGGAGTATGAGGATTATCTTTGCCGGCATGATTTGTTTGAACAGTCCTATCAGTCGCTCCTAAAGCCGGAATTGCGGTATAATTCAAACCATACTGCCGGATATGGCACGGCGATTCGTCAGCCGGCAATGCTGTATACGGTAACCGGAAAAGAGGAGTATTTAAAGGCGACAGAAAATGCCATCCGGAAGCTTCGGAAAAAGGCGGTACATCTGTCCGGCGCGCCGGTTTCTGTGAATGAATATATCGGTCCGGTCAGCAGTACGGCAGAGGCGGAATACTGTAATTTCAGAGTCTTTAATGAAACCTATGCCGCTATGTCCTATATCACGGGGGACGCAAAATATGGCGACTACATGGAAGAAATGTTCTATAATGCAGCACAGGGAGCGCGAAAAAAGGACGAAAAGGCAATTGCCTATTTAAGTGCACCGAATCAGATTTATGCCAATTCTAATTCATCCAGCGCTTATTGGGATATGCAGGTTTATGCACCGTGCTATACAGTTTCCTGTTGTCCTGTAAATTCTGTTGCAGTGTTGCCGGAATTTATAATGGGAATGTTCACAAGAGATGACGGGGACAATGTTTATGCTATGGCATACGGCCCTTGCAGCCTTTCTTTTGGGGACATAAAAATTGAGGAAAAAACAGAATATCCGTTCCGTGACACGGTTGCATTTGTAATGGGTGCGGATTATCGCTTTGCTTTGAACTTAAAAATCCCGTCCTGGTGTAAGCAGTATGAAATCAGGGTAAATGGAGAGAAGGCAGAGGGAACACCGGATGCTGATGGTTTTGTAAGCGTTCTGCGTGATTGGAAAACAGGAGATACCGTCACACTTTGGATGAAAATGGACATTGAGGTTTTACGTGTGGATGACAGTGACGCGTGCAAAAAATACCCAATTGCAATCCGGCGTGGTGTACTTCTGTATTCACTTCCGATTCCGGAAAAATGGGAAGCTTTTGAGGGAAGCACCGAAACACCGCTTCCGGAGGGATGGTATTGGTATAATGTCAATCCGGTATTTGAAGAAGCAGATGTCTATGATCCGCATGAACAGCTTGGACTTCGCAGATATCAGACAAGCTGGAATGTTGCCTTGCCGGAAACGCTCACGGCAGAGGAGATCCGGGTGGAGGAGTTTGATGCAGCCGGATATGTCTGGGAAACTCCAAAAATCAAACTGCATCTGACCGGCTATCGTGCACCTTATCTGTGCGCACCGTATCCGGCGCGAACCTTTGAACCGTTTGAGGATCGTCAGCCGGTAACTGATGAAATGGAGCTGACATTAGTGCCGTATGGCTGTACGAATCTTCGGATCACCTATTTCCCGATTGCGGATTTGAAATAACTTACTTTTCCGAAATCATTGCCTGAATCGACTGACAGTATTCCTTTGGTGAAATACCGCAGATTTGCTTAAACTGCTTGGAAAAATAGTGGATATTGTCATAGCCAAGAAGATCTGAAATCTGCGTGATGTTGTAATTTCCTTCACGCAGATAGGTCTTTGCGGCCTCTATTTTCATTTGTATAAAATACTGAATTGCCCCCATGCCGGCATTTTTTTTAAAAATCTGCTTAATGGTAGATCGGCTGAGGTTGGTGTAGGTACAAATGTCGTCAATGATCAGCTTTTTGGAAATATTCTGGCTCATATAATAGGTAATTTCATAAAAACGCTTATCGTCCGATTGCTGCTTAGTGCGGATCGGAACAGGGATTTCCTGTTTTCGGATCAATAAAAGCAGCAGTTCGGTCAGATATAGCTTTAAAAGCTGCTCTGTTCCGAACGGAACGTTCTTTTTTTTCTCAAACTGATTGCGGTAAGGATCGCCAAGCGGAGAGGAAAACAAGAGAAAGCTTTCCCGGATAATATTTGAAAGAACTGTTTTCTGTGCAGGGTCAACGGTAAGAGGATGCCCGGAAAGCCTTTTGAGGGCAGGGGAATAGCTCCGGAATGTCACCACAACAATATTAGACGCATTCTGACCGTTTGCGTGCAGGGAATGCCATTCATTTGGCTGATGGAACAGAATATCACCCTGTTTTAAGTTGTAGGAGGTGTTTCCTGCCTCTGCTACAACCGTTCCGCAGTCAACATAAACAAATTCCCAAAAATCATGCGATTCTCCGGCAAAGGAGTAATCCTTTGTAAATTCAAAGTAATGTACGGTGATAATATCGGAAATCAGAATATCATCCCGTAGTTCCAGTGCGGTGTATTCCATTTTTTCCTCCTACTTATGTAGCTTTTGCTTTTTGCTTTGCGCCAGAATGGAATGATAGCACCTTACTTTGCGGCTATATTGCTCATAGGTGGGCGAGGAGATGTTCTGATCTTCTGAAAAAGGAGCTACATCCCATTTTCCGTCGGTAAAGCCGCACAGATATTCCACGGTAACACCAAAATATTTTGAAAGACATTTGCACTGGTATGCGTTTGGCTCCCTTGCTCCGGTTTCCCAGCTGGCAACATCACTCCGGGGAACATCCAACTCATATGCCAACTGCTGCTGTGTGATTCCTGCTTCTTTGCGCAGTGCTGTAATTCTTTCGGATATACAATATCTTAAGTATGGATCTGATTTCATGAAAAAGCCTCCGTCATTTGTCCGATTTTGTACGCTTTTATTATAGCACGTTTTTTTTGGTTTGTACAGAGAAAATTAAAATTTTTTTGAAAATAATTCCAAACAGTATTTTTTTAAAGTAAAAACGCGTGAAATTCTGCGGTTGTATTTGCTTTTATGTATTTTTCTCCATTTTTTATAAAAATGTGTTGACAAAACGTGAATTTTGTGTTATAACAATATTTGGGAAGTGCATAAAGCATAAACCCATACAACGAGATCACCCTGCACGGCTTTTTTAGGGGGAAGAATGACCGGGCAGGGTGTTTTTTTTGTAAAACATAAGTAAAAAACCTCCGCGGTGGATGATTCCCTGCCGCGGAGGTTTGCCGTTATCACGAACAAAAAAGTTCGGATAATATTGTTATGGTACGCCTGATGCGATTCGAACGCACGACCTTCAGAGTCGGAGTTTGGAATCACGCTTGATGTAAATTGTTTCCAGGTGCTGTAACACAAGGTTTTATGCGGTTTTTCGAAATTTTTCTTTTTGCGGCTTGTCGTAACTTTATGCATGTTTTTGTCCTAATAAAGGACAAATAAAGGACAACTTGTGCATGCAATTTACGGGGGTTTTATGCTCTTAATACGTTAAAAATTCAGCTCCAAAACGTTACATAAAAATATTTTATTTGGTGGTTGACAAATAAATTCAGATGTGTTAGAATAAATATAGAAAAGGCAAGACCTCAAACGGTTATGCCAAAACAAAAATTACTTGAAGTAACCCTTATTTTAGCCGGTGGGGGTTACTTTTTTATGGATAGAATTATGAATAGCACTAAGGCTAATATCAAAATATCATGTTCCATAGCGCATCTTCCTCCTTTCGTAGATTCCAACTCAAAAGAGAGTGGTTACTATGTAGATGGAGTACAGATGGCATAACCGCCCAGCTTTTACACTGTTTTTGATCTTACCTTTTCAGCCGGAATACATCCGACTATTCTATTTTAGCACATTCTTTACAATATTGCAAGTTTTTTATTTTTCCGGATTGACAAAATATGCGTGATATGATATACTATATATATGAGTTAGGTTCTGACACGCCTCTTGACAATGCGTACCCTGTCAGAGCCGTTTTTTATATGCAAAGCCTAATTTCAATCCCATAATTCATATACTGCTCATATTTTCCCCTTATTTCTTTGTACAAGGCTTTTACCGGAATCTTAAGATCAAGCAATCGAGATACGACAAAGGCAAGCGGAGCGGGCAGGAATCCGATTTTAACGGTGCCTTTATTCTTTACCCCTGCCCATACCTCAACCGTGTTAGAATCATAAAGATTTGCCGGATCGCGTTTCAGATTGATGAGGATGTCCTCGGAGCGGTATAACGTCAACCGCTCCAAAGCTTTCTGTGCATTTCCGAATGTTACGCCCTTAACTTTAGTGGTGATTCCTGCCTTAACGATTCTCCACGCTGCTTTCAAGGCTTCTGACAGGGACAATCCTTTTGTATGTAACCTGTTCCCAATCAGCATAACATTTCTTCGTATCCTGCTTAATGCATTCATGCTGTTTCCTGCTCCTTTCTGCTTTCTTTCCACATTAATGTAACCGCTGTGTTTAACGCTGTGATCTGCTCTCTTGCGTCGTGTACGAACCCTTGAATCATATCGTGCCGGACATTGGCATAATGGAAATAATATTCTAATGTGCACCGAAAATCCTGATCGTTAGGGTTGAGATCAAAATATTCGTTAAATTGATCATTCGCCACCGTAAAAGCACGATCCAGTAAAATCTCAATACTGCCTAACGCGTCTAATACCTCTGATAATTGATTCTCTAAATTTGTTTTCTTGTTCATGTTTATGAACTCCTTTCGTTTGTTTATGAGTATATTATACTACTGTACCCAGTATAAGTCAATATACATTTTATATAAATGTACCCAGTAGTTTTTGTACAAAATAACTATTGTGTACAGTAGATTTTTGTGTTATAATATATATTGTTAGAGATGGAGCGGTGGCGACTGTTCCGACACTCTCATAAAGGGGGTGTTATTATGAACTGCATAATTGAATTGCTTGTATTAATTACAGTACTGGAAATTATTAAGAACATAAAAAAATAGTCGCCCATTCCACCAAATGAGCGACTGAAAAAAGTTTAACATTTGCGGAACGTCAAAGCCGTTCCTTTTCTGACACTATTATAACATACTATTATGATATTGTCAAGAGGTGATTTTATAAATGGCGAAATATAGTGAAGCACAAAAGAGGGCGGTTGCAAAATATAATAATAAATCTTATGATGAAATAAAAATTCGAGTCCCCAAAGGCAAAAAAGACACCATCAAAGCCTTTGCGGATGGTCAAGGCAAATCATTAAACGGATTTGTAAATGAAGCCATAGACGAAAAAATGGAGCGTGACAGCGGAGCGGAACAGTAAAGGAGCATTGTAATGGAGAAATCTTTTAAAGCCGGTGTGAACACAGCCATCAAAAACATGAAAGATGTTTCGGAGCGGAGGCATAAAAACCATTCCGCTCCGTTTGTCTTTGTTTGGGTTAGCTGATCAGGCTTTCTGTTCTACCTTTGCCATCTTGACATAGAAT
>CAKSJF010000053.1 GCA_934462945.1 uncultured Clostridia bacterium | reverse complement strand
GCATTATGGACCGTCCGGAGCTGATTGAAAATATATTTGAAGATATTGCGCTTTTGAAAATGGTGGGCGCAAGAATTATTGTGGTACACGGCGGCGGAAAACAGATTTCCTCCCAATTATCCAAAGAGGGCATCAAACCGGAATTTATCGGCGGCTACCGCGTCACCACAAAGGAAAGTATTGATATTGTGGAGATGGTTTTAAGCGGTCTGGTGAACAAGCATTTAGTACAAAAGCTGAAAAACCATAAGCAGAACGCTGTCGGCTTATCCGGCAAAGACGCAAACCTCTTAACGGCTGTGAAAAAAACAATTCCGGAGGGAGACATTGGCTATGTCGGCGAGGTGGTATCGGTGGATGATACCGTGCTCCGGTTAATGTTAGACGCAGATTACATCCCGGTGATCTCTCCGATTTCCGCAGATAAAGCCGGAAACACGCTGAATATTAACGCAGACGACGCCGCTTTGGCAATTGCAGAAAAGCTTTCCTGCGACACGCTCGTCTTTCTGACCGACGTGGACGGTCTGCTCTTAGACGTGACAAACGAAAAAACACTGGTACACTATCTGAACAAGGAAAAAGCAACCGCGCTGATTGAAAACGAAATGATCGGCGGCGGCATGCTCCCCAAGCTCAAAAGCTGTATCAAATCAATAGAAAACGGTGTGCATGAAGTTTCGATTATCAACGGAACAGTCAAATACAACCTGGTTTCCAGCTTCATCACCCCGGCAAAGGTTGGGACGACCATTGGACTGGAATAAGGAACTGACACACTGCACACTCTGCCCCCGGAAATGCGGTAAAAACCGTACCGCCGGAGAATACGGCATCTGCGGTATGGGCGCAGAGCTGCGGATTGCACGCGCAGCGCTCCACTTTTGGGAAGAACCGTGCATTTCCGGGAAAAACGGATCGGGAACAGTCTTTTTTTCCGGCTGTCACTTAGGATGCAAATTCTGTCAGAACTATGAAATCAGCCACCGAAAAAAAGGGATTCCCTGCACAGTTTCCGAACTTTCGGCGCATTTTCTCCGTTTGCAGGAGGAGGGCGCGCATAATATTAATTTAGTCACCCCGACACATTTTGTTCCGCAGATCATAGAGGCGCTGACCTTAGCAAAAAATCAGGGTCTGACCGTTCCGGTTCTATATAACTGCGGCGGCTATGAAGCTTACGAAACGCTTAGAAAATTAGACGGTCTGATTGATATATATCTGCCCGATCTGAAATATTATAAAAACAGCTATGCACTAAAATATTCCGGCGCACCGCACTATTTTGAAACAGCTGCCGCCGCCATCCAAGAGATGTACCGGCAGACAGGCGCGTTAGAATTTGATTCGGACGGAATGTTAAAAAAAGGGGTTCTGGTGCGGCATCTGATGCTCCCCGGATTGCTGTTTGACAGTAAAAAAATTCTGGACTATCTGATCCGAACCTATGGAGACAATATTCAGATCAGCCTGATGAGCCAATATACCCCCATGCCCCAGGTTTCGGAAATTCCGGAGCTTTTCCGCCGGATTCCGAAAGGGCATTATGAAACACTGATTGACTATGCCGCGTCTTTGGGCGCAGAAAACATCTATATTCAGGAGGACAGCTCCTCCGGCGAACAATATATTCCCTCATTTCAAGGAGATGAACCCAAATGAATCAACCCATTTTAGAGCTTTCCGGAATTTCAAAAGCCTTTGACGGTCATTCCGTCCTAAAGGATTTGGAGCTTTCCGTTTTCCGCGGAGAATTTCTTTCCATCTTAGGTCCGTCCGGCTGCGGAAAAACCACGCTTTTGCGAATCATTGCCGGACTTTGTCCCCCGGATTCCGGAACGGTGCTTTTAAATGGAGAGGATCTCACCAACACACCCCCCAACAAACGGAATGTGAATACCATTTTTCAGAATTATGCGCTTTTTCCGCATATGAATGTGGGGGCAAATATTGAATACGGATTAAAAATCCGCGGTATAAAAAAAGCGGAACGGCAGGAACGGATGCGGGAATTGTTACATCTGGTGCAGTTAGACGGTATGGAACGGCAGATGCCCTCCACCCTGTCCGGCGGTCAGAAACAGCGTGTTGCGATTGCGCGCGCCCTCATTAACGACCCGGAAATTCTGCTGTTAGACGAACCGTTAGGCGCTTTGGATCTTCAGCTGCGGCGGTATCTGCAAACGGAATTAAAGCGTCTGCAAAAGAAATTAGGTATCACTTTTCTCTATATCACGCACGATCAGGAGGAGGCAATGAACCTTTCCGACCGGATTGCTGTGATGTCGGGCGGTGTTTTAGAGCAGATCGGCACACCGCAGGAAATATACGACCATCCGAAAACCGCCTTTGTGGCACAGTTTATCGGAACAACCAATCTCTTTTCGGCAAAAACCTTCTCAGAATCCGAGCTGCTGTTTGAGGATGCCGTTTTTCCGGTTTCCGCTCCCCTCACCCCTTACCGGGATGTCACCGTTTCGGTGCGCTGTGAGCGTTTGCTTTTGAGCCGTGAACAGACAAAGGCATCCGTTCCGGCAACGGTAACCGAGAACACCTATATTAACGGTATTTTAAAAACGCAGCTAAAAACCGAACAGGGAACGCGCATGATCTCCACACGGAACGAAGAACGCTTTGAAGCCGGCGAGAGGGTCTATCTCTCCTTTTTACCGCAGGATGCTGTCATTGTGGAAAATTCCGGGAAGGAGGCACTTTATGAAGCGTAAATCACCGGCGCTTTTGCCGCTTATGCTGTTTTGCCTGCTATTTGTGATTCTTCCGGTTTTGTATGTGGTGATTTTAAGCTTTCTTGTAAAGGATGTCACCTGGGGTGTCCGGCAGGAGTTTACTTTAGAAAACTATAAAAAAATATTCGACCCGGTTTACTTAAAAACCTTTGCAACCTCCCTGAAAATTGCGTTCTGGACAACGCTTTTATCAAGCCTTGTTGGATATCCGTTCGGATATCTTGCCGCAAGACTGCCGGCACGGCGGAAAAAGCTTTTGCTGTTTTTCCTCGTGATTCCGTTCTGGACGAACGGGCTGATCCGGATTTACGGATGGATGACGCTATTGCGTTCCAACGGCATCATCAGTAAAATTCTTGTATCGATTGGGTTAAAGCCGCTGGAAATTCTCTACACCACCCCGGCAGTGGTGATCGGCATGGTGTATGCGCTCTTTCCTATGATGGCGCTTGCCGTCTACTCCTCGGCACAAAAACTGGATTTTTCGCTTTTGGAGGCGGCGCAGGATTTAGGCGCAGGCAAATGGAAAAGCTTTTTCACGGTTTCCTTTCCGCTAACGCTGCCGGGACTGTTGTCCGGATTTGTATTTGTGTTTGTTCCGTCGGTCGGACTGTTCTTTATTTCCGATCTTTTGGGCGGCGGAAAGATCATGCTGGTCGGGAATTTGATTGCCGCACAGCTTTCACGCTCCCGGAATCTTCCGTTCGGTGCGGCGCTCTCGGTAGTATTGATGCTTTGCATGCTCCTGATTATTGCCTTATACCGTAAAATATCCGGAACAAAGGACTTAGAGGGATTATTATGAGAAAAAAATTTGGACCGTCCGATCTCTTTCTGATCGGTGTGTTATTACTATATTATTTACCGATTCTTGTGGTCATTCTGTTTTCCTTTAATGATTCCAAGCTGGCAACCGTCTGGAGCGGCTTTTCCCTCCGCTGGTACGAAAAACTGTTTTCCGACCGCGTGCTTTTGGAAACCTTAAAAAACAGTCTGATTCTTGCCGGAATCAGCTGCGGAGTTTCTGCTGTAATCGGAACGGTGGGCGCAGTCGGACTGGTGCGCTCCCGCGGAAAGCTTTCTACCCTGTTAGAATCCGTTTCCATCATTCCGATCATGATTCCGGAAATCATCCTCGGCATGGCATTTTTAGCATTTTTCTCTTATTTAAGCTTGAAATTTGGCATGCTGACCTTGGTTTTGGCACACACAGCATTCTGTGTTCCCTATATTCTGCTCTCGGTTAAGGGGGCATTGGTCGGCATGGATCAAAGCCTGACCGACGCTGCGCAGGATCTGGGCGCAACAAGTGCGCGCGCCTTTTGGGATGTGACGCTGCCGGAGATTCTGCCATCGGTATTATCCGGGGTATTTATTGCGCTTGCCATGTCGTTAGATGATGTGGTGATCAGCTTTTTTGTTGCCGGTCCGACCACAAACACCCTCCCGGTGAAAATCTATTCCCAGCTAAAAATGGGTGTGACACCGGAAATTAACGCGCTATGCTCCCTCATGCTTGCCGCATCGGTTGTATTAGTGCTTCTGGCGCTTTTGCCAAGACGAAAAAAATGATTTTTTGCGCTTTGCGCTGAAAATAAAAATCCAAGAAAGGCTTGATGAAACATGAAAAAACAACTCTCGCTTCTCCTCGCAGCAGCTTTAGCTACTTCGCTTTTTGGCTGTTCAAACAAGGATACGGAGGAAAAAACGCTCAATGTGTTAACCTGGGACGGTTACATTCCGGAGGATATTGCCGCAGAATTTTCCGAGGAAACCGGCATCAAATTAAACTATGCCAATTTTAACGATAATGAAGAAATGCTCTCGAAATTAGAGGCAACCGAGGGCGGTCAGTACGATTTGGTAATCGGCTCGGATTATATTATTGATATTGCCAGAAAAAAGGGGTTGTTATCCGAATTGGATAAAACCAAGATTCCGAATTATGATAATCTTGACCCGGCATTTTTGGGGCAGTATTACGATCCGGACGATCTCTACACCGTTCCCTATGCCGCCGGCACACCGCTGATTATCTACGATCCGGCAAAGGTAACGGTAGACATCAAGTCCTTTGATGATCTCTGGAATCCGGCTTTGGAAAACCAGATTGTCATGATGGATGATGCCAGAAATGTGATCGGAATCACGCTGAAATCTATGGGAAAATCCATGAACGAAACCGATCCGGCAGTGTTGGAACAGGCAAAGGAAAAGCTTTTAAAGCTGAAACCAAACATCCACCACTTAGACTATAACAATCCGAACGATGCCATGGTGAGCGGAGAGGCGGCAGTCGGCTATATGTTCACACCGCAGGTGATCTTAGCGCTCCAGGAGCGTCCGGATTTGAAGGTGGTCTATCCGAGCGAGGGCATGGGCTTTGGAATTGATTCCTGGTTTGTTCCTTTAAACGCTCCGCATAAGGATAACGCTTATACCTTTTTAAATTATATCTTAGATGCAAAAACCGGTGCAAGAATTTCCGAGCAAACGCTCTATCTCTGCCCCAACAAGGCATCCGAGCCGTACCTTTCAGAAGAATTTAAGTCCAACAAGGCTCTCTATATTCCGACAGAGCTTTTAGGAAATACAGAATTTATCGAGGATGTTGGCGATGCGACCGAAACTTACGATAAAATCTGGACAGAGTTTAAACAATAAGGAGGATTTCTTATGGATACCGTTCAAAGCTATCAATGCCCCTGCTGCGGGGCGGCGCTGGAATTTTCAGGCGCAAAACAAACGCTGCACTGTGCCTCCTGCGGAAATGATTTTTCCCCGGAAACACTCGAACAGCTGCAATCAGCCGAGCAGAACACACCCTCATCCAATTATGACTGGGCAGGCTATGAGGCGCGTGACTTTTCCGAGGAGGAAAAAACAACCCTCTCTGGCTATACCTGCCCCTCCTGCGGTGCAGAAATCACCGGAGATGACACCATGGGCGCAACCGTCTGCCCTTATTGCGGTAACGCAACGATCATTCCGGCTCAATTTTCCGGTTCGCTCCGTCCGGACTATCTGATTCCGTTTCAAATTGAGAAAAAGGACGCAATTGCTCTATTAGAGGCGGACATGAAAAAGAAACCGTTTCTGCCGGACGCATTCCGCTCCAAAAAGAAAATTGCAGAAATGTCCGGAATCTACATTCCGTTCTGGATGTTCGACTGCGACTGCAACGCGTCCGTCCGCTACAGTGCGGAAACCGTCTCACACTGGGAGGATTCAAAATACGAATATACAAAAGTAGATCATTTCCGGCTCTACCGGAGCGGCAGCATCGGTTTTTCGAATCTTCCGGTGGACGGTTCGGAAAAAACAGATAACACCTATATGGAATCCATCGAACCCTTTGACTATTCCAAGGCGGTCGATTTTAACACAGCATATCTCGCCGGATATTTGGCAGATAAATATGATGTTTCCGCAGAGGATAGCATTCCGCGCGCAAACGAGCGCGTCCGAAATTCCACAGAGGCGGCATTTTTAAGCACTACAAGCGGCTACACCTCGGTCGTTCCGGAGGAAACAAACGTCAGCTTTACCAACGGCAAAATCCGCTATGCCCTCCTCCCTGTCTGGATGCTCAATGTGCAGTATAACGGGCAGAACTATCCCTTTGCCATCAACGGACAAACCGGGAAAATTGCCGGCGCATACCCGGTGGACAAAAAGAAAAAATGGCTCTCCTTTGCAAAGGCATCCGGCATTTCCTACCTGATCATCACTGCAATTCTGTGGCTTTTAACAAGATAGGAGGAACGACATGAAAAAGTGTAAATTACTGATTTTAACGCTGCTTTGTCTGATGTTTTCTATTCCGGTATCGGCAGAATTTCAAAATCCGGCATTGACCGATGAGGCAGGCTTTCTTTCCGCCGAGGAGGCGGCACAAATTGAGGAGCTGCTCTCCGGCATCCGGGATACATACAATTTCGATGTAGCTATTTTTACAGAGGATCAGCTCTCCGGCACAGACGCACAGTCCACCGCAGACGATATTTTCGACTACGGCGGCTACGGTGCAGGCGAGGGAAAGGACGGACTTCTTCTATACCTTTCCCGGGATCCGCGGAAATACCATCTGACAACACACGGCAGCGGAATTGATATCTTCCCGAGCAACACCAGACTTGCCGAGGTGGAGGACGCAATTCTCCCCTATCTGCGTGAGGATGATTACGCCGGCGCTTTTACCGCCTATGCGGACACCTGCGAAAACATCTTATCGCTTCCGCCCGAAACCGACAGCTATGACACAGAGGACTACACCCAGGGCGAGCTATTCGGAGGGATTCTCTTAATGGGACTTCTCCCGGCGCTTTTGATCGGACTGATTGTGATGCTTATAAAGCTCCATCAAATGAAAAGTGTACGCAGACAGGACACCGCCGCAGGCTATATGAAACCGGGCAGCATGAACCTGACCGATTCAAAAAATATCTTCCTCTACAGCACCGTGACGAAAACAGCAAAGCCGGAAGAACCGCAAACGCACACATCCTCCTCCGGCGAAACACACGGCGGACGAGGCGGAGATTATTAAGATAGAAAGGATGAAATAACATGGGATTATTAAAAGCAGGAGCAGGCGCACTCGGAGGCGTTTTGGCTGATCAATGGAGAGACTTTTTCTACTGTGAAAGTCTGGATGCAGACGTATTAGCTGCAAAGGGCGAAAAAAGAGTTGGAAAAAGAAGCTCCAACAAAAAAGGCGAGGAAAACGTGATTTCAAACGGCTCAATCATCGCGATCAACGAGGGGCAATGCATGGCAATTGTAGAGTCCGGAAAGATTGTAGAATTTTGTGCAGAGCCGGGCGAATTTGTATACGATTCCTCCACCGAGCCAAGTATTTTCTACGGAAAGCTTGGAGAGGAAATCAAAAAAACCTTCTCACAGATCGGCAAGCGGTTCACCTTTGGCGGTGATCCGGGCAAGGATCAGAGAATTTACTATTTTAACACAAAAGAAATTACCGGAAATAAATTCGGCACACCCAGTCCGATTCCGTTCCGCGTGGTCGTGGACGAGGCATTAGGCTATAAGCTTTCGGTGGATCTTCGATGCAGCGGCGTTTATTCCTACAAACTGACCGATCCGCTCCTGTTCTACGCGAATGTCTGCGGAAATGTGGCGGATGTGTATGAGCGTTCGGAAATAGACGAGATGCTAAAGGGCGAGCTTTTAAATGCACTCCAGCCGGCGCTTGCAAAAATTTCTGCAATGAAGATTTCCTATTCCGAAATACCGGCACATACCATTGAGATTTCCAACGCATTAAAAGAGGTTCTTTTATCCGAATGGCACGACCGCCGTGGTTTAGAGATCGTATCCTTAAGCTTTAACACCGTTTCTGTTCCGGAGGATCAGCGCA
The DNA here is from genome assembly GCA_934462945.1 of uncultured Clostridia bacterium. Taxonomy (GTDB): domain Bacteria; phylum Bacillota; class Clostridia; order UBA1381; family UBA1381; genus RQCD01. Next base: position 8,716 of record CAKSJF010000053.1, on the reverse strand, counting down.
AGAAGATCACCGAATGGGAAGAAAACGCTATGACGCAAAATCCGAACACCGCAGCAGCACGTCTTGTCGGCGCACAGGCGCAGGCAATGCAGGACGCTGCAAAGAACGAGGGCGGCATGGGCGCAATGGGCGGCTTTTTCGGCATGAACATGGCGCAGAATGCCGGCGGAAATACCGCAGCAAACCTCTATTCCATGGGACAGCAGGCACAGCCGCAAGCTCCGGCACAGTCCGGATGGACCTGCTCCTGCGGAAAAACCGGAAACACCGGGAAATTCTGTTCCGAATGCGGAAAACCGCAGGAGGATGGCTGGAAATGCGCCTGCGGTGCAGTGAATCAAGGAAAATTCTGCTCGGAATGCGGCGCAAAGCGTCCGTCCGGCGCACCGGTATATCAATGCGATAAATGCGGCTGGAAACCGGAAGATCCCCACAATCCACCGAAATTCTGTCCGGAATGCGGAGATCCCTTTGATGAAAACGACATACAATAAAGGAATAACGAAATGAAAACAAAAACAAGCTATATCTGTTCAGAATGTGGCTATCAAACGGCAAAATGGCTTGGAAAATGCCCCTCCTGCAACTCCTGGAATACGATGCAGGAGACGGTCATTTCCCCGGCAAAGCCGGAGCTTTCCAAGTCCATCGGAAGTGCGGCAATCCGGAAAAATCCGAAAAAAATCCGGGAAATCGAACTGGGCGATGAAACGCGTTTCCACACCGGCATGCGCGAATTGGACCGCGTATTAGGCGGCGGTGTGGTAAAAGGATCGTTGGTTTTAGTCGGCGGTGATCCGGGAATCGGAAAATCGACGCTGCTTTTGCAGATCTGTCAGAAAATCGGTCAGAAAATTCTATATGTGTCCGGCGAGGAATCGGAACGTCAGATTAAAATGCGTGCTGCACGCTTAGGGGTAGACACAGATCTTTTATACCTGATGTCGGAGAATAATGTGGAGAGTATTCTCTCTGCAATTCAGTCGGTACAGCCGGACATTGTGATTATCGACTCCATTCAGACAATGAACTGCGAGCTGATCACCTCCGCTCCCGGCAGTGTGCCGCAGGTGCGCGAGGCAACCAACGCATTTATGAAATTAGCAAAATCGGACAATATTGCAATGTTTATTGTCGGACATGTTACAAAGGACGGCGCGCTTGCCGGTCCGCGCGTGTTAGAGCATATGGTGGACTGTGTCCTTTATTTTGAGGGCGACCGTCAGCTTTCGTTCCGCATTCTGCGCGCTGTTAAAAACCGATTCGGTTCAACGAATGAAATCGGTGTGTTTGACATGCGTTCGGACGGACTTTCCGAGGTGGAAAACCCCTCTGCCGCACTCTTAGAGGGACGGAACGAGCAGTATTCCGGGAGCAGTATCGTCTGCGCCATGGAAGGCAGCCGCGGCGTGCTTGCCGAGGTGCAGGCATTGGTTGCACCCACCGGATTCGGAAATCCCCGGAGAATGTCCTCCGGCATTGACTTAAACCGCGCCATATTAATGATTGCCGTTCTGGAAAAACGCGCCGGACTCCGGCTGTCCAATTCGGATATTTATATTAATGTTGCAGGCGGTTTAAGAATTGAGGAAACGGCAGTCGATTTAGGAGTTTGCGCGGCAATTGCAAGCGGATTCCGGGATATCACAATTCCGGGCGATCTGCTCTTTATCGGCGAGGTCGGCTTAGGCGGTGAGCTGCGCGCGGTGTCTCAGCTTGAAAAACGGCTTTCTGAGGCGGCAAAATTAGGGTTTCGGCGCGCCGTTGTTCCGAAACGTTCCCTTTCCGGGATTCATGTTCCGGACGGATTTGAGGCAATCGGAGCAGTGAACCTTTCAGACGCTCTGCGCATGCTTTGAACACACATTTTTTTGAATCAGTTCATTTTTTGTGAATTTCGGTAAAAATCCGTAGGGGCGGATATGATCCGCCCGCGCACACGAACGAATGATGATAAAGAACTGAATCACCGCACAATTTTATTGACAAATGCCTGAAAATGGGTTATACTTAGAACAGACTAAAAAACGAGGAATGGTACAGATGGATTTTAAAAACTATATTGCAGAAAAGCTTGCCGGTATGACCGGTCTGGACAAGGGTACAATTTTAGGTGCGGTCGAAACGCCGCCGGAGCAGAAATTAGGAGATCTGGCATTTCCCTGCTTTGTGCTGGCAAAAACGCTTAGAAAAGCGCCCCCGCTGATTGCAAAGGAGCTTTCAGAGCAGTTTGGGGCAGATGAATATGTCGACCGTGCTGAGGCAGCAGGCGGATATTTAAACTTCTTTTTCCGCCGGGCGGCATTTTCTAAAATGGTATTAGACGCGGTCAAAGAAAAAGGGGATCGCTATGGCGCGTCCGAAACCGGAAGAGGGAAGCGCGTTTTGGTTGAGTACTCCTCCCCGAACATTGCAAAGCCGTTCCATATCGGACACCTGTTTTCCACAGCAGTCGGAAACTCCCTGGCACGGATTTATGAATACTTGGGCTATGAGACAGTTAAACTCAATCACCTGGGCGACTGGGGAACGCAGTTTGGAAAGCTGATTTCTGCATATAAACGCTGGGGCGACCGTTCGGTGATTGAAAAAGATCCGATCAACGAGCTTTTAAAAATCTATGTCAAATTCCATGAGGAGGCAGAAAAGCATCCGGAATTAGAGGAGGAGGCGCGCGATTACTTCAAGAAACTGGAGGAAGGCGATGAGGAAACCACCGCACTCTGGCAGTATTTCCGCGATGTCAGCCTGGTAGAATTTAAGCGCGTTTATGATCAGCTGGGCGTCAGCTTTGATTCCTATGCAGGCGAAAGCTTTTACAGCGACAAAATGCAGGAGGTTGTAGACATTCTTTCAGAAAAAGGACTCTTAACCGAAAGTGACGGCGCACAAGTGGTAGATCTTTCCGATCAGAATATGCCGCCCTGCATTATCTTAAAATCAGACGGTGCAACGATTTATGCAACGCGTGACATTGCCGCTGCACTCTACCGCCACAGAACCTATGATTTCTATAAAAACATCTATGTAGTCGGAACACCGCAGGCGCTCCATTTTAAGCAGATTTTTGCCGTGATGCAGAAAGCTGGCTGGGACTGGGCAAAGGACTGCGTACATGTTGGCTTTGGTCTGGTAAAATTCCCGGATAAAAAGCTTTCCACCCGTCACGGTGATGTGGTATTCTTAGAGGATGTATTAAACGAATCGGTACAGAAGACATTAGAAATCATCAAAGAAAGCAATCCCGATCTTCCGAACAAGGAAGAAGTTGCTGAAAAAGTGGGAATCGGTGCAATTCTTTACACCTTCTTAAAGAGCAGCCGGGAAAAGGATATTGTGTTCTCCTGGGACAGCATGCTGGATTTTGACGGAGAATCTGCTCCCTATGTGCAGTATACCTATGCACGCGGAAGAAGTATTCTGCGCCGTGCCGGAGAGGTGAGAGAAGAAATTGACTATTCCAAAATCACCTCGGATGATGAGTATGCGCTTGTGACCAAGCTTGCAGCGTTCGGTACCGCCGTTTCAGACGCGGCAGAAAAGAACGAGCCGTTCTATATTAACCGCTATGTTACCACGCTTGCAAGAACCTTTAATAAGTTCTACACCAGCTGTCCGATTTTAAAATCGGATGTTGACCCGGACACCAAAGCCGCAAGACTTGCTCTTGTTTCAGCAACCACACGCGTAATTAAAAATGCACTGCTGTTATTGGGAATAGAGACTGTAGAAGAAATGTAACAACATGATAGATGGGGATGTGCTTTGTCACATCCCCTTTTTTCCCACATTTACTCCTGTGTAATAGTATTTTAAAATTTCCTCATAGTTCTTCCCGGTTGACGCCAGATAATTTGCACCGTACTGGCTCATGCCCACGCCATGACCAAAACCTGTAACCGAAAGGATCACAGAATCCTCTGTTACCTGCGCATCCACATGCGTGGAGCGAAGTTCATACAAAGACCGGAACTCCGTTCCTTTTATCGGCACACCGCCGATTTCTATGGTCAGGATTCCCCCGGCATCACTCCGGGTAATCTCTCCGATCAGACCCTTGTTCCAATCAAGACCTGAAAGCTTTTCCTGCGCAATCTGCTGAAATTCTTCAATCGTAAGCACGCGCTCGGAATGATAGCGCGGAGACAGCTCCTCCCCCTCACTCGGCACGCTCACCAGATAAGGAACGTCGCCGCCCCATACATCTTTTGCATTCTCTGTTCTGCCGGAGGAGGTGGAATGGAACACGGCGCTGATCGGCTCATTTTGATAAGTAATCAGCACGCCGGCTGTGGAATCCACAGCGTCCGAAATCTTTTTCCAGTTTGCGTCCGCGTCGCTCCCCCAAAGCTCGCGCCGTTTTTCCTCTCTGATCCATGCCTTGCAGTGGGTGGAATCGGTGCAGATGTCCGCGCCGTGGTGTTCTTCTGCTGAACCCGAACTTCTCGAAACTCTGACCCGGTTTACTAAGTAGGTACGCGCGGCAACTGCCTGCGCCTTTAGCGCCTCCTCATGAAACTGAGCCGGCATTTCCGCAGCCACCACCTCTTTTAAATACTGCGAGGTGTTCATTTCCTCCGTCCGGTTTTCATCCTTCAGATAGACCAATACCGTTGGATACGGCTCGCCGTTTTCTGCACTCTTTTGTTCCTGAAACTGACATATAATAAGGTACGGAAGTCCTAAAGTACAAAATAATAAGATTAATAAAAAGCATAAAATCCGTTTCATCTGTATCACCCAATTAAACATATGATTTTCTGGGACAGGGTATGCTCAAAAAATATAAAAAATTTCAAAAAAACTATTGCAAATAGCGGGAATGTCATATATAATAGTAAAAGTAATGCTTTTATCTGGAAATTGAAAGGGGGTGAATCGGATGAACGAATTTGAAAGAATCAAAACTGTCATTGCCGATCAGTTGGGTGTGGATGAATCGATTATCACCATGGATTCTGCTTTTATTGATGATCTGGGCGCAGACTCTCTGGATGTGGTAGAATTAATTATGGGACTGGAAAATGAATTTGATCTCGAAATCCCGGACGAGGATGCAGAAACAATCACAACCGTAGGCGATGTAGTGGAATACATCAGAGACAGAGTGTAAAAGAACGCCGGGGTACGTTTTTTGGAGGAAAACTAATGAAGCAGATTCAATTAAATTATGAATTTCAGAATCAATCTCTGCTGACCGAGGCAATCACCCATAGCTCTTATGCAAACGAGCAGCACTGCGCCTGTAATGAGCGTATGGAGTTTTTAGGCGATTCCGTTTTAAGTCTGATCATCAGCAATGAGCTTTTTCTTCGGATGCCGAAGGTGCAGGAGGGGGAGCTTTCAAAGCTGCGTGCCTCCTTAGTCTGCGAGCAGTCTTTAGCAGAGCTTGCCGAGCGTCTGCATCTGGGCGAAGTCCTGCTTTTAGGGCATGGCGAGGAATTAAGCGGCGGAAGAAAGAGAGCGTCCATTTTGTCGGATGCGTTTGAGGCGCTCCTTGCGGCAATCTATTTAGACAGCGATTTCTTCTGCGCAAAAAAATGGCTTCTATCGCTGATGGCAGATAAAATTGATGACGCGGTAGCCGGAAAAAGCTATCATGACTATAAAACAATCTTTCAGGAACGGGTTCAGAAAAAGGGCGGACGGATTGAGTATCAACTGCTCCGGGAATCCGGACCGGATCATCAGAAGGATTTTTTGGTTGCACTTTTGGTCAACGGAAAGGAAATCAGCAAGGGAAAGGGCAGCAACAAAAAGGAAGCGGAGCAGCATGCGGCAAAGCAGGCTCTGGAACGTTGGAAACGATGAAAAGCTATAATATTCCGATCTTTGTTCCGCATTACGGATGTCCGCATCAGTGCATTTTCTGTAATCAGCGCACGATCACCGGATGTGATAAACCGGTTTCCGGCGCCTATGCAAAAGAAATTGTGGAATCGTATTTAAAAACACTTCCCCGGGAGCATGCACGGATTGAGGCAGCATTTTTCGGCGGCAGCTTTACTGCAATTGACCCCAGGCTGCGCCGGGAACTTCTGCTTGCCGTGCAGCCCTATCTGGAGCGCGGAGAAATCCACGGAATCCGGCTTTCCACACGTCCGGACTATATTGATCGCGGCATTTTAGAGGAGCTTATGCAATTCGGTGTCACCACGGTTGAATTAGGGGTGCAAAGTATGGACGACCGGGTATTATCTGCTGCCGGCCGCGGACATAGTGCAAGCGACGTCCGAAATGCGGTTTCCCAAATCCGTCAGTATCCGTTTTCCTTAGGTCTGCAAATGATGACCGGTCTGCCGGAGGATTCGCCGGAGGGAAGCATCAAAACCGCAGAACAGCTGATTGCACTAAACCCGGATTTTGTGCGGATTTATCCGACCCTGGTGTTTAGAGGGACAAGGCTTTTTGACCTATGGAAAAGCGGAGCATATCAGCCGCAGACAACCGATGAGGCAGTGTCGCTTTGTGCCGCGCTCTATGAGCGTTTTTTTGCGGCAGGGATTCCGGTTATCCGGATCGGACTGCCCGAAAACAAAGAGGCAGCGTCAGGGCCGCAGCACGCGTCCTTTGGCGAGCTGGTAGAATCGGAATGCTACAAAAACCGTTTCTTTCGGATGCTTTCTGCTCATCCGGACAAAAAACCGCATTTTCTCGTGGCAAAACGGGAGCTTTCCAAAGCGATTGGAAATAAACGCAGAAATCTGATCGCCTTAGAGCAGAAAACCGGACAGAAAGCGCAGATCAAAGAATCTGAAAAGCTTTCTTTCGGCAAAATTAAGTTTATGGAAAAGGAGGAATGACATGTATTTAAAAAGACTGGAGTTACAGGGGTTTAAATCCTTTGCAGATAAAACCGTTTTGGATTTTGGCAGCGGTGTGACCACGGTTGTCGGTCCGAATGGCAGCGGAAAGAGCAATATTTCAGACGCAATCCGCTGGGTTATGGGCGAAATGAGCGCAAAATCTCTGCGCGGTGCAAACATGCAGGATGTCATTTTCGCAGGAACAGAAACAAGAAAACCGGTCAATTTTGCGGAGGTCAGCCTGGTGCTGGATAACAGTACAAAGCTCTTTCCGATCGAATTTGACGAAGTGGTTGTTACAAGACGTGTGTTCCGTTCGGGCGAAAGTGTTTATCAGATTAACCGCGCAAACTGCCGGCTAAAGGATATTGTGGAGTTGTTTATGGACACCGGTCTTGGCAGGGACGGCTATTCTATGATCGGTCAGGGAAATGTTTCGCAGATTCTTTCCACCAAGGCGGAAGATCGGCGAAGCTTTTTTGAGGAAGCCGCAGGCGTTTCCAAATACAAGCACCGCAAAGACGAGGCAGAACGGAAATTAGGAGCAGTACAGGAGAATCTTGTCCGGATTAACGATATTATTGCGGAACTGGAATCCCAGCTGCGCCCCTTAGAGAATCAATCCAAAAAAGCACGCAAATACCTTTTGCTCTATGAAGAATATAAGGCGCTGGATGTGAGCCTGAGTCTGATTAATATGGAAAAAAACCGGATCCAGGCGAAAAAAGCGGCAGAGGACTATGCAAGTGTTGCCGCAGAAATGGACGAATTAAAGCAAAAGGAATCCGGCTTTGAGGAAAAGCGGAGCGCACTCTACGACCAGAGCAAACAAAAGGATGAAGAACAGGCAGAAAAAAACCAGGCTCTGATCGATAACGAGGCAGACAGCATGGCGGCAGGAAACGACATTTCCATTGCCGAGAATGATATGAAAAACAACCTGCTGCTGTCAGAACGGATTGAACAGGAGATTGCCGCAGAGCAGGAAAACATCCGGGAAAATACCGAAAAAATTGAAAAAACAAAAGCGGAAATCGCGCAAAGGGAATCAGAATCCAAGGAACTGATTCAAAAGTTTTCCTCTATTCAGGAAGAAAATGACGAGAATTTCCGCCAACTCTCCGATTGCCGGAACGAAATTGACGCAAAAAAAGCGGCAATTATTGATGAGATGAATGTAATCTCAGCAAAAAAAGCACAGATTGCCGGGATGGAGAGTACCCGGAAAAGCTTTTTGGAACGCCGCAGCGATCTGTACACCGAGCAGGAAACGCACGGACAGGACACGGAAAACACGCGTGCAAAAATTGCAGAAACTGAACGGGAGATTGCAGAAAAGAACGAAAAATGCAGGAACATGAAAGAAAAAACCGAAGCTCTGACCAGCCGGATAGATGAACTTTCCAAAGTACTTGCAGAGACAAACCGCGGCTTAAACGACACCCGTGCAGCCTATCAGGCAAAAAATTCTCAAAAGAAAATGCTCGAGGGCATGGAGAATGATTATGCCGGCTATGCCGGGAGCGTCAAAACGGTTTTAAAAGCGCCGGAATTAAAACGGCTCACCATCTACGGAACGCTGTCCGGACTGATTGATGTGGATAAGGAATATATCGTTGCCATCGAAACAGCGCTGGGCGGTGCGATGCAGAATATTGTGGTCGGGGACGAGGAGGACGCAAAGGCGGCAATTGCCTTTTTAAAGGAACGCCGCGCCGGACGCGCCACCTTTTTGCCGGTTTCCTCTGTCCGCGGAAAGCTTTTGGAGCAGGCAGGAGAAGCGGCAAAATGCCCCGGTTTTATCGGCATTGCCTCCGAACTGATCCGATATGACAAACGCTATGACGGCATTATGAAAAGCCTTTTAGGACGCGTGGCTGTGGTGGATAATATCGACAGCGGCATTGCGC
>CAKSJF010000052.1 GCA_934462945.1 uncultured Clostridia bacterium | reverse complement strand
CATGCTTGTCCGTTGTCCGAAAAACCTTGATTTTACTATGTTTCAAAAAGTATCGTTATCTAACCTCATCTTTCAACAGACCGGGCTTTCAGCAGATGATTGATGATATTGAAATGGGATATATCACAACGATCATTGTAAAGGATATGTCACGACTTGGCAGAGATTATCTTCAGGTAGGATATTATACCGATGATTACTTCCCCGAAAAGAATGTCCGATTTATCGCTGTGAACGATTGTGTGGATAGTGCAGACGGAGAAAATGAATTAGCACCGTTTCGCAATGTAATGAATGAAATGTACGCAAGGGATATAAGCCGCAAGGTGCGTTCTTCTCACAGAATCAGAGGTAATGCAGGGGAGCCGTTATCGCAACCGCCTTATGGGTATATGAAATCTCCCGATAATCCGAAGTTTTGGATTATTGATGAGGAAGCGGCACAAGTTGTCAGGAGTGTATTCAAAATGTGTATTGAGGGTAAGGGCAATGAAACTATTGCCCGAATCCTTCAAGAAAACAAAGTGCTTGTACCGATGGCATATTGGCAATCTAAAGGATTCGGCAGAGGGGGCAAGAAAACACAGAGCAATCCGTATAAGTGGTGTAAAACCACTATCGCAAAAATGCTTGCTCAACAAGAATACTGCGGTGATGTGATTAACTTCAAGACATATTCAAAGAACTTCAAGAATAAAGCTCGTATACCGAACCCAAAGGAAAGCTGGTCTATCTTTAAGGATGTTCACGAACCTATTATTGAACGAGAAATGTTTGAACACGTTCAGGAGCTTGTGAAGAAGCAAACAAAACGCCGTCCACCCAAAGCAGGTAACGGCGAAAAGAATATGTTTACGGGACTTTTATACTGTGCGGATTGCGGTAGTAAGATGTGGTATCACGTCAGGCATAATAAAGAAACTACATATTTCTTTAGTTGTTCCAATTACAAAGGAGACAGAGGAACTTGCGAAAGCACACATTATATCCGTGCTGATTCTGTTGAAATGATTGTCCGTGCCGAGCTTGAAAAGCTTGCACAGATTGTCACAATGAACGAGAATGCCTTTGCAAATCTTTTGGAAGAAAAGGTTAACAAGGATATTGTTAAAGAACAGAAGCTCATTGAACAATCCATAGCCAAAGCAACAGCAAGGAGTCAGGAGGTTTCAAGACTCTATGAAAGAGTTTATGAGGATAATGTCAATGGGAAGGTAACAGATGCCTGGTTTATGGAGTTATCTCATAAATACGAGGTTGAGCGTGATGAGCTTAAAAAGAAGATTCTTGAACTGAATCAGCAGCTTGCAAAGATAAGCGAAATACGTGAAGGCAAGGAACATTTTCTCTCTTGTGTCAGAAGCTTTGCTGAAATGAATGAAATAACACCGATGATTCTTCAGGAGCTGATTGAGAGAATTGAGGTACACGCAGTAGAGGGCACGGGATTAAACCGCACTCAAGAGGTTATAATACATTACAAGTTCATCGGTGAGCTTGATATGCCGGAGAATTTCGACAAGATAAAAGTCAACACAAGAAAAGGTGTTGAAGTTGCGTATCTGAGAACCACCAAAACGGCATAAAAAGAGCAGGTTCGTAAAAACCTGCTCTATGGTAGTGGATCGGGAGTCGCACCCGAATCGGCAATCTTTAAACTTTGAAGCTTTTTCGAAAGACGAAAATGCAACTTTTCCCATGAATTGGTACCCACCATATTAAGACCGACTACCACTAAAACATTTACCATCATACTATCCGCTCCATTCATAAATGTTATTGCTGAAAAAATAAATTCAAAATAACTGAATAAAAGTGAGTAATAATCAGAAGGAAAAGAATTATTTTCGACTAACATTGCAACAAAGAAATAAAGCTATGTTGTGTATCTGAATTATATACTATTTCAAGTGAAAAAGCAATAACCAGACAAAAAATCGAGTGTTCATAACTTCATACACGTTATGAACACTCGATATGGTGCGGATAACAGGACTTGAACCTGCACAGTATTGCTACCACTAGAACCTGAATCTAGCGCGTCTGCCAATTCCGCCATATCCGCATATCTGACATCGTCAAAATGACTGACAACATGACTATTATAACACAAGAAAAAGGAAATTGCAAGCATTATTTTTAAAAAAAATAAAAAATTTAAAAATAATTTTCATTTGACAGTTGATTTTACACGTTTTTTTTGTTATAATGATATAAACTGGACTTTTATGAGCAACGGCAGCAGAGGAATGGCATTTGGTAACATTTTTTCCGGTTTTCCATACTATGTACTACGATATTGTGGAAAATAGGAGGCGTTGGTTCATGAGTAAACTCATCATCAGCGGCGGAAAAAAGCTGGAGGGTGAAATAGAGGTTCAGGGGGCAAAAAATGATGTTTTGCCAATCCTTGCAGCAACCGTGTTAAACGGCGGAAAAAACATTATATACAATTGCCCGCGTCTTAGAGATGTCTCCAGGACGATGGAGGTTTTAAAAAAGCTTGGCTGCCGTGCAGAGCGGATGGATAAGGCGATTTTAGTAGATTCTTCGGAAATGGACGGATACACGATTGAGGAGACCCTGATGCGTCAGATGCGCTCCTCCATCATTTTTCTGGGTGCGATTCTTGCACGGTGCAGAAAAGCGGTCGTTTCTATGCCGGGAGGCTGTGAAATCGGAAACCGTCCGATTGATCTGCACTTAAAAGCGCTCCGGGAGCTGGGAGTGGAAATCAGCGAAAATCATGGGTACATACACTGCAACGCCGAGCATCTCTGCGGTGCGAAGATTCATCTGGATTTTCCAAGCGTTGGCGCAACGGAAAATATTATGCTTGCTGCCAGTATGGCAGAGGGTACAACGGTTATCAGCAACGCGGCGCGTGAGCCGGAAATTGAGGATTTAGAAGTTTTTTTGAATCATATGGGGGCAAAAATCAGCGGTGCAGGAACGGATGTGATCCAGATTGAAGGCGTTGAAAAGCTTTACGGCGTGGAACACACCATCATTCCGGATCGGATTGCGGCAGGAACATATCTTGCGGCAGCAGCGATTACAGGCGGAAATGTTGTGCTGCGGAATGTGTGTCCGCGGCATATGCAGTCAATGCTCACAGCACTGGAGGAAATGGGAAGCACGCTTTATGTGGAGAAAAACCGGATTATGATCAGCCCTGGGAAAAAACTGCGCGGACTGGATATGATCCGAACTATGCCCTATCCCGGATTCCCGACAGATATTCAGTCGCCGTTTATGGCATTGTGCTGTGTGGCTGACGGGAGCAGCATGTTTGTAGAAAATATTTTTGAAAACCGTTTTCAGCATGTGGAGGAGCTTGCCCGGATGGGCGCGGATATTAAGGTGGACGGCAGGGTTGCAGTTGTGCGCGGTGTGGAGAAACTGAGCGGCGCCAAGGTGGTTGCAAAGGAACTTCGCGGCGGCGCGGCGCTGATTGTGGCAGCTCTGGCGGCAGAGGGTACAACAGAGATTGAGCAGATACACTATATTGACCGTGGCTATGAATCGCCCGAAAAGGTGCTTCAGGCATGCGGTGCAAATATCAGAAGAAAGGAATGAGTAAAATGGCACAGCAGGAATTGGACGCAGGCTTTCAGCTGCGGCACACAAAGCGTCAGCAAAAGCGGATTCGTGCAATGAAAATCCGAAGAACTGTTTTTTTCTCAACTCTTTTTCTGATTCTCTTGTGTGTGATTCTTTTCTGCACGCCGATCTTTAAAATCAGAACCATTTTCTTTGAGGGGAATGTCCGCTTAAGCACAGAAGAGCTTTCACAGGTGACGGCGGAGACAGAGGGAAACAATTTATTCCGGACAAAGCTTTCTAAGCTGAAAAAGGAATTTTTAAAAATTCCCTATGTACGGGATGTTTCGATTGAACGGATTTATCTGCATCCGGGGTTAAAAATTACAGTCACAGAGGGAGAGCCGGTAGCAGGGATTGCCTGCACAGATGGATTCGCTTTGATTGACGAGACAGGAAAGGTGCTGGAAGTAACCGCGGAACAACCGCAGGAGATTCCGGTTGTAACCGGGATTGCAGTTGCCGGAGTAACGGCAGGAACGCCGGTCTTATCAGAGCCGTCTGAACAGCTGGATGCGGCGATGGAATGCCTGCGCCAGATGAAAAAAATTGATATTTTAGCCGGTGTGCGTGAGCTTTCTGTGGCGGATTTGGGGAACATCACATTTAATTATGAGGATCGGCTGGACGCAGTATGCGGCAGTGCAGTGGATCTGGAAAAGAAGATGGGCGTTTTTAAAAGCTCGGTCAATTCAAACCGTTTAAATAAAAATTCCCGTGGTACTTTGGATCTTAGCACAACCGGAAAGGCGATTTACCGCCCGTCCAAGTCTGAAAATTTGGGCATAACGTCATAAAATAGACAAAAAAATTAGGAAAAATAAAAAAAAACAGAAAAATTCTTCAATAACTATTGAATAAATTGAAAAAACATAGTACAATAAAATGAGTAGAAGTTTAAGGAGGACACACCAATGAGTAACATAGAAATGGAAATGGAATCCACTCAGCCGACAGACGGCGCAAGAATTAAAGTCATCGGAGTCGGAGGCGGCGGAAATAACGCGGTCGACCGGATGATCGAGGCAGGTGTCAGCAAAGCAGAATTTATTGCTGTGAATACAGATCTGCAACAGCTGAAAACAGTAAAAGCACCGACAGCAATTCAGATCGGTGTTCGTTTGACCGCAGGTCTTGGCGCCGGAGCAAAGCCGGAGATCGGAAAAAAGGCAGCAGAGGAAACAGAAAACGAAATTAAGGAAGCTTTAAAGAATACAGAAATGGTATTTGTCACAGCCGGCATGGGCGGCGGAACAGGTACAGGTGCAGCCCCGGTAATCGCGCAGATTGCAAAGGAAATGGGCATTCTGACAGTTGCCGTTGTTACAAAGCCGTTCTTCTTTGAAGGACCGCAGAGAATGCGGAATGCAGAAGCCGGAATTGAAAATCTGAGTCAGCATGTAGACTCGATCGTTACCATTCCGAACGATCTGCTGTTAAAGACCGCAGACAAGAAAATTAACATTAACGATTCCTTTAAGCTGGCAGACGAGGTTCTGCGTCAGGGCGTTGAGGGTATTATTGAAGTAATTGCCCAGAACGGTATCATCAGCTGTGACTTTGCAGATGTATGTACCATTATGCGTGATTCCGGTGTGGCTCATATGGGCATCGGCGTTGGTAAGGGCGAAAATGCGGCACAGGATGCTGTTCGTGCAGCAATCGAAAGCCCGTTGCTCGAAACCAGTATCAGCGGCGCACAAAATGTATTGCTTAACATCACCGGCGGAACAGAGTTCTCTCTGGTGGATATGGGCGAGGTTTCCGGTATTATCCGTGAAATGGTTTCCCAGGATGCAACCATTATTGTCGGTACAGCTGTTGACGAGAGCATGAAAGATGAAATTAAGGTAACCCTGGTTGCAACCGGATTGGATGTTAACTCTAAGCGCGGCGGCAAAGAAGCTCCGGCATTCGGACGTCCGGCAGCAGCTCCGGGTCTTGACAAGACTCCGTCCTTTGGAACGAGCCATAACGAGGAGGGCGGCTTCTTCCCAAGAACCACAAAGCCTGGAATTGACAATGTCAATGTTCCGTCTTTCTTAAGACCGAAAAACTAAGTAAAGCATATTTCCCGTTTTCTGAACGATCAGAAAACGGGATTTTTTTGTTTACATAGAATTAACTTAGAAGATCTTTTGGAATTAACATAGGGTGTGGTAAGATAATGTTGTAAAAAGAGAAAAGGAGATTATAATTATGAAAAAGAAAACATTAACAGCTTTATTATCCGCCCTGGTTGCAGCAGGTATGCTTGCAGGATGCGGAGGAACAGATTCGACGGTGAGCCAAAGTACAGACGCACCGGCACAAAATGAGAGTGCAACCGTTTCAACTGACGGTTCTACCTCCATGGAAAAAGTAATCGGATATTTAAGCGAAAGCTACATGACCTCAAACCCGAATGTAAAGGTTACATACAATCCGACCGGATCGGGTGCAGGTATTTCCGCGGTTTCAGAGGGAAGATGCGACATCGGACTTTCCAGCCGTGATTTAAAGGATGACGAAAAAGCAACCTTAACACAAACAGTAGTCGCAATTGACGGAATTGCTGTGATTGTCAATCCGGAAAACCCGGTTTCAGATTTATCGGTAGAGACGATCGGAAAGCTTTACACAGGTGAAATCACAAACTGGAGCGAGGTTGGCGGCGGCGATCAGCCGGTTGTACTGATCGGCAGAGAGGCAGCCTCCGGCACAAGAGACGGCTTTGAGTCTATCACCGGAACAAAAGACAAATGCCAGTACAGTCAGGAATTAACCTCCACCGGAGATGTGATTCAAACAGTGGCAGGAAATCCGAATGCAATCGGCTATGCATCCCTGGCATCGGTAAAAGACAGCATTAAGGTTCTGAGCGTTGAGGGTGTAACACCGTCGAAGGAGACAATCCAGGATGGCAGCTACAAAATTCAGAGAGACTTCGTATTAGTAACCAAAACAGGCGAAAAGCTGAGCGACGCTGCACAAAAGTTCTTTGACTTCGCTACCAGCGCAGAGGCAGACAGCCTGATTGAAAAAGCAGGAGCAGTTCCTGTTGTCAGATAAGGTAGATTTTTATGAAAAGAAAGAATTTGCTTGAAAAAATCATGAACATTCTGTTTTGCGCCTTTGGATTGGCTGCCCTGCTTTTCGTTGTGGTCATTACCGGATTCCTGTTGGTTTCCGGTTTGCCCGCAATCCGGGAAATTGGGTTTTTCAAATTCCTGTTCGGAACAGTATGGAAACCGACAGCGGAAAGTCCGCTCTATGGAATCTTCCCCTTTTTAGCAAGCTCTGTACTCGGAACGCTTGGGGCAATTCTGATTGGCGTTCCGATCGGACTTTTCTGCGCCATCTATCTGGCAAAGACAGCGCCAAAGCGGATTGGGTCGATGGTTGGAACAGCGGTGGAGCTCTTAGCAGGGATTCCGTCTGTGGTTTACGGATTGGTGGGCATGATTCTGATTGTTCCGTCAGTGCGAAAGGCTTTCGGACTGCCGGACGGTGCAAACCTGTTCTCGGCAGTGATTGTGCTTTCCGTTATGATCCTGCCCTCCGTGATCAGCGTTTCTTCCACAGCAATCAAAGCCGTTCCAAAGGAATATGAAGAAGGCTCACTTGCGTTGGGTGCAACCAAAACAGAGACAACCTTTAAAATTGTTGTCCCGGCGGCACGAAGCGGAATTTTAGCATCGGTGGTATTAGGAATCGGCAGAGCAATCGGCGAGGCAATGGCAGTGATGATGGTTTCCGGAAACGCACCGAATATGCCAAAGCTTTTTGGGAGCGTCCGTTTTCTGACCACAGCCGTTGCATCCGAAATGTCCTATTCCTCCGGCTTACAGAGAAAGGCGCTTTTCTCCATTGCATTGGTGCTGTTTCTCTTTATACTGCTGATGAATACAGCATTGAACCTTGCTGTCCGGAAAAAGGAGGAGTAAGCATATGAAAATTTCGATAAAGCGAAAAATCGCAGACGGAATCAGAAAGGCGCTGATGTATTTTGCTGCCGGACTGATTCTGGCGCTCCTGGTTTTTCTGATCGGATATATCCTGATTCGCGGTATCCCCTATATCACGCTGACATTTCTGACGACCAAGCCAAGCTTAGTCAATGAAACAACCGGTATTTTGCCGAATTTGTTAAATACACTATATATCGTATTTATGACACTGATTGTCGTTTTGCCGATCGGAATCGGGGCGGCAGTCTATCTGAATGAATACGCAAAGAATCAAAAGCTTGTCCGGGCAATTGAGCTTGCAACCGAAACCCTTGCCGGGATTCCGTCTATTATTTACGGTCTGGTTGGAATGCTGGTGTTTGTACAGTTCTTTTCCCTGGGTACGAGCCTTGTAGCCGGCGCAATGACGCTTGCAATTATGACGCTCCCCACCATCATCCGGACGGTACAGGAAAGCTTAAAAACCGTTCCGCAGAGCTACCGGGAGGGCGCTCTGGGCTTAGGAAGCGGAAAATGGCATATGATCCGGACGGTGGTTCTGCCGTCCTCCATTGACGGAATTGTAACCGGATGTATCCTGTCGGTTGGACGGATTGTCGGCGAGAGTGCAGCGCTGCTTTTCACCGCAGGCATGGCAAACGAAATGATTGGATTCTTAAATGCACCCAAACCGAATCAGGCAGGCTCAACACTGACAGTTGCGCTCTATATGTATGCAAAGGAGCGCGGAGAATTTGACATTGCTTTTGCAATTGCGGCGATACTTTTAGTGTTAACCTTGATTTTAAACACAGCAGCAAAGATTACAGCAAGGCATTTAAGAGGGGAGGAAAAAGTCTGAATAAAATCGCCCATAGCACCACTTTTTGCTCGGGGCGGTACCCGCGTACAGCACCACTCGCTGCAAAGTAGCACTCTGAGCGTTTTTTTTGCAGACTTAAGTGTTGTACCTTACAACACGGAAAGGAATGGTTATAAAAATGATGGAAATGATTAAAACCGAACACATGAACCTTTGGTACGGAGAGCATCACGCGCTGAAGGATGTCAATATGGTGATTCCCAAGCAGGAGATCACCGCCCTGATCGGTCCGTCCGGATGCGGTAAATCCACATTTTTAAAATCCTTAAACCGCATGAATGATTTGGTGGAGGGATGCAGAATTGAGGGAAAAATTACACTGGGCGATATTGACATTTACCACGACATTGATGTAACAGTACTTCGGAAAAGGGTTGGAATGGTGTTTCAGAAGCCAAATCCGTTTCCGATGAGTATTTACGATAATATTGCCTATGGACCGAGAATCCACGGTATCCGCTCCAGAGTACAGCTGGATGAAATTGTGGAACGGTCGCTGAAACAGGCGGCGATCTGGGAGGAGTGCCGGGATCGCTTAAAAAAGAGTGCGCTTTCTCTAAGCGGCGGTCAACAGCAGCGGCTTTGTATTGCACGCGCTTTAGCGGTTGAGCCGGAGGTACTTTTAATGGATGAGCCAACCTCGGCGCTTGATCCGATCTCAACCTCAAAAATTGAGGATTTAGCATTAGAGTTAAAGGAAAAGTACACAATTGTTATGGTGACACACAACATGCAGCAGGCGGTGCGGATTGCCGACCGGACAGCGTTTTTCCTGTTGGGTGAAGTGATTGAATTTGACGAAACAGAAAAAATGTTCAGCACGCCCAAAGATCAGAGAACAGAAGACTATATCACAGGGAGGTTTGGATAATGAGAAATCGGTTTGAGCAGCAGCTTTCCCGGCTGAATGCAGAATTAATTACGATGGGTGCGCTTTGCGAGGAAGCAATTTCCAAGGCGGCAAAATACCTGATTGATCATGACGAGACGCTCCGGGATGAAATTTTTGAAACAGATCGGCAGATCGACCAGAAAGAACGCGATATTGAAAACCTTTGCATGCGGATGCTTTTGCAGCAGCAGCCGGTGGCAAGAGATCTTCGGGTGATTTCCTCAGCGCTCAAAATGATTTCAGATATGGAGCGAATTGGGGATCAGGCATCGGACATCACCGAGATTGTTCCGTTTGTAACGCAAAGCGAAATCGGCGGCAAGGTGCATATTGCAGACATGGCAAGAGCAACGATTGCAATGGTAACCGGAAGTGTGGAGTCCTTTGTGCGGAATGATGTTTCGCTTGCATATGACGTTATCAAGCGTGATGACGGTGTGGACGATTTGTTTCAAAAGGTGAAAACCGAGCTGATTTCCAGCGTGCAGAGCGGTGTGGAGGATGCGGAGGCATTAATTGATCTCTTAATGATTGCCAAGTATTTTGAGAGAATCGGGGATCATGCAGAAAATATTGCACAGTGGGTAATTTATTCAATTACAGGAAGCTATGAAGCAATAAAGCCTTGAAAGTTTTCCCTGGATATGCTATAATGGCATTAGAAAAGAAAAACTTTTGGGGGTTTTTATGATTTACTTTGTAGAGGATGATGATAACATCCGTAAATTAGTAAGCTATGCGCTTTCCAGAGAGGGGTATGAGGTACGGGATTTTTCCTGTCCGCGTGAGTTCTGGAAAGCGCTTGAAATACAGATTCCGGATTTGGTACTGCTGGATATTATGCTGCCGGAGGAGGACGGACTTTCCATCCTCTCGCGTCTGAGAAAGGGCGGAGCAACAGCCGGACTTCCCATTATGATGCTGACCGCAAAGGGAAGTGAATTTGATAAGGTGACCGGTTTAGATGCAGGAGCAGATGATTATTTGGCAAAGCCGTTTGGTATGACGGAGCTAATCTCGCGCGTGCGGGCGCTTTTACGGCGTGCCGGCGGTATGAAAAATCCGGAATACCGGATTGGTGCGCTTTATGTGAATCCGGGAAAGCATGTGATCCGGGTAAACGGAGCGGATATTCCGCTTTCCTATAAGGAATATTCGCTCCTTTTAACGCTTTTGGAGGCGAATGGAAATGTGGTCACAAGAAACACACTCTTAAACCGGGTGTGGGGAGAATTTTATGAAGAATCACGCACATTAGACGTACATATCCGTAAGCTGCGCGTAAAGCTGGGAGATGCCGGTGCGCTGATTCAGACGGTAAAAAATATCGGATATAAAATTGAGGTGGAATAAATGACAAAGAAAATTTTCCGATCATCCTTTTTGGCATCGGTGTTGTCGCTTTTAGCTTGCTTTGTTCTGATTCTGGGTGTTTTGTTCGGTGTGTTTGAGCAT
This sequence comes from uncultured Clostridia bacterium, assembly GCA_934462945.1. GTDB lineage: Bacteria > Bacillota > Clostridia > UBA1381 > UBA1381 > RQCD01. The sequence goes on along the minus strand of CAKSJF010000052.1, from coordinate 6,105 downwards.
CAGCTGGAAAAGGAACTGGAAAGCGAGGCAGAATATATTTCCTATGCAGTGGAGATTGACGAGGAGAAATTCTTTTCGGAATTTTCAAACCGTAACCAGCGCGTCACCCTGATTGCGCCGGACGGAACAGTCCTCGACGATACTGCGGCAGATGCAAAGGAAATGGAAAATCATTCTGACCGTACAGAGTTTCAGCAGGCTATAAAAACGGGCAGCGGAACCGGAACGCGGTATTCCAAAACCTGCATTGAAAAGACAGTTTATTATGCAAAAAAACTTCCGGACGGAAATGTTTTGCGTGTATCAACCAAGCAGTATACAGTGGTCACCATTGTATTAGGGCTGTTGCAGCCGCTTGTATATATTCTTTTGCTTGCCCTGGCGCTTTCTGCTTATCTTTCCTATCGCGTGGGGCAAAGCGTTTTAAAGCCGATCAATGAAATGAATCTGGATTATCCGGAGGAATGCTGGGTTTATGATGAGCTTGCTCCGTTTTTGCACAAAATTATCAGTCAGCAGAGAACCATCCGGAGTCAGCTGGAGGAAGCGAAAAAGAAGCAGAAAGAATTTTCTCTGATTACGGAAAATATGCGCGAGGGATTCCTCACCATTGATAAAAATGCTCAGCTCTTATCCTGCAACACAGCGGCGCTGAAGCTTTTGGATACGACAGCACAGGAAGGAAATGTGCTGACGCTGAACCGTACCGAGCATTTCCGGACAGCGGTTGGAGAGGTATTAGAGGGAAAGCATGCAGAAACCATGATGCATTATGAGGATTGCACCTATCAGCTGATTGCCAATCCGGTTTTTGAAAAGAAGCAGGTGATTGGTGCGGTGATTGTAATTATCGATATAACAGAGAGTGTTAAGAGAGAAACCATCCGGCGCGAATTTACCGCAAATGTTTCGCACGAGCTGAAAACACCGCTGACCTCCATTTCCGGCTTTGCCGAGCTGATGAGAACCGGAACTGTCCCGGAGCAGGACGCAATTAATTTTTCTAACACAATTTATGCAGAGGCGCAGCGGCTGATCACCTTAGTCAATGACATTATCCATATGTCCGAATTAGAAGACAATCAGGTGTCAGAGCCATCCGAGCCGGTCAGCCTGCAAACACTTGCAAAGAAAATTACCGCAAGGCTTTCAGAGAGTGCAAAAAAGAAACAGGTCACCCTGAATGTTATCGGAACAGACGCGTGGGTATACGGTGTTCCGAGAATTTTAGACGAAATGATTGATAATCTGTGTGATAATGCGATTAAGTATAACAAGGAAAACGGTTCGGTCACGGTGGAAACCGGCGAGGATCAAAAGCATGCCTGGATTTCTGTAAGTGATACCGGAATCGGCATCCCTGCATCGCAGCAGGAGCGTGTATTTGAGCGGTTTTACCGGGTGGATAAAAGCAGATCGAAAAAAGAGGGCGGAACAGGCTTAGGTCTTGCAATTGTAAAGCACGGAGTAATGTACCATCATGCGGAAATCTCGCTTGAGAGCAAGGTGGGAGAGGGTACAAAAATCACCCTCACCTTTCCCAAAAAGGAGACGGAATAACATGAAAAAGGCGATTCTTTTTGATAAGGATGGAACGCTGGTTCTCTACCGTGACTTTTGGTTTCCGGTGGCAGAATATGCGATTGAAACGGTGCTTTCTGCGGTAGCTGCCAATCCGGAATTAAAAACGGAAATCCTTGAGGAGTTGGGAGTGAATCAGGGAATCCGCGGCATTTTGTGCTACGGAACATTCCATGAAACGGTTGACACAGTCAACCGCGTGCTTTCTAAATACGGTATCCAGGCAGAGGAGCAGTTGATTGTGGATGCATTTCATGCCGGATCGGCGCATGGAAAAATCGTGCCTCCCTGCAAGGATGTAGAGGGTGTGCTTTTGCGGCTGCGGGAAAAAGGGTATCAGTTGTTTGTCGTCACCTCGGACGATCTCCCGACCACCCTTTGCTGTCTGAATGCATTAGGAATTACAGAGCAGTTTGAAGAAATCTATACCTATGACGGCATTCATCCGCCAAAGCCTGACCCATATTATATCGAAAAGATTTGCCAGGACTATGGTTTTTCCAAAGAGGAGCTGCTCATGGTGGGCGATACACAGAATGATCTGAATTTTGCAAAAAACGGCGGAATTGATGCCGTTGCAGTCGCTCTGAGCGAGGAAGAAAAACAGTTGTTAGAACCGGATGCACTTTACGTGATTCATGATGTATCCGGCTTGGAAAATCTGGTTTTTTGAGGACAAGAGAAAAAGCGCAGAACGCTTCAAGCATGACTGATGGTGTACTTCAGGGGGATGTTTGAACGGTCTGTGCTTTTTTGTCATCTACGCTATTTATTGTTCATATGCGTGTGGCAATACAGATTCCGAAATTCGGTCGGACTGATTTTTTCGTGGTAGGAAAAGAATTTTAGAAAGAGATTTTCTTCAGAATAGCCGCACCTACCTGCGATTTCTTTCACAGAATAAGAGGAATGCAGGAGCAGATCCTTTGCGCGGTTCATTTTTTCGCGGAACAGATATTCTTTCAGACCGATACCGCAGAATTGCTTAAAGCGGCGGCTTAAATAGGTTTTGTTATATCCGAAATGCAGAGCAAGCGATTTCACACTGAGCGGTTCGGATAGGTTAATCCGGATATACTCGGTCAGCTGATGAAAAAACGCGTCCGATTCCTGCGTCTGATTTTCTGCATGAAAACAAAGCTCCTTTAAAATCAGGAGGGACAGGGCGTCTTTTTCCTCGACAGTATAGCCGGGGGTGTTTACTTTGTGCAGAAGCGCCTTTAAAAAGCTTTTGATTTCATAGCCGTTTGAAAGGGAAAGCTTTTTGGGGGAAATGGGAGCGTTTGTTTTAAAATGCAGCCAGTAAAAAGAGACTGGTTCATGCGAAAACTGTGTTCCGCGGTGCATTTTTTGAGGCTCTAAGAGCAGAACATTCTCCGGATAAAGCTCGTAGGGAATCCCGTCCTCCTCCAGGTGTGCGCATCCCTCCAGCATAAAAATGATTTCATAGGTGTCGATGGTGCGCGCTGGGTGCTTCCATTCCTGCTCGGCACGAAAAAGTCCAATGCTTTCAAATTGAAGCTGGTACTGATCCCAGAAAATCATATCCGATCCTTTCTAAAAGTCACGAAGTTTTAAAACATTTTCCTGTTCTGCAATCAGCTTTCCGTGCTCTGCAAGACGCTCGGCAAAGAACCCGAAATCCGGAAAAACGGTAGCAAATTCGTGCAGAACAGTCGGAACGCGGTTTGTTTTTAAAACCAGATAGTATTCCTCGCGATACCAATAGACCGCGCCGCAGGTCACATAATCATCCAAAAGCCGAATGACAGAGGAAAGATCCTCTAATGTTTGAAAACGGCAGATGAGCGTGTGCAGGGCAGGCGCTTTTTTTCTTGCAGTCACACGGCGGGGGGAGGGCTGCGGCTTTTTCGCTGTCTTTTGCGGAATTTTGCTGACCATCAGCACCAATCCTTGCGAAAACGGTGTCGCCTCCACCACAACCTGACCGTTATAAGGGTTAAAACCGGTTTCGCGCTGCACCTTCTGCATCACTTGCAGCAGAAAGGAATGCAGCTCCGGAGAATCGGAATGCAGATGCTCCTGGCTCAGGTTCATAGCGCTGAAATCCTCCGAGAATAATGTTACCCGGATTTTATTAAATTCCACCTTTTCAATCCTCATTCTCATGCACCCTTTCTGTTATCATATTATCATTATACTATAAAAAATCCGTTTTGGGAATAGTTTTTTTAAAATTCCCGATATTTGTATAAAAAAACTTGACAGGAGGAGTGTTTTATCATACAATTATAAGAAAAGATTTGGAGGAATTAAAATGATAGATGTAACGGCTTTAGGGGAGCTTTTAATTGACTTTACACCGCGGCAGAAATCGGAGCGCGGAAATTTGACCTTTGAGGCAAATCCGGGAGGTGCGCCGGCAAATGTGCTTGCGGCGCTGTCAAAGCTGGGAAAGAAAACAGCATTTATCGGCAAGGTCGGATCGGACACGTTCGGGCAGCTTTTAAAGAAAACACTTCAGGATGCAGGAATCCGGACGGACGGACTTTCTATGTCAGATCAGTTTTTTACAACGCTTGCTTTTGTAACGCTGGATTCGGATGGAAACCGGAGCTTTGCTTTTTCCAGAAACAATAGTGCGGATGTGATGTTAGAGGAGAGCGAGGTGGATGAAAATCTGATCCGGCGTTCAAAAATTTTTCACTGCGGAACACTTTCTCTCACACATCCCTCCTGCCGCCAAGCGACGGTCAAAGCATTAGAGACGGCAAAAAAGAACGGTGTTCTGATTTCGGTTGATCCGAATCTCCGCATGCCGCTCTGGGAGAGCGAGGAGAAGGCAAGATCGGCAATCCGCCTGGCGCTTTCTTATGCGGATATCATCAAAATATCGGACTATGAGCTGGAATTTTTGTATGGTGAATCGGATGTAAAAAAGGGTGCGGAGCTGCTGTTTGCAGAATATCATCCAAAAATTCTGTTTGCTACCTGCGGCAAGGATGGAGCATACCTGGTAAAGGAACAGCTTGTTTTACACCATCCCTGCTTCCATTCGGTTAAAACTGTAGATACAACCGGTGCAGGGGACACGTTCTGTGGAGCGGCGCTTTCAAAGCTTTTAGAGTATGATCTGAACTTTTCGGAAATGGATGAGCAAAAATGCTATGACCTTCTTCGCTATGCCAGCACCGCCGCATCCCTTGTGACCGCATCCTATGGTGCAATCTGCGTGATGCCGGAGGAGAAGGACATATTTATGCTGGAACAGACGGAGAAAATGCTATAAAACAGTATTGAAAAAGGGGGAATTGGATATGCTGATCGAAAACTTATTTCCGCAAAGTGTGTTTGGAAAAGGATTTCATTGCTGCCGTCCGAATGGGTTAGAGGATTGGAATTTATTTGTGCTTTTCCGTTCAGAGACTTATGTTTTCCAGGATGGCGGCTATGTTTTAGCAGAGCCGGGGAGTTATTGCATATTCCGAATTGGAAAGCATACGGAATATTATCCGAAAGGCGAGGCTTTTGATCATGAATATTTCCACTTTGTCTGCGAAAACCAGGAGGAGGAACGCATATTGGAGCGTTTGCCGCAGGAAAAGGTGACCAGGCTTTATTATGAGGAAGAAATCCGAAAGTTACTTCAGATGATGAAAAAGGAGAACGAAAGCGGAGGAGAAACATTTTCTCCGCTGTCGGCTTTGGGACGGTATTTCTTTTTAAAGCTTTCTGAGCTGTCGGAGCTGGATGGTCATAGTCGGATGGATGATACCCGGTATCTGAATTTTACCGCGCTGCACAAAAACATTCAGGCACATCCGGAATGGGAATGGAATGTGGAAGAAACTGCAGCAAATATGTTTCTGAGTGTTTCGCGCTTTCAGCATCTATATACAGAATTATTTGGGGTTTCTTTTCGGAATGACGTGATTTCTGCACGGATGAAATTAGCGCGGTCGCTGCTTTGGTACAGTGGCTATTCGGTTCGTGAGGTGGCAGAGCAGTGCGGATGGAATTATACGGAGCATTTTATCCGTCAGTTTAAAAAGCAGTTTGGAACTACCCCATATCAATTCCGAAAACAGCAGAATTAATCAATTTTTCAGCATAAAGAATCATTGCAAAAGTATTGCCTGGAGTATATAATGTTTTTAAAAAGAACATTGAGCTTAGGGAGGCAGAATTATGATTCTATTTCAGCAAAATTTTTCAACATACACGAAGGACAGGCAGCCCTATTCGATACAGCCGGAAAAGGTACATAAATATTCTGGCTGGGATGGGTGTGTGAAAGCTTCTAAATTTCATTTGAAACGCGCGCATGCAAGGCAGTTTTTTTTGATGCCCTGTGTGAGCGCTTTTCGTTTATCTCTTAAAATTTCCTATACGGCAATCCGTGCGATGGATTTTTTGAAACAAAATACAACCGCCTGGGGAATCAGCTTTGGATATGACAAAAAGGCACGCACCGGCTATCAGCTGACCCTGCGCTATCAGGATACGGAGCAGACGCTTGCGGTTTCATTAGATCGCGTAAACGGTGTTACAAAAGAGGAAATG
>CAKSJF010000051.1 GCA_934462945.1 uncultured Clostridia bacterium | reverse complement strand
GCCAGAACAAGCATCAATGCACAAAGTGCATCTCCCGGATTTTCAACATCAATTACATAGGTATCTGTCAGCCTGAAAAGCTCTTTTGAAACCTGTGCAATCTGCATTCCTGATTGATTCAGAATATCATAATCCCATTCAAAAAAATTTCCCTGCACATTCCAGCCATTGTAATCAATATGATATTTCGGCTTTAAAAAAGAAAGCTCCTTATAAATACATCCTACATATTGACCTTTTTGATACAGTTCAAATTTCGGCAGAAATGTTAATACTCTCTGTTTTACCATTCCAATCTCATTGTCCGCTGAGTCAAAAATTTTCAGACAATGCCCCCACGACAACTGCCCTTTTACAACATATAGCGTGTTCCCGTTCTCATCATAAATATCATAGCTATCAAACCAGGAAAACAGTCTTTGTTTAAATAATAGCTTCACCGATTCACCCTCTCTTTGTTTTCTATATTGAATTAAAATAATTCTACCTTTCCAAGAAGAAACTCAATCAGATTGCAATGGTATATACCATTCTCATCATAGAAACTGTGCGGTATATCCATGCGAACTATGATTTTCTTAAAGAAATCGCCTATCAGCATTAAAGATCGCAGTTCTGCTGTTTCCTTTGCCTCATTTTCAATTCTTACCGAAGACTGAATATAAAGCTTTTTATCATTTTCATTCACTACAAAATCTACTTCTTTTTGAGTGTTCTCCCCTTTTTTGCGGTCAACTACAACACCCACATCAACCGAATACCCCCGTCTGATTAAATCGTTATAGATCATGTTTTCCATAATATGTCCGGCATCAAATTGCCTGTAATTTAATCTTGCATTACGCAAACCGATGTCTGTATAGTAATACTTGTTTGGGTAATTAAAATACGATTTCCCCTTGATATCATATCGTCTTGCCCTGCTTATCAAAAATGAATCAATCGCATGTTTTATATAATTTGACGTCAAAGACTGATTGATCTTTTCACCTTTCATGGACGATATTGCGTTTGCTATATTGGTCGGATTGGTGAGCGAGCCTATCTGAGAAGCAAGAAAATCCAAGATATCTTCCAATATATCTTCTCTTTCAATGCCTTTTCGTTCAACAATATCTTTGATATATAACTCTCCGTAAAGCGAGGTAAGATAATTCTTTTTATCGTTTTCATCTTCAATTTGGGTTACACGCGGCAAGCCGCCGTACAGCATATATTCATCAAGCGCCTTCTTCTCATCTCCGCCCTTATACGCATAAAACTCCTCGAATGATAATGGAGAAATACGTATTTGCGCTGCTCTCCCGCGAAATTCTGTTGCAATATCCGAAGAAAGCATCTTTGAGTTGCTACCTGTAACATAAACATCAAGATTTTTATATGCTTTAAGTTCATTCAGCATATCATAAATTGTAACCTCAATATCCCCGTTTTCTTTATCAACAATCTTTTGCGTAAACTGAACCTCGTCAATAAACAGATAAAATTTCTCGTTCTCTTTTTCTGTAACAACCGACTCTATATATTCACATAAGGTTATCGGATTTCTGAATTTATAAAATTTTCGCTGATCAAGCTCTATTTTTATGATATTCTCTTTCGGCGTTCCATTCTCTATCAAATAATCATAAAATAAATCGAACAAAAGAACCGATTTGCCGCACCTTCTGATGCCGGTGATTACCTTTATTTCTCCGTTCCACATATTTCGTGTCATCTGATTCAGATAAAAATTTCTTTTGATCATAATTTCACCTCACACTTACGACAAATATGATTTAAGTTTCATGTATATTATAACACAGATTTTCGTTTTTATCAAGTTTTTCAAAGAAAATTGACATAAAACTTTCATCAAACACGTCGCAACTTTTCGGTCAACAATTGTTTTTCCGAAAAACAGAGATTAAAAACAACCGCTCACATTCCCTTTTGATTCGGAACAACTTCTTTTAAATCATTAAAATATCTTCATCCGTCAAGCCAAGCAGCTCTGCCACCTTTCCGCAGGCAACAATCCCATCCTGCTCCCTCCGTTCGTCAGAGTGCGAATCCGAACCGAAGGTAAATTTACAGCCTGCCTTTTTTGCCAGCGTCAGAATGCGGAACATAAAGCCATTTTTAATTTCTGTATCCGGCTTATTGAAAAATTCACTGCCATTTAACTCTGCCGCAATGTTTTTTTCACGCATGGCAGAGAAAACCTCCAAAAACTGCTCATCCGTAATCTTATTGACAATAAAATCCGACTGATACGGGCAGCAAACCGGGGAAAACGGATGCGGAATGGCTGTGATCCATTCTGCCGCCGGAGCATTGCAGATATCCATAGCTGCCTGGAGCATGTAATCGGCATAAAACTGAAATGAATTTACATATCCGTCTCCTATGGTGATATTCATATGCGAATTCGGCGCTAACACAAAATCAAGCTTCTGCGCCTCCTCCGGCGAAATTGCCGCACCCACTCCCTTGCAGTATTCCACCTCGCCGCCAAAGAGAAAGCGCACTCCCTCCAGATCGGTTTGCCGCAGGGTTTCCAGGCTTTTCCGGCAGTCCTCCAGTGTTCCGTGCCATTCCGGCGCACCGGGAATATGCCTGGTATCCCACATGTGATCTGCAATGCCGACCGTTTCAAGTCCCAGTCTTTTTGCAGATTTTACATAATTCGGAATGGTTGCCGTTTTGTCCGCACATCCGGATAATAAAGTATGAGCATGTAAATCATAGGTGACTCTCATAAAAAACCCTCCTGAAATATTATGATATGCTCATTGTATCAGCTCGTTTTCTAAAAGTCAAGATGATTTTAAAAAACAATATAAGAATTGTCCAACTGGCTGAGCATAATACAGAAAACGCAAGTCCCATCATTCGGACTTGCGTTTTCTAAACTTACTCTACATCCTGTAAAGCGTCATACCCTTCTTCGCCGGTTCTGACCTTGATGACATTTTCAACATCATATACAAAGATCTTGCCGTCTCCGATATGACCGGTGTATAACACCTTCTTTGCCGTCTCAATGACCGTTTTGACCGGAACTTTGCAGACAACAATTTCAACCTGTACCTTCGGGAGAAGTGTTGCTTCGCTGATAACACCACGGTAATACTCCGGCTTTCCTTTTTGCGTACCACAGCCGAGAACGTGGGTTACTGTCATACCTGTGATACCAATTTGCATCATTGCTGATTTTAACTTTTCAAACTTATCCTGTTTCATGACAATTTCAATCTTTGTCATCTTAACATCACTGCCAACTGCCACATTTTTCGATTCACTCTTTAAGACAACCGGAACAGCCTCATCCACAGAGGTATCACCCAGCGGAATGTCTTCCGTTTCCTGACCGTAACCGTCAATTGCCGGCATAAAGTCTGCATAAGCGCTCGGCAAACCGTGCTCTGTTGCATCCAGACCTGTAATTTCTTCCTCCGCAGAAGCTCTCAGACCAACCGTTGCTTTAATGACATAGAATGTGATTGTAATAGTGATCGCTGTCCATGCGCCAACCGTTAAGATACCCAAAAGCTGCAAACCTAAGAGATGGAATCCGCCGCCATAGAACAATCCGCAAAATTCAGAGGACGGTGCGCTCGGTGTTGCAAAAAGACCAACTGCAATCGTACCCCAGATACCGTTTAAACAGTGTACTGCCACCGCGCCAACCGGGTCGTCAATATGTAATTTATAGTCCAAAAGCCATACGCCGAATACCACTAACACACCGGCAACAGCGCCAATCACTAATGAACCAAACGCGTCTGTTACATCACAGCCGGCTGTCACAGCAACCAAGCCTGCCAAGGATGCGTTCAAACACATCGACACATCCGGCTTTCCGTATTTAATCCAGGTAAAGATCATACAGGAAACAGTCGCAACTGCCGGGGCAATGGTAGTTGTAACAAAGATAGAACCAAGCTGATCAATACTGGTTGCCGCTGCACCGTTAAATCCGTACCAACCAAACCAAAGAATGAACACACCCAAAGCGCCAATTGTCAGGTTATGACCCGGAAAAGCGTTTACTTTAATAATTTTTCCGTTTTTGTCCTTCGTGAACTTACCAATACGCGGACCTAAGATTTTTGCACCGATCAAGGCTGAGATACCGCCAACCATATGGATTGCACAAGAACCTGCAAAATCGTGGAAACCAAGCTGAACAAGCCAGCCGCCGCCCCAGATCCAGTGTGCTTCAATCGGATAGATCAAGGCAGAAATGACACCGGAATAAATACAGTAGGACAAGAACTTTGTTCTCTCTGCCATTGCACCCGAAACAATTGTTGCCGCCGTAGCACAGAACACTAAGTTAAACACAAAATTTGACCAGTTGAAATTCTCATAGGAAGTGAAGATATCAAATCCCGGCTTTCCGATCAGACCAACTACATCCTCTCCCAGGAAAAGACTAAAACCAATCAGAATGAAAACCACTGTGCCGATACAAAAATCCATCAGGTTTTTCATAATGATATTACCGGCATTCTTCGCTCTGGTGAAACCTGTCTCTACCATAGCAAAGCCTGCCTGCATCCAGAAAACCAGTGCTGCTCCGATTAAAAACCATACTCCAAAAATGTTACTTGTGACAAAATCTGCAATTGCGCTTGTCATACAAATTACCTCCTCTTTTCTGCCCCCTGCAAAGCACAGAGCAAACCGTGTTTTTTTTGTCCTGGATCCTTAGACTGTTTTTAGAAAAGGAGCGACCTTTTCCGGTTTGAAGCGGAATGCTTCAGAATGTAAAAAAGCGCCGCGGATTTTTTCAATCCGCAGCGCCCTTGCTACTATGTGCTTAGTATAGCACAGGATATCTGATCTGTCAATACCCAATTTGAAATTTTTAGAAAATTGTTTGTTTTTCCGTTTTTTCAAAACAGAAAACATGAATTTTTGTTAATCTTTTAAATATTCGTCAATTGCTGCAGCGGCTGTTTTTCCTGCGCCCATTGCCAAGATGACCGTTGCCGCACCGGTCACTGCGTCGCCGCCGGCATAAACGCCCGGACGGGAGGTTGCACCGGTTTCCCCGTTGGTGATGATACCGCCCCATTTTTGGGTTTCCAACCCCTTTGTGGTGGACTTGATCAGCGGATTCGGAGATGTGCCGATTGCCATAATCACACAATCCACATCCAATACAAATTCCGAGCCCTCCTTTACCACCGGGCGGCGTCTGCCCGATTCATCCGGCTCGCCCAGCTCCATTTCTACACATTCCATACCGTTTACAAATTTATGCTCATCCGATAAAATTCTGGTCGGATTCGTTAAAAGACGGAAAATAATTCCCTCTTCCTTTGCATGCTCCACTTCCTCTGCTCTTGCCGGAAGTTCTTCAGCAGAACGGCGGTAAACAATCGAAACCTCCTCTGCGCCCAGGCGGAGCGCACAGCGTGCTGCATCCATTGCAACATTTCCGCCGCCAACCACTGCCACGCGCTTTGCATGCATAATCGGTGTATGCGCGCCCTCCTGATAAGCCTTCATCAGATTGACACGCGTTAAAAATTCGTTTGCAGAATAAACCCCCTTTGAGTTTTCGCCCGGAATATTCATAAACCGCGGCAAGCCTGCGCCAGAACCGATAAAGACAGCCTCAAAGCCTTCCTCAAAAAGCTCATCCACCGACTCTACCCTTCCGATCACCATGTTGGTTTCTACTTTTACACCCAATGCCTTTAGAGTGTCGATTTCCTTTTGCACAATTTTTTTCGGCAGACGAAATTCCGGGATTCCGTAAACCAGTACACCGCCGGCTAAATGCAGCGCCTCAAATACGGTTACATCGTAGCCTTTTTTCGCCAGATCCCCAGCACAGGTCAGTCCGGACGGACCGGAACCAACCACTGCCACACGGTGTCCGTTTTGCTCCGGCTTTTTCGGCGCGTCCTTGCAATGCTCGTTATGATAATCGGCAACAAACCGCTCCAACCGTCCGATTGCGACCGGTTCGCCCTTAATACCGCGCACGCATTTCTGCTCGCACTGCGTCTCCTGCGGACAAACTCTGCCGCAGACTGCCGGAAGTGAGGAGGATTTTGTTAAAATCTGATAAGCACCCTCAAAGTCCTCTTCCCGGATTTTTGCGATAAATGCCGGAATATCGATCGAAACCGGACATCCGCCCACACACGGCTTATGCTTACAATTTAAGCAACGGTTTGCCTCGTCAATTGCCTGTTCCCTGGTATACCCCATAGCAACCTCGGAGAAGTTTTTATTTCTGACGTCCGGCGCTTGGGTCGGCATTTCATTTTTTGTTAAAGACATATTCGGCATGATTATAAAACCTCCTTCCGAAACAGGTTACAGACATGCTCATGCTCTGCACGCTCAAATTCCCGGTACATCGTTCCGCGTTCCATTGCCTCGTCAAAATCCACCTCATGACCGTCAAAATCCGGACCGTCTACGCAGGCAAATTTTGTTTTTCCGCCAACTGTCAGCCGGCAGCCGCCGCACATTCCTGTGCCGTCAATCATAATCGGATTCATGCTGACAATCGTTTTGATCCCGTATTCCTTGGTCAGCGCACAGACAAATTTCATCATAATCAAAGGACCGATCGCAATTACTTCATCATACTGTTCTCCGCTTTCAATCAGTTCCTTTAACGCATTCGTCACTAAGCCTTTCTGACCGTAGCTGCCATCGTCCGTCATCATACAAAGCTTATCGCTCACCTTTTGAAATTCATCCTCTAAAATGACTAAATCCTTATTCCGGAATCCTACCACAGTATGAACGCATGCGCCCTCCTGGTGCAGCTTTTTTGCAATCGGATAGGCAATGGCACAGCCAACGCCGCCGCCGATTACCGCAACCTTAGAAAGTCCCTCCGTATGTGACGGAGTTCCCAAAGGTCCTGCAAAATCGGAGATATACTCTCCCTCTTTTTTCTGATTTAATCGTTCGGTGGTTGCGCCGACGATCTGGAAAATAATCGTCACCGTTCCTGCCTCCCGGTCAAAATCTGCCACCGTCAGCGGAATCCGCTCGCCGTCCTCATCTGTACGCAGAATGATAAACTGCCCCGGCTCTGCCTTTTTTGCAATCTTCGGTGCGTCAATCTCCATCAGGGTAACAGTTGGATTCAATTCTCTTTTCTTAACAATTTTATACATTGCTCACATCTCTTTCCATACAATACCATCATTTCTGACATCCTTTTTATTATAGCAAAAAATCCGTGTATTTGTCAATGGAAATCCGCAAAAAACTAAAAAAATCCCCCGGCATTTCGGGGGAAACAGATGCCGGGAAATTCGTACAAGTATAAGATGATGTCATAATTTATGCGCAAAGCTTCTGAAGCTTCGGAGCAAGCGCTGCCAGAACAATTCCGGTGATGATAATTTCCGGAATCATATAGCCGCCGTTATAGCCGACTGCATAGGCAAGGACGGTTTGTCCCTCATCGGCATAAACGCCCCAGATCAGAATACCGGAGAAAATATGGCAAACATAGCGCAGCGCCGTTACAATTACACCGGAAACCGGGATTGCCCAAAGCTTCTTGCCCATCATGCGGTAAAACGCACCGGCAAAGCCTAACACAGTAAAGGCGAACACATAGTCGAGTAAAACAACTAATGCAAAATTAATAAAGGTCTGCGTCGGGGGCGGATAAAAGCCGGAAAGCATCTGAATCAGCGAATACACAAATCCGGAAAGCAGTCCCCATTTCGTGTCAATCAGAATGGATACCAAAATGATCGGCACCATGCTTGCAATTGTGATTGAGCCGCCCTGCAGCCATGGCGCCGGAATTACCTTGGAAATAAAGGCAAGTACCGTTGATAATGCCACCATCATGGCACAGGTCGTCAGTTTTTTTGTGTTTGTCATATTACCACTCCTTAAAAAAATCGGGGAAGCCCTTCTGGACTTCTCCGATCATATGCACAAATATTTTCATATTTCCTACGCCGGCATTATCCGTATCAGGTTCATGGGTCGGAATGTACAATTCCCTCTCAGCCTTTCTAAAAGCTCCCCAATATTCATTTTTTTATATTATAGCACATTCTATGACAAATTGCAAGCCTTTTTTTTAATTTATTTTGAATAAACCGTCAGAAGCTTTCCGATTCCTCCGTCTGCTAACCGCTGATCGGAATAAACCGAAACAGACGCATGCTTCATCGACATCAGCTCATCCATAGAAATGGTGCGGTAATTGGTCGAATCGGTAATATCAATAATCTCCGCAAAATCCGAAAGCTTATAGATCGTACCGCCTAACATGATTCTGCCGGTTTCCACCGCCTGCACACTCGACGAGGATGCAAGCGTGTACAGATTTCTCATGGAGGTGATTTTTCCGCCCGAAACCCGGAACGCAACCGGTGTTCCGCCTGCCACTCCCTGGAGCTTATAGTTTGCATCCGCAGAATAGCTTGTGGAGGACGAATCCGAGAAGATCGTATAAGAATACGGTTCTGCGGTGGTCGATTTTGTCAGTAAGCCGTAGGAATAGCTGCTGGAAAGTCCTGTCACATACAGGATTCCGACATCTCCAAAGTTATTTGCCGATACCGACGCTAACACATTTGCAAGCGGCAGTTCGGTAACATCCAATGTGTCAAAATCAAGCGTTTCCAGCTCGACTGTGGACGCGTCCTCATCACTCAGTCTCTGAATGATCTTAACATCTTTTAAAACGCTCTTTCCGCCTAAGGTTCTGTTTGTGACATCCAGTTTTCCATAAGTCGGTGTACCGCTAACCAGACTCAGTTTCACCTTTCCATCCTGGTAGGTTACATGAACCAGTTTTCCTTTATAGGAGGAATAGTCTTTGTCCGCCGTGTATTCGTAGGTTTCGCCGTCCGGCATGTAAAGCTTTGCATAGATCTCGGTAGAACCCTCGTTCTTGCCGCTCTCGGCGGTTTTCTTTCCGCCCTCTATCAGCACACCATAATCAAATT
Source organism: uncultured Clostridia bacterium (assembly GCA_934462945.1). Classification (GTDB taxonomy): domain Bacteria; phylum Bacillota; class Clostridia; order UBA1381; family UBA1381; genus RQCD01. Next base: position 8,033 of record CAKSJF010000051.1, on the reverse strand, counting down.
CGTCAAAATCCGTCAGTTCAACTGCAAAGACAACCTCGTCATTTTTTCCTAACAGGAGCGTTACCTTGTCGCCGATGTTAAAGCTGCCGCTGGATGCGTCCAATTTAGAGGTTGCAGTGGTTTCGCCGATCTGATAGGTTTTGCCGCCGACAGTAACCGAAGTCACATACGCTTTGCTCGGCAATGCGTCATAATAGATACCGGTCACCTTTTTGGTGTAAACATCCATGGTGTTGACCTTGGTGTTGTAATAAACTACATCATTTTTCTTAATATCCGAAAGCTTTGCCGCACTGCCGTCCCGGTAGACAATTAAGCCGTCCTGTTTGATTGCAATACCCTCCATACTGGTATCGGAGGAGGAATAATTTTTCGATGCTAATACCGGTGTAATGTCTGCTCCGCTGTCGATGACCGCAAAGCTCCAAGCACCCTTGGAATCTCCGTAGAATGTGATGTCTGTTCCGACATTCATATTCTGCGCTGCGGAGAGGTAGCTTGTTTTCACATAATCTGAATAAACCGCAAAGGTATTATCAAACCGATAGCTTCCCTTTGTGCCGTCGCTTAGCTGGTATTCAATCTGGTTGCCGTTGACCTTGCTGATCACCGCACTCATCGAAACCATATCAATCGGCGCAAACTGTTCAATTTTATTCTGGCTGTTAATCACCGCCGTACCGATTTTTCCGGCAGAGGATAAAAGCCCCGTGTCCATGACAGTATACGTTCCGCTCGATGTTCTTACCTGGCTTGCCGACAGGGTGGCGTCCTCATTTTTCGAGGCAATGATAAAGCACTCGTTCAAAACGCTGTAGCCGGAATTGGTGTCTAAGACTGCATACTCCCAATTCTCGCCGTCCCGGCTGTAAAAATCAAGCTCACTTCCGGCAACAAAATCCTTGCGGCATGCCGAAAGCGTTTTCTTTTCACCGAAATCCACATATATTGGAAAATCCTCCGAAAGATTCATCGTCTCAATCGTGTTATCGGAAATATATTTGATCGTGCTGTTATCCACCTCTGAAATGATATATTCCTTTTCCTTTGCCTCAACCGTGCTTGCGCTTAATACCTTTTTATCCTTGTCTAAAACCACCGTTCCGACCTCTCCGACCTTATTTAAGACCGAATTATCCGAAACTGTGAAAACACCCTGCGAAGTTCTGATCTGGGAAGAAGTCAGAGTCCGATCCTCCTGCGCCGTTGCGATAATGTAGCAATCTTTCAGCACCGTATAGCCGTTTTTCATATCATTTGCGCCATTTTCGCCATAATGCTTGACTGCAACCAAATCCCCGTCGGAATTAACCGCGGCATATTTTAAAAGATCGCCTGCCGCAATACCGCTTTGGACGGTGCTGGTGTAAACGCTGTTATTATTCAGCTTGACCTCATCCGAAAACAGAGATTCGTCCTCTTTTCCGGTTGCAAGCACTAAAGCATCCTCTAAAACCGTATAACCAAGCTTCTCTAAAAGAATCTTCTTTCCCTCCGGATCAGCGGTTTTGCTGATTTTGGTAAAGAGTGCGCGGTCAACTAACACAGACGCGTCCGCACGGTTTAGGGGAAGATTTGCATAGAGATACAGGCCCTCGGTCAGTCCTAAGTTATCTGCCAAATCCATGTAATTATTCGGCCAGTATGCGCCGATTGTACTTTCGTCATATCCCAAAAGCTTTCCTAAAACCGTCAGCGCCTCTGCACAGGTGATTGTGTTATAAGGTCCGAACGAGCCGTTCGGATAGCCGGACACAATTCCGCTCGACGCTGCATAGGCAATATACGGAACTGCCCAGTTTCCCTGGGGTACGTCATAAAATTTGGACGCAACCCCAAAGGTTTTCGCCTCTGCCTCCGCATCCATGGCGCAGACAATCACCTTTGCAAACTCGGCTCTTGTGATCGGCTGTTCTCCGTGGAACGTGCCGTCCTCATAGCCGCTGATAATCCCAAAATCCTGGAGACGGTTGACCGATGTGTAATAATAATCATATGCATAAACGTCGCTATATTCTGCCGACGCTGCCGCACCCGGCAGGATTCCGGCGGCAATTGCCGCTGCGGCAAAAAGCGCTTTGATTCTTTTTCCTGTCATAAAGTTCCATCCTTTCTTTATTCTGAACGCAGAGCATCAATCGGGTGCAGTCGTGCCGCCTTTCTTGCCGGCATAATTCCAAAGAACACGCCGATAAAGATGGAAAAGCCAAAGGACAGAAAGACCATATTCGTCTGCGTTACAAAATCCATTCCCAAAGCCTTTCCGGCTAAAACACCTGCACCTAAACCCACGATAATACCAATCACGCCGCCCATGGCGCTCAGGATAATAGATTCAATCAGAAACTGGGTTAAAATATCTGTTGTCCGTGCGCCGATTGCCTTTCGGATACCAATTTCGCGCGTTCGCTCACTGACAGAAACCGTCATAATATTCATAATGCCGATTCCGCCAACCACCAGGGAGATTGCCGCAATGCCGGCAAGCATTGCCGTCAGCGTTCCGGTCATTTCGTTTAAGGTGTCAAGCATTTCCGAAATACTGGATACCCGGTAACCCTCATCCGTTCCAAGCTTTTTTGCAATAAAAGCGTCTGCCGTCTCCACCGCCCGATCGACACAATCCTCCGACGCTGCAAGCATATAGTAGGTGGAGATTGTTTTATTCTTTAAAAACCGCATTGCCGTGGTGTAAGGAATCGAAACCTTATTATCTCCGGAACTTTCAGTGGAATCGTCCGTTTCCTTATACACACCGACAATAGTAAACTTCGTTCCGTTTAACTTAATTGTCTCACCCACCGGGTTCATGCCGCCGAATAACTCTGCCTGGATATACGTTCCGACAATTGCCACATTCGACCGCCGTTCAATATCCGAATCGGTGAAAAAACGTCCGTTTGTCACCTCTACGTTCTGCACCGAACTGTAATTGGAATCGATTCCGTCCAGGGAAGTCTGAAAATTATCCGAACCGCTTTTCACCTGCGCCATACCGGAAACATAGGGCGAATACTCGCTGAAAAGCTCCGGATTTTCCGAAACAAATTCCTCAATATCCGCCTGCTTCACCGACCGGGAGCTGTTCCGGGTGTTAATACTCACCGTGATCAGCTTTGTTCCCATTTCTGCAAGAGAATCGGTGATGGATTTTGTCGCACCGCCGCCGATTCCGGTTAAAAGAATGACCGAGGCAACGCCAATAATAATACCCAGCATGGTCAGAGCCGAGCGCCCCTTATTTCCTAAAATACTGGCAACCGACATCTTGACCGACTGCGAAAATTTTGAAAAATTCATGCGCTCTCACCTCCATGCAGATCCGCGTCTAAATCAGCCGCCTTGCCATCCTCATTATCCCCGAGATCCGACGCTTTCACATTATGTACATCTGCACGGTCGTTCCGGTTATCCACATCGCTGACAATTTTCCCGTCCTTGATGGTGACAATCCGCTCTGCCTGCTTTGCAATATTTAAATCGTGGGTGATGATAATAATGGTGTTCCCCTCCTCATGCAAATCCCTTAACATCTGCATGATCTCGACACCGGATTTGGAATCCAGTGCGCCTGTGGGTTCGTCTGCCAAAATCAGCGCCGGATGGCTGGAAAGCGCACGCGCAATCGAAACTCTCTGCTGCTGACCGCCGGACAGTTCATTCGGTTTATGATACATTTTATCCTCTAAGCCAACCCGTCTTAGCGCTTCCTTTGCAAGCTTTTCGCGCTCCTGTGCCGGAAGTCCGCGGTAAATTAGCGGCAACTCCACATTTTCCAGGGCAGAAAGCTTATTTAAAAGGTTATACTGCTGAAAGATAAAACCAAGCTTTTGATTGCGCAGATCGGCAAGCTGATTATCCTTCATTTTGCTGCCCTCTACCCCGTCAATCCAATAACGTCCGCTGGTGGGAACATCCAGACAGCCGATCATATTCATGAGCGTGGATTTTCCCGATCCGGACGGACCGATGATCGCGACAAATTCATGTGCCGCGATCTCTAAGGAGACGCCGTCTAAGGCATGCACCTCGTTCTCGCCCATTTTATAGACCTTTGTGATATTTTCAAGCTTAATCATACTGCATCAACCTCTCGGACCGCCGCCACCGCCGGGACCTCCGCCCATGCCGCCTCCGCCGGGTGCGCCGCCGCCCATTCCACCGGGTGCGCCGCCCATACCGCCGCCGGGCATCATAAAGTTATCACTGCTGTCGCTGGTCACCGTCTGGCTGTATACCTCGTCGCCTTCGCTTAAACCGCTGACAATTTCAGTATAATCATCACTGGAAATCCCCACTGTGACTTTCACCGAGACAAACCCCTCCGGAGCAGGCGGTGTTGCGCCGCCGGGTGCGCCGGACGGTGCGTTTTTCGCTTGATCATTGGTCGTATCCGGCGGTGTCGCATCGCTTAAATCCGGTGCTCCGACAGGTTTTTCACCATTCATATCCGGTGCGCCGTCCGGCTTTTCGCCGGTTGTATCCGGTGTAGCGGACGGTTTTTCATTTTTCTGATTCTTTCCATTCGTCTTTTCGTCCTGCTTTGCTTTCTTGCCAAGCTCGGAATCCTCCGGCACATAGACATAGGAATCACCCATAATGGTGGTGACATCTGATGCCGGAACACGCAGAACATTTTCTGCCGATTCCACAATCACGCTTGCGTCCACGTTCATGCTCGGACGCAAGTTTCCCGGTTCCGGAATCAGAACCTCGGCAGTATATGTAGTAACACCGTTTGTAGCAGTACCCTCAACCGAAACATTGGAAATCTGTCCCCAGAACGTTTCATTCGGAAGTGCGTCGCTTGTGATTTCAACCTCCTGCCCAACTTCCACCTTGCTCACGTCTAACTCGTCAATCTGCAAGCTGAATTTTAAAGTGGAAATATCGGCAACCACCATCAGAACCTGGGTGGAATTGGTTTTATCAATGGTGTCTCCGGCTTTGGAGTTTTTCGTGATGACCGTGCCGGAAATCGGCGCTGTGATACTGTAATCCTCCAGCTGCTTTTGCGCCTCCTCCATGGAAAGCTTTGCATTTTCATAGGAAATGGAACTATTTTTGATATTATCTGAAACGGTGTCGCTCGAAATGGTCATAATGGTTTGACCGCGCTTGACATAGTCGCCGTTTCCGTAATAAATTTTTTCGATTGTTCCGGTGGCATTGCTCTTTGCGCTGCCGTTTTCGGAATACTGAATTTTTCCCGACCCCGGACTGATCATGCCGTTGATTTCACCGCCGACCACCTGTCCCTCAACAAATGCGCCCGGATTGGTAAATTCAACGGTCACGTCGTAAAGCTTTGATCCGTCGCTTTGCGGTGTGGCAACGGTTGCCTTGTCTACAACCTTTCCGTTTACACCGCCCATATTGGCAGAGCTTGTAATTCTTGCCGTTGCTCCGGTATAGATCGAAGAAATCTGACTTTCGTTAAACGGCAGAACCACGCGCAGAACTACGCTGTTGGATACCTGGGCAATTTCCTGTCCCTGCTGAACTTCTTCGCCCTTTTTCGCAGTGATGCCGGAAAGCACTCCGCTGCATGGCGCTGTGATATTTAAATCCTCCGACTGCCGCTGCGCCTGGTCGTAATTCAGTGCGCTTTGCTGCATGGAAAGCTGCTGTTTCTGCATGCTTAAATCGATGGAATCGGTGTCGAACTGATACAGAAGATCACCCTTTTCCACATGGTCGCCCTCCTCATAAGGCGAGGAAATAATATCACCGCTGACCATGGAAATGATCTCATAGCGTTCCTTTGGTTCTACCGCCGCACTGCCGCTGATAATCACGTCAATATTTCCGCGGTCAACCGTGTCTAAACTAACCGCCTGATCACTTGACGCTTTCTTTGCACTTCTTTTTTTTGCGATCACAATGCCGCCGGTTAAAAGCACCGCCGCAGCAACGATCAGAGCCATTACCTTTTTGGATGGTTTTTTGAATTGTTTCAGCCTTGCTCTTGCTTTCATCCCTGATACCTCCACTGTTTATTTTCGTATTTTATTATAGCGCGCTTTGTTTTCTTCCGTGTGTAAAAATTTAAAACAAATTATGAACAAAAAGAGGGAATGTAAAAAAGGCACAGACCGTTCAAGCGCTAAGAGTTTGCGGTCAAAGCATAGTCTCTTAGCGCTTGAACTATGCATCAAACGCGCCGCTCGGAGTACGCCAGTACGCCGTCGGGCGCGTTTGATGCATTCTGCACTCTTTTTTACATCCCCTTCCATATTTTTGATTTTCTACTTTTTCTTTTTCTTCTTGTCGTAGATAAACGGCATAAACTTTTCGGTCACCGAAAAATCCCGATATCCTGCATAATATCCCAATCCGGATGCGACAACCGGCAAAAGGAATAATACTGCCATGCCTGCCGCGCTTGCCTGCCCCAGATTCAGCTTTAAAAACGGATCGTAAACAATCGTCCAAAGTACAAACGGCACATTCATCGCCACGCTTTTTAAATTCTGCAAGCCGTCAGCTCCTCCGCCGTAAATCCATGCGATCCGGTAAAGCACATAGAGAATCAGCGTAAACAGGAGAATGACAGCCGGAAGATAAATTCCTTTCCATGGCACACTCTTGTTTTTGGTGTACGGTCGTTTATCAAACTCCGCCGCCTCAAATGCCGCGGAATATAGCTGCGAAAACTCAAACAGCAAAAATATCATAGAAATGATCGTTGCTGCAACCGGATGATTTTGCAATCCCGCCACCGCAGAAAATCCGATCAGCATTTCAAAAATTGTGACGACCAGCTTTGTCCAGAACATACCGAAAAGCTGTCCGACGATACCCTTTTTCATTTACCCAGTCCTTTCCTACAAAAGCCAGACGCTAAGCTCTTTCTTCTTTTTCTTCGGTGTTTCCGGCTTTTCCTCTTTTTGCGGTATTTCCGCAACTGCCGGTGTTTCCTCAGCCTTTTCCGGCTTTGATGTTTTTACCGCCTTTTTTTCTGCCTTTGGAGCAGCGGATTTTTTAGCCTTTGGCGCTTTTTTCGGTTTTTGGGCAGTCTTTTTTTCTTCTCCTAAAATCGGACGTAATAAACCGCTCCGGAGCCGTCCGGATTCCCGGACACTTTCCCAGATTTTCGCCTGCTCCTCCTTGCTGCATTCCTTGCCCGGCATAATTCCGCAAAGCCAGTAAACAGTTTCGGAAAGCTCCTGCTCCGACATTCTCTCATAATCGTCCATTGCCAGACGGCGGATCTCATTTTTCTTTTTCTTCTTTGCGCCAAAACGGTTTATGTACGCAAGCGTTCGTGAAACTGATTCCTCATCCTCCAGCGGTTCGCTTTTAAAGCGGTCGCAGAAAAGCTTTCCCTCCACGCTGTAGCAGCGGTTGTAGTAACGCGCATACGCGGTACAAAGCGGCTTGATCTCCTTTGATAAATCGTCCGAATGGATCACAATATGGATTCGGTTCTCCTGCAAAAGATACCCTAAAATTGCGTCCGTCTGAAAGTACTCTGACAGTAACCCCTCAAAATACTGCTTGTCCTCATCCTTTTGAAATAATGCGTCCCCGCGCAGCAAAACATGATAAACCCCCGTCTTGCTAACCTGCCGCGTCGTCCTTGCCATAGTATCACCTCATCATATTCCTTAAAATTTCCTATGATTATTATACCTCTTTTTTGACCGCTTGTCAATTGCCAATTTTCAAACAATAAGAATCTTTGAAAGGGGGACAATCCCTCAGTCACTGCGTGACAGCTCCCTTTGCTCAAGGGAGCCCTATAGGTTGCGCAGATTAGAAGTATTTCGACAAAAATATAGTTTGATGTCAACCAATCACTTAAAAATTTTGCACTTACCAAAGGCTCCCTTTGCTCAAGGGAGCCTTATAGTTTGTGCAAGTTTAAAATATTTCGACAAACATACAGGTTGCTGTCAACCAATTTTCTGAAAATTTGCACTTACCAAAGGCTCCCTTTGCTCAAGGGAGTCTTATAGTTTGTGCAAATTTAAAGTATTTCGACAAACATACAGGTTGCTGTCAACCAATTTTCTGAAAATTTGCACTTA
>CAKSJF010000050.1 GCA_934462945.1 uncultured Clostridia bacterium | reverse complement strand
AAACATTCTGCACAACATCCTCCGGCGCTTTGTCATAGACATGCAGGGTGATGCTTTCGCCGTTTCCATCCGTGATCACCGCGTTGCCGGCAGACTTTGCCTCAAAGCTGCCATCCGCATTCACCGTCACAACGTCCGGGGCGCTTGAAGTGAGACCAGCTCCGGTGAGTGTGCCGGATGTGCCGACAATCCAATTTTGCTTATCCGTCCCCAGGGCGGAGGTGGTTTGAGCGCCGACAGCGGCGGGCAGCGCTGCTGCCGCAATCGTCAGTGCCGTTAGGTTTGCCAAAAACTTTTTCATGGTTATCCCATTCCTTTCTATACGCTTTCTATACCTGAAGGAGCGCTTACTCCTTTGGTTCATACTTAGTCGACATATACAATCACGCCGACAACATAGGACTGCCAGTCACAGCATACCACCACTCTGGAGCAGCCATTACCGGAGCGGACATAGGTTTCAATCTCCTCCGCAGATCCGCCCCTTAATTCCGTTTTCTTTCCGCTTTGATCCACAATTGTAATCAATGCCGATTTCCGGATATTGAAGCTCTTTAGATATTGACCGCCATTTTCATAGGAGGAAATATCCAATTGCGACGGATGTTTTCCCTCTGACATAGTGAGAAACGTTCCGCTCTCATCAATGGAGTATGCGTATCCTGCATAGGTGTATGCCGAAATGCTTGCATTTTCGGTTACCCAGTTTTCGCTGTTATCAAAGGAAAGCATTGCTGTCGTTAGCTTACTGCCGCTTAAGCCATAGCGGATCACGTCGCCTGCTGCAAGATCGTCAATTGTGAAGTCTTTTTTGCGGTTTCCGTTAATATCCACCACCATTGCATCGTCATCTAACTCAAAGCTCTTTGCAGAAACGGAATCATTTGCAATCGAATAGTTGTAGCCATCCAACAGACGAATCGGCTCATCATCCTCATTCAGCGTTTCTGTGATTCTGCTGACAACAAAGACATCCGTTGTATCAAATGATCCGGTATCACTCTTTTTCGCTTTATAAACTACAGCGTCTGCCTTTACATTCTGCCATGTTGTGGTATATGCGTCAATCAAATATCTTTGATCGTTTGTAAAGGTTGCATTATTATAGCCAAACAGGCTCACATCTCCGTAATCTGCCTGCGCCTCCGGAATTGTGTAAACAGCATTGCCGGCAACAAAACGGTTTCCGAAGCTCTTTGCTGCGCCGCCCTTATAGAGAACCTCCTCATTCGGATAGGTGATCAGCCAGAGTCCGCGCCCCTTATCCTGACCCGGGAGTGCCGCTGTAATAATTTCGGTGATTTCCTGATTTTCATTCATCTTTAAGAGAACTGCTTTTCCCATCTGCTCATCCAGAATCTGATCCAGCTCGTATTTTGTTTTACGTTCACCGTTTACCTTTACCTTTTCTGCAAGAAGATTATATGTAAATTTTTCATCTGTCCAATAGGATTTAATATAGGTTCTCTCGGAATCCTCCTCATCAAAACCATGCCTTGTTAAGATTGCAAGCCGTTCTGAAATACCTGAAGCCGTTTGTGAGCTTCCTGTTTCGACATTTGATGCGATTCCCTCTCGGATAGCAGCCACCTGTCCGAACAGATCCCAGTAAACTGTGATCCGGTCGCCGTTTTTAAAGCTGTTCTCATCTCCGCGCCAGTCTCCTGCAAGAGTAAAGGTTCTGTCATCCACTGTGATTTCACGCTCAGACAGATCCTTACCGCGGAGTGTTCCTGCATATGCCTCATCCACTAAGGTCAGCTTTGCATAATCACCGCTAGGACTTATGATTGCCGCTAAAACATCCCACTCGCGAAGCTCTGGAAGTCCGAACTGATCTCCATGCTTATCATGAATTTCATAATCCTCAATTTTGGAAAGATCTAAGGTGTAGTCGTTATTTGCAGTGGTATATTTATCGTAAATAATCTCTTTGGATTGATTCACACTGCCAACAACAATATTCTTATATGCGTTAATAATAACGGTATCGTTTTGGTCGTACACACCGTTTCCGTCTGCATCCACCAGGGTGACTGTACCGGATTTCGGATTCAATTCCTGATCGGTGAAATCAAACAGGGTTTCTGTGTTATACACAACATTCACCTTATTGGTAATCTTTTTGCGCGTGGTTTTGCTGTCTCCGTCATCTTGATAATAATAGTAGGTCATGTCCTTAAATTCATCAATCTGATCAGAGTTAATTGTCAGAATTTCGGTACGCTTTTTTGTATTCAGATATACCAGCGCATAGCCGCCGTCTGTATCCCGATAATAATATTCCACATTTCTGCCGATATAGCTGTCATAATCCGGGTTCGGATTTTCAAAAACGACATTTCCGATTTTGAGATTACCCTCCCCGGCAGCCTCCTCACCCATCACGCCGGCACGCGCATTTGCAGTTACGCTGCCGTCCTTTTCGTAATAAATATCATGATAATAGCTTAAAAGTGTTTGTTCCTTGCTTTCATCATAGTTATGCTTTTCGCCGTCAAATTCTTCTGTATATACCTTTTCGTTCAGAATATTATAATACATTCTCAAAAAATTTCGCTTGGTGATGGAACCGCCAGAGCTTTTTTCAACACCCTTTAATGCGCCCTTTTCCGAGGCAATGCTTAAATACCCTTTTCCCTGCTCCGCCGCTTTTCCTGCACCTAATGCAAGCACAGCTGTTTTGACAGCATCCTCATAGGAAATGACATGATTGGGAGAAAACAGCTCTCCCTCTCCTGTAAGAAGTCCCTTTGCACTGACCGTGCCAATGGCAGCCTCATCTGCCTGTGTGCAGTCGGTGTATGGACACGTGCCGGTTTTCGGAAGCTTCAAAAGTCCGCATAAGAGCGCTGCTGTTTCTTCCCGGGTTAATTCCTGATCCAGTCCTGTTTTCTTTCCGTCATACATGCCAAGAACGTTCAGCATATCGAGCATACCGCTGTCACGGTCATCCTCCTGCGTTTTCGATGCGTCCACAAAGGACATCATCTTATCAATCAGAACTGCTGCCTCAGCTCTTGTCATATGATCCATCGGAACGAATTCTTTTTCCGTCTTTCCGCTGACAATTCCGGCGCGCTGCATGTCGTAAACTGCATCCCTTGCATAGTCTGAAACAGTGTCCAGATCCTCAAACGCATTCCAGTCTGTTGCATAATCTGCGCTATGGTAGGCTTCTTCCTTAAAGACGAACTCTGCGCCTGCCTTTTCCGCTGCATTCTTGCAGATTAATACAGCATCCTGACGCGTGATCGAAAGTCCTGCTCCAAATTCTGTTTCCGAAATGCCGCTGATAATGCCGCGTGCATTTGCAGCAGATACGGAATGATAGAACCAATCCTGCGGTTTTACATCTGAAAAACCGTCATAAGCCGCTGTCTGATCCTCCATGCCGAGCGCCCGGAGAATCATTGCCGTAAATTCCTCTCTGGTTACCAGATCGGCAGGAGCAAACAGTCCATCACCTTTTCCGGAAACAATCTTACTCCGGCGAAGCTTTTCTACTGCCGGGTTTGCCCACAAAAATGCGTCCATATCTGTGAAAGGTATATTCTCGTCTGTGCTTGTGCCGGGATTTTGATTTCCGGACTGGTCGGTCGGTTTTGTAACCACAAAGCCTGAACTTCCTCCCGATCCTTTGCCGGAGGATGAACCCGGATTTTTTCCGCCCTGTGAATCGTTCTGATAAGCCTTAACCGCCTGATCAAAGGCAGCTGCATATGCCGATACACTGGAATAACCGGAAGATGACATATTCGACAAAACGCGGACTTTCTGTGCCTCTGAAAGCTTTGCAAACTCATCATACCGAGCCGCACCAATCAGACTATGTACAGTTTGAAGCAGTGTGATTTCTTTTCCCTTAGACGGTACTTCATTCAAAAGCGTCAGCACGGTTGTCTCTGCAAACTGATTCTCTAAGGCTGCAAGAGAGGATGGCTTTTTTTTCTGTAAATCCCCGGCAATTTTCTTTTTCTGCGCAGCGCTTGTCAGTTCTGTGTTTTTCCAGGCATCCACTGCCGGGAGTGTATCCTCGCTAAAATAATCAAACAGCTTTTCCAGTTTTTCAACCGGATTTTGCGTTTCGTTTAAAAATTCATATAAAAGTCCAACCTCGGCAACACTCTTTTTAAAATCCTCAAAGCTTTTAAACCCGCCCTTTGGAATGCTTTCATAAATTGAGCCATAGATTGTTTCCTTTTGCTCCGGCAAAACCTCAAGAGAACAAATATTTTTCAGCTTTCCGTAGTTTTCCTCAAACAGGCTCTGAAGCTCTGATGCCGACTGCACCGCATTCACTCTCTGCAAATAATCCTGTGCGTCCTGCCGGTTTAAAAAGACATACATTTTTTCAAAAATATTGCCGCCGGCGCCCAGACGGAACAGATATTCTCCGCTTTCTCCGTTAAAATGGAAATTTGCATCAAATGCGCCATAGGCATTTACGGGGATTTCTGCTGCATAAGCATACGCATCCGGATCATTCACAGTTTTTCCGGGCTTCAAAATTTCGAGTGCGGCTTTTCTTTTGCCCGCATTCGGGAAGCTTCCTAAAATACGCCACTCTCCGTTTTGATCATCGTAGGAAATTTTGCTGATTTCCGCTCCGGCGCTCTGCGCAAGCAGAGAAAACACTGTGATGGCAGCTGCAAGCACACGCTTTTTCTTCATAGTCATAACTCATCCTCTCGCTTTTAAACTATTGTATAAAAAAACAATACCAACTATAATAATCATATCATAATTGGTATTGTTGCACAATATCAGAATAACTCTTTTTTTCATTGCTTTTTAGGCTTGTTTCTTCGTAAAAGTATCACTTTAGCATTTTTTGATTGGTAAGCTTCAGCTCCAGATATTTCTGGTAGTTCTTCCGATACTCCCGGATAAACTTAGGTTTTACGCCGTAAACCTTTTCAAAGGTTTCATAAAAATAGGTCTTGTTTGTAAAGCCGCAAATATGAATAATTTCGTCAATGGACTGATCTGTTTTCCACAAATTAAAAATCACATTGCTCAACCGTTTCCGGAGCAGCAGCTGCTTAAAACTCAGCCCGCTGTATTCCTTTAATTTGCTGCTGAAATATTTCGGTGCATAATTGAAGCGTTTTGCAACATCCTCCAGCCGAAGCGCCTCAGCACAATTTTCGCTGATATATGCAATCGCCTCAGATAAGAGAGGATCCTCCTCCAGCTGTGTCTGCTCATCCAGCTTTCGTAATAATAAATTTACAAGCTCATCCAGAAGGCAGGCAATAAGTGATTCAAAACGTTTTTTTCTCTGCACGCTTTCCTCCAGCATAGAAAACAGCATATCCTCAATTCTCTGCGACTCCTCACCGCCATGAAAATCTGCAAAAAGACATCCGCCTGTCATAGTATAGCCATATCTCTCCTTTAAAAGCTCTTGCAGACTCATGCCGGATTTGTATTGCTCTGAAAAAAACGACGGCTGCAGCAAAACATTATAGTATTTAATACTTTCCCACATGTGAATGCTATGCACACACTGATAGTCTAAAAGAATCAGCGTTCCGCGCCCTGCCCGGATACTTCGGCCGTCTAAAACATGCTCTCCGCTGCCGGATACCACATAGCAAAGTTCAATTGCTCCGTGCGTATGCTCCGGCTCATCACATCCATATTCAATATATTTGATTTCCAGATCATCCCGTCCGTTAACACCATCCTGGATTGAAAAACATTTCATCCTCTGCGCCTCCTTACCTGAAAGAATAGCTTACCTTTAGTATAGCATATTTTTTCCCGGCTGTCAAAGTATTTCAGCCATGCTTTACAAAGAATTTACACAGCAGAACGCAAAAGCTTTGGTGTGATATATGGTTTTTGTGCCTCATCCCAGCAATACAAAAGAACTGTTTTTGCCTGCTCCGGATATTTCAGGCGCGGTTTCACGCCGGTTACATTCATCGGTATCTGATATGATAAATAATTTACCGTCAACTGTGCCGCTAAAAGCGAACCGTTCCCGTCATATTCCGCCAAATAACTCCAGACCTTCATCCCATCCTTGGAATAGTGGTTGGTCAATGTCAGACTAAGCGTTCCATCCTCCGAAAGCTCTGCCTCAGCTGTAAGCTTTTCTCCGTTTTGAAAGCTTCTCGTTTCGCTTTGCCAGTCAGAAGAAAATTCTCTGGACTTATTATGTGCCGTTACCCTCCAGAAATATTCACTGCCATCCGGATTTGGCAGCTCTAAATCCGCATAGGCATAGAACACTTCCTGCTCGGTAACAACATTCAAAAACTCTGCGTCCCTTGCCACTTCAATGGTATATGTGGTTGCGCCGGGTGTTTCATACCAGGTAAAATGGAACTGATTTGCAGAAATTTTTTCCCCTGCTCCGGGTGATAACAGTCTGACCGGCTGTTCCGTCAGCCGATTATCGCTAACCACACCAATCTGTTCCAAATCAAAATCTTCTGTTAATACCCCCATATCAGCATATGCTGAGCTGTTTTTTATGCGATAATCCAGATGCTCCGGATCAACAAAGTCATAAAAGGCATCAAGCTCCTGATTTCCGCTAATATTTTTCACATAAGGGCCAACCTCATTCGAACCTGCTCGGACACATAGATTATTCCGGATTTGATTCAGCGCATATAAGCTGACTGCATAGGTTCCTGCCAGACTGTCGCTCTCCACAATTGTTTTCAGATTCGGATATGCCTGATAGTAAAGCTCCGGATTGGCAATATATCCGGCAAATTTGCTTTGCTCGGTATTCGAATTGCACGCAGCAGCATTCGAAAGAAATCTCGTTTTAAAATACCAGTGCTTCTGCGCCATATCCGCTATGATGTTCTTTTGGTAGAGATGATCTGTTCCGTTGGTATAAATGTCAAATTCCGCATTCTGAATGATGTTATACTCAGCGGTGATTCCGCATTGTCCGTCATCCAGATAAATCGCCGGAAGATGTTTAAAGTTCAGCTCCTGTGTGCTTAAAAGGTCGTGCAAATAATTATAGGAAATCACCGTTCCGCGCTGGACGCTGTTTCTGCCGCAATAGATCGCTCCGGTATCATCCGATTCCTGGCGCACATGATAAATTTCATTATAGGAAATTTTATGATCATTTCCATAAAAACGGATTGCCTGAAACGGTGTCCGGCTAATACTGTTATGAGTTACCTCGTTTCCGCAGCCATGTATCAAAATCGTGTCATAATTCCTGATTTTTTGCGCACATCGGCTAAAAAAGCTGTTTTTTATAACATTCCTGCCCGGTCTTAGTGTATCGACGTTTCCGCCGTCTAAAATTACCGCATGTCCGCCGATTTCGTAAAAAGTACAATCAGAAATCTCACAATTGTATGCTGCGTCAATATCTTGCCTTTGCCAGTAATCCCGATCGGTTTCTGCCTGCTTGGAGCCGCTCATATCAATCGCATTTACCCCAATATCCGTAAAGGCGCAATCCTGCACCATAACATGCTCAACATCAACCAAATCAATTCCATTTCCGCGCGTTTTGGTAAATTCGATTCCTCTAAAGGTGACGTAATCGGTATTTTGCATACGAATCATGGAATTTTTTAAAGCTGACATTTCAAAACTGCAATTTCCAACGTCCTCCGGAGGATAATAGTATAGCTTCATGCTGTCTGTGTCCAGATACCATTCTCCCGGCACATCCAGCTCCTCTAAAAGGTTAAACGCCTTCCATCGATGCGTCAGATCTTTCCGTCCCTCTTTCGGATAAAAAATGGAGTCTGTTTCTACCTGAATCGTCCGGTTCTCCGGATTCACACTCTTTCCAGGCAGACGGATATACTGATAATCCCACATCAGATAGCCGCCAACCCACCAGTCAGCCGCATTCACCCAACGATCCGGCGCCTGATCACTATAACCAAATGCCGTATCGGACTGATAAGTCCAGGTCGCATAATTTGCCTCTCCGTTCGGCCATTGGGCAAGCGTTTGCGCCTTTCCGTCCGCATAAAGCTCCGGATACTCCCAATATCCGCATAGCTGCTGCGCTGTGGGTGCAAGTTCATTTTGATCAATCCGGTAAGGGAAATCGGATATAGCTGTCACTACCGTTTTTCCGCGCGCTGATTCCGGAAGCCTTTCTAAAATCTCCGGATCGCTGACCAACTCTGCATTTGATAAATCCAATTCCACTGCACCGGAAAAAACGACTCTTTCCCCATCTGCCGCACGATATATCACCGGAGCAGTCTCTGTTCCGGAATCCTTCGCAGAAAAGCTGACTGTTTCCGAAAAACGATAAACACCTTCAGAAAAAATCACTTCAATCGCAGAGGTGTCGTCCTGGCTGCGATATACACGAATCCGATCGCGTGCGCCGGCAAGCGTTTTAAGAGGATTGTTTTTTGTTCCTGCCGCGGCATCATCGCCATCCGGTGAAACATAGAATCTTTTATGCCCTGCTTTGAGCGGACTGATTTCCGAAACCAAGCCGTATTGTTTAGAAACAGCCACTACAGTCAGTCCTTGATCAAGACCGTCCGTCCGGTTCACCCTTAACACTGCACCATTTTCCGTCGGAACAATTTCCACTCCCTGCACCGTTTCCGTATGGTCATCGTTCAGACAGTACCAGGAAAGCTCCTGGGAAAGTGTTCCGCCGATTCCAATCTGATTGGATACAGTCGCCTGGATTTCAATCACATCTCCGGCAGAAAGCTGATCCCTTTTTTCACACGAAAGACGTACCAAAACTGGTTTCTCCTCTGCAAAATAGATGGAATCTTTTTCCGATATATCCACATAAAAACCACCATTTACCGTTCCGGTTGCCAATCCAAAATAAACCTCATCTGCATATTTTCCCATTGCTGACGAGTTATAGTTTTTCGGAAGAGTCAGAGTTGCAGAAAAATCCTGCCAGGCATCCGTCAAGAGCATGCCCTCCGGATATTCGTTTGTTTTAATGACGTTCGAAACTTTCCAGGTATCATTCATTGCAGCGCCAAAACGGCTTTCTCCGCGTTCCGGCACCTTTTTTACGTTGGCACGAATTACATAGGTTTTTCCGGCTTCTGCCTGAAAAGCAAGCGGTTTGCTTGGGGTATTTATTGCAAATCCTCCAAAATAGCCGGATTCCGTGTCCGGAGTAAAGGCAAGATTCTGATCCTTTGCAGAAAATTCCAAGCATTGCTTTCCATCCACCACCGGATAAGTCCTTG
Source organism: uncultured Clostridia bacterium (assembly GCA_934462945.1). GTDB lineage: Bacteria > Bacillota > Clostridia > UBA1381 > UBA1381 > RQCD01. Next base: position 7,970 of record CAKSJF010000050.1, on the reverse strand, counting down.
AAACCTGACTGGCATTATACTGTAAATATTTTTCGCCCATTTCCTTGGAGGTGTCCGGAATGATATTTTCCGGAATCGTATTAATTGCATCCTCCAGGCTTTCTTTTGCAATCGTAAACCGGAATGTGCGAACCATATCATATTTTTTCGCCCTTGCCGCAATCAGATAGTCTCCCTCCGGAAGCGTATCGTTCCAGGTCACACAAACCGTTTTGCTTCCGTCTGTTTCTGTCAGTTGAATTCCGCTTGCAAATCCGCTTCTGTCACCCTTTAGAGCATACCAGTCAAACTCCTGAGAAAGTCCTCCCGAAATACCGATCTGATTTTTCAGTTCTGCCGTAAGCGTAAGCTCGCCGCCACCCTCATAAAGTGTTTTTCCATCTGTCAGAAGATTAAGCTGATATGCCTGCTCCTCTGCAAAATAGAATGAATCCTTGCCGGATACATCCACCAGAAAGCCTGTCCCCTTTTCCATTTCCTGTCCCAGTCCAAGATACACCCTGTTTGCATAGACACCGTTTGATGTGTTTTCCACATAATTTTCCGGCAGCGTGATGCTGCATTTAAAATCCTGCCATCCATCCCGATCCAGCGCCATTCCGGTTTTCTGATATTCGTTTGTTCCGATCACCGTTCCCGATGACCAGGAATTGTTCATAGACGCACCGATATACGGAATGATTCCGCTTTCAGAATTATTTCTTAACCGCGCCTGAATTACATAGGTTTTTCCGCTTTCTGCGGTAAAGGAAAAAGGATGCACCTGATCCCGCGGCGGACTTAACTCAAATCCCTCAAAGCCAAATTCTGACGGATTCTTGTTCAGCAAAAATTTTTCATATGTATCCGGAACATACCAGGAAACTGTTCCGTCCGCCGCATTAATCTGATAGGAAAGCGTTGAATTATTATTGATACATAAATATGTAAAGCCATCCTGCACAGTCGGATCAACAAGATTTGCATTTTTCCTTGGTATTTCTGTATCGGTCAGATTCTCCGGCTCAACTCCTGCCGCTGCATGCGGCAGCTGCAAAACTAACAGCGCCGCTGACAACAAGACAGATACTTTCTTTTTCATAAATTCCCTCCTTTTAAAACACATACAAATATCCTATTATCTCAATTATAGCATAATAAGAATTGAGCGGCAATGTCAAAAATCCAGCTTTTTTAAATCGTCTCACACAACAAAAACGTTTAAAAGTATCACTTTAGCAATCAGAATAAACTTTCAGACAAAACAGAATTGCAAAAAAAAGACCGGTGCAGACCCACACCAGTCTTTTTTAGAGAAATAAAACAATTTTAAAAATTCGCATTTTGATTTCTTTGAATCAGCTTATAAATTTTTTCCACGCTTTTATGGGTAGTCAATCCATCACGGGGCGTACTTTTACAATAATCAATCATACGTTCTATGCTGGTTGTCGCAACATGAAGCCGCGTATCAGAGGATGCGTAGTAAATATAGATGATTCCGTCTTTCTCAATAGCGCCATTACAAAAAACTACATTTGAAACATCTCCGACTCTTTCGCCCTTTTGCGGTGCAAGGAAATAGCCGCCGGGTGCGTAGATCACCTTTTTCGGATCATCCAGCGCTGTCATAAAACAATAAAGCACATATCGAAGTCCTGCCGCAGTATTGCGGACGCCGTGAGCAATATGCAGCCAGCCGTCCCTGGTTTTAATCGGTGTTGCGCCTGCTCCGTTTTTCGTTTCCTTAACCGTATGATATAATCTTTGGTCGATCACAGTTTCCTCTGTGACTTTCGCATGCGTAATATCGTCTATGAGTGCAGCACCAATACCGCCGCCCCCTCCGACATCAATAAATCCATCTGACGGACGGGTATAAATCAAATATTTTCCGTCCACAAACTCCGGATGCAGCAGAACATTTCTCTGCTGAAATTCCGATTCCAAATCCGGCAGCCGTTCCCAATCGACCAGATTGTGTGTCCGGACGATACCGCATTTAGCGATAGCAGCAGACAGATCGTCTGTGGTGCGATCTTTTCGCTCCGAGCAGAAAAATCCGTAAATCCATCCATCCTCATGCTGCACAAGGCGCATATCATACACGTTGGTATCCTCCTCGCCATAAACCGGCAGCCGGATCGGGGCAGGATCAAAGCGGAAATTGTCAATTCCGTTTTCCGAGCGCGCAACAGCAAAATAGGACTTTCTGTCTGCTCCCTCCACCCTTGCCACTAACACATATTTTCCCTCAAAGAAAATCGCACCCGCATTAAAGACTGCATTCACTCCGATCCGCTCCATCAGATAAGGGTTGCTTTCCTCATGTAAATCATATCTCCAGGAAAGCGGAATATGCCGGTTTGTTAGAACCGGATTTTTGTACCGCTCAAAAACACCGTTATACCAGGTATCATCCGGTTCATTTTTTTGCGTGATCAACGCATTATAATCCTCTTTTAATCTCTGTAATTGTTCCTGATAGCTTAAATCAAACATTTTTATTCCTCTTTCTTTAATTGTCATAGGGCGGTGCAAATTTCCACCAGCCCTGCCCGGCATCCCAGCTCCACAGATACCCGGTATCCGGTTCAACCACAATCTGCTGCGGACCGACACCGGCAGACGGTCCATCCTTTACAATGGAGGTAGAGTCCCCCATGGAGCTTAAATTCTGAAAGCTTTCTCCCCGGTCACAAGAACGCTGAACAGCAGCTGTTCCCATGCCGCGCCCGGTATAGCCGCCGACATAAAGGATATCCGGATAGCGCGGATCAAGCGCAATCAGCTGCCAGGATGCAACCCCGGCTTTTTCCTGCACCAGAATATTTTTTCCGATATTCGTATGAAGATTATTCTCCACGCGCACCAAATTGTGCGCCGATGTCCAAGGTCCAACCGCGTAATACAGAATATCGTTGATACCGTCGTATTCCACATCCCAAACTGTTGGAGGCGAACCTGTGACGCTTTCATTTGCTTTACATTTTATAAACGGCAACCACGTTTTCCCATCATCATAGGACACCACAATACACCCGTTTAACACTCCGTAGCACTCACGGTTATGGTAATAATTCAGCGCCATCACACCGGCACATCCCTGCATTTCCTCCCAGGTTTCTCCCAGATCACGGCTGCAATACTCGCCTGCAAAAAGCACATTTGGATTATTTGCCGACTGCCAGAAAGAGGTTGCCCAGCGTGCTGTACCGTTCTTTAATAAAAGTCCGGTATCTGTCCAGGTTTCTCCCCCGTCTCTTGTAACACAAAGATACCGGGGATTGTACCAGCCGTCCGAAAGTCCGGCAAACATGATCTTCCGGCAGACAGCATAAGAGCCATACGCATTCCAATACTTTCCGACACTTTTAATTGCCTCCCATGTTTTTCCACGGTCCTCCGTTTTAATTCCGAAAAGATCCTGCGCACCGGCATAAAACACATTTGGTCTGTAAGGGTTAAAATTCGGTCTTGATGCCGGCGGTGTTCCGCAATAACCCTCTGCGTCCCAAAGAAAGGTTTTTCCGCCGTCTGTACTGGAGGCAATCCAGTCGCCGCCCATCGACCAAACCTTGTCCGGATCGGTCGGATGCCAGGCAAATGCATGCTGACGGTTATGGGCAAAATAGAAATCCTTGGACGTGTCATACTGACATTCTGCCCATGTTTTTCCGCCATCCCAGGAATAATATCTCTGGTTTCTGTAATTCAGCCAGTCACGTCGGTCTACCAGCATTCGATCTTGGTTTGCAGGGCTGACAGAGAGTCCCATTGTGATATTCCGGAGATCAGAAAAATCCTTTTTCCCCGGGAATGTACTGCTTGCAACCCGTGTAAAGCTTGCGCCATAGTCCTTTGATACCAAAACACCTTGGCTGTCATTTATGTACACAGTTGAATTGACGCAATCGACACTCATGATCGGTTCATGGGATAAAACCGTCTGAAAGGTTTTTCCGCCGTCCCGGCTGACATGAAATCCGTTATCATTTCCCAGATACACATACCCATAAACCGGGTCAACCTTGATAAATCCGTCTGACATCTCGCTGTTTACCAAAAACCAGCTTTTTCCTCCGTCCTCGGATTTAAACAGACCGCCCACCTCATCCGAACGGTGCGTTGCCGGTGCATTATTGATACCGTCTGTAATTCTCCACAGAGACGACCAATATGCAATCCGGCTGCCGCCGATCGTCTCATCATAGCTGGAGGCATCCCATGCAAGCTGATCCCGTGTGTCGCGCTGGGCGTCCATTCTCCTGGAATGTACCTGACTCCAGGTTTCTCCCATATCATAGGAAAGATAGATTCCGTTTTCCTGCGGTCGGAAACTGCCGGAGGAGCCGATTGCCAGGACATGATCAGAATTGTTCGGATCAATTGCAGTGTCTACACAGCCGCCTGCCATAAAGCCGCGGTTTGAACGATGCCAGGTCTTTCCTCCGTCGGTGGAGCGAATCATTCCGTTCACATCCACACCGCCAAAGAGCAGTGTTCCATCCTTTTGATCAACCTCAATCGACTGCATCCACTGACCGCCCTCACCGCCGGAAATCCCCCTTTCCTTCTGCGCCTGGCTGACAATCGGTATCTGCTCCCAGATATGATTTTTAGTATTCATCACATCGTAGGTTTTCGGTTTTATATTCTGCGTCCACGTGATTTCTTTGGTTGTTTTCATCACCTGGGTCGCAACCGAAATATCGTTATAAAGCGGATGATCCTTTGTAACATCCGAATAAGGCATAATTTCAAAATCTGCCGTATCGCAGTCATTCGCACACCGTCCGAGAGTGCGGTTTATGAGCAAAACCGCCTCGCCTCTTGTCACATAGTCCTCCATGCCATAACCGCCGGATTCATTTTTTCGCAAAATTCCATCCCTGACCAGTGAATCAAAGACCTCTGCTCCCTGCTCCGGCGTTTTATTGTATCGGATGCAATAAAGAATCCGGGCAAGCTCTGATTTTCTAATGACCATCTGATCACTGTTTAAAAAGCTGAAATCTCTCTCTGGAGCAACCTTTTTTGCCATAATGAGCGCATGCTCTCTTGTCACATAATCATCCGGTCGAAATGTGCCGTCCGGAAAACCGACAATATAGGCGCCCTTTCCGTAGCCTGAGGAATTCGTATAATCCTCGGCTGTCGTGACGGTGCAAAGGCTGCTGCCCGAAAGCGCTTTTCCTGCTTTTGAAGTAAGCTCCTCCGAAAGTGAAATCTGATATTCCGTGCCGGCGGTCAGTCTGTCACGAAACAGTATCACATAAAGCTTTGTCAGATCATTGCAATCCAAAAAGGCATGCTGCACCAAATCCGGCTGCTCCTCCCCATTCACTCGGACAACACTTTTATCCGCAAATTCTAATGCATGATTCAGCTGATAGGTAATGACCGGTACCTGACCGTTTTCCAAAAATCCGTTATGCGCCTCCGAAACACTAAGAACCTCAAGCGATGTCTGTTCTGCCGCTTTTGTTCCGGTTGTTACCACCAAAGAAGATGTCCGGCTCGGCATGCTGAAAATATAGCGATTCTGACTGTTTTTCACCACCGCTCTGCCGTTTAATTTTACGGAAGTAATTTCATAGACACTGTCTGAATCAATCCTTGCTTCCACCTCTTGCCCAGCCTGAAAATAGTTTTCTCCGAGACGGTATTTTCCAAGGATTGAAACCTCCTCCGGCTTTCGCACCGTCAGCTTTTGATACCCCTGCGGAACGATACTGTCATTTGCAAAAAGCTGGATTTCCGGAAATGCGAGATCTCCCAGCCACGGTGTTACCGCGCCGATTGCAAAGCGGACATACTGCGCATGCTTTGTCTGATTCAGCAGGAAATCAAAATAATAGAGATCTGTGCTGCTGCTCATCCAAAGCTCGTCATTTTGCGTTTCGGTAATCAGCTGATCTTTAAGTGTGTCCGCATGATATACACGCTCCCAGCTGCCGTCAGTTCCGGTTTCACTGATATAAATATCAAAATTTTCCGGAAAAACTGCGGTTGGCTGATTCAGATACATCGCTGTATTCTTTTTATAGTAGAGGCGGATTTTATCAAAATCAAATGCCATACTGGTTTTGACCGTAACCAGGACAATATAATCCTCTCCGGAATTTCCGTTCATATCGTAAATCGGCACACCGTTATAGTCGCTGATTGAAGTATAGGTGTAAAAATCACCGTCAAATGCGGCAGTACCGGACGATTCTCCGGCAGAGGACTTCACCGAAACCACGGCATTATTCTCGTTTAAAAGATTCCATTCCTCCTCTGCCCATGCCTTTGGGAAAATCGGGAGCATGGATATAACTAAAAGAATACTCAGCCATTTTCTTTTCATAGTTTCCTCCGATCTTACCATTGGTACTGATCTAATCCATAGTGGCTTTTCCAGATTTCCGGAACGGCTTTTTCCATCCAGTCAATCGGCTCGGACGGTTCAAGGTTCTCCTCCGCGCGCCGGAAAGCCTCCCGGATATCCTGTTTGATTTCCTCCGTCCAGCAATCCTCTGCAATTGATACAAATACTGCCGTTCCGCTTTTGGAAAGTACATCCAGCCACTGTCGGTTTTTCTCCCAGGGAACATGCTTTGTGATACCGACACAGTCTGCGTCCGCAAAGTAGAACCGGTTATGCTGCGGCATCCGGAATGCGAGCGTATTCACACCGTAATCCTTTGTGCGCTCCCATTCCTTTCCGCTGGTATCGTCGCCGGTTCTCTGCACATCAAAATAACCTGCCGAGAGATGACTCATCGTGTTACAGCCCATCAGGAGAACCTCGTCCCCTGCTGCGTCTCTTAACGTCTGATAGAAATCCTTCATAATCTCTGCGGTTGTTTTTGTTTTGTCCTGGAAGTGCAGCTCCCGGTCAAAGAGAGTTTCCTCTCTGCCCCATCTTCCCAAAAAGTCAAAGGTGGAAAAATCGTGCTTAATCATACGGTAGCCCCAATGACAGATCGTCCGGACATCCTCAAAAATCTTATTCTTTGCATATTCGGTGGATGGGTCTAAGGTAAGCTTAATGCCGTCACGCTTTAGGACGACTTCATCCGGCACTTCTTCCACCGTCCAAAGCGGTCGGAACCAAATCCCCGGAATTGCGCCAAGCTGCTTGATTTCCTTTGCGAGCTTTTCCATATCGCCGAATTTCTCATTGCAGTATTTCCACGGACCTCCGTTAAAATAGTACTCGTCAATCCCCAGATCATGATGACAAAGCTGCCATCCGTCGTCAATCATCATATACGGCTTTCCATTTTTCGGAGCGCACTCCATAATCCGCCTGGTATGCATCATGATCTTTTCATAAGTATTGTTTCCGTAATTGCAATACCAATCGTTTCCGCCGTAAATCGGCTTTCCGGGCAGACGCGGATTCGGACACATCATTTTGCAGAAATCACACAAGGCTGAAAACGCTGTGCAGGAATATTCTTTGGAAACAACGGTACAAACCTCAAGTGTTCTTCCGTTTAGGGAAAGACCATCGCTGCCGTTTCGGACATCTGCGGTCAGAACCAGCTTGTTTTCTCCGCATTGCCATGCACAGAATGCATTTGGTTGTGTTTTCACACCGACACAGAAAACCTTTCCATCACGCTGTGCCGCAAAATACCACGGAAGAATCCGCGAAAAATCTGCTCTTTTCCAACAAAATTCCGCATATCCTCTCTCCCATGCATCTCCTAAAACCGTAGCCTGATCAAATAGCGAGCAAGTTTTTTCCAGACGGATATACCCAATTTTTGTGTCCCCTCCGAAAACGGTAAGTTTTCCGTCCTCCTCTAATGTTACCGAAACATCCGGGGCAATCATGGGGTGTTGGTTCTGATCCAGTACTTCAATTTTATCAAAATTTTTAAACATATTTTGTTCCTTTCCTCGAAAGGAAAAGCTATGATAGTCTGATTGTATCATAGCTCATCCTTTCTTTATTATTTTCCTAAAATTAACGCTGTTTTTACCACACTGCTCTC
>CAKSJF010000049.1 GCA_934462945.1 uncultured Clostridia bacterium | reverse complement strand
GTGACAATTCCATAGATTTCTGCTAAGGGTACCCCTAAACCCTCGGAAATCATCTCCTGCACCTCAATCGGCAGATAGCCGTAAATGTCTTGTGCTTCATGCAGAACCGGGATGGTTGCGCCCTGCTGACCCTTGTGTTTTGCAATCACTTCCATCAGCTGAGCTTTCTGCTCCTCTGTGCCGTTAAACGGCAATGTGTGTTTTTTCTCCATCAAGAAACCTCCTGTTCAATATAAAATGCTGCAAAATAAATACATTATACCATTTTAACATATCAATTATATCATTTCTGACAACAAAAATATAGTGCATTTTATGAAAAAAATAAATTACTCTCTTTTTCACAAAAACAGAAAAGCTTTTTCGTCATATTTGCACATATATTTTTTTGTTTCTGCATATTTTCTTGTTATTTTCCATGTAAATAATGCAGAAAACAATCAATGCTCTTTTCCTCTAAATCCAGACTGTATTCTGCCTCGGCAATATTCTCTAAATAATGTGCATCCGAATTGGTCAGAATCCGGAGACCCGCATATTCCTGCTCCAACTCTGCACGCTTTTTTGCGGTAATCTCTAAAGCGGAGACTGGCAGATCGGGTGGAATAAAGCCAAGATTGGATAGAATACTGCTGCTTGAACGGTCGATATGCGCCGGAACGGAAATACCGCCGTAGTCCGTTGTCATGGAAAATACCTGTTCAATGGAAAGTCCGGACGCACAGACCAAAAGCTGGTGTTCCTCGCCGGTAACCTCGTCTTGTTCGTTCAGATAAAGCTGCCGTCCAAAGATTTCCGGACGGTTTTCAATCGGCGGAAGATGGTTTTTCAGTTCCTCTGAAAATTGCTCTGCCCGGTCAACATTTGGAAAATAGCAGACAATATGTACCTCCTCTGCGCTCTCCACCTCAATTGCCGGAATCACCAAAAGCCGGTCGCCGGCTGCTTTGGTGACTGCACGCAGATTTCCGGCGCTGTTATGATCGGAAAGTGCGATCATGTCCAGTCCTTTGATTAATGCCATATTGACAATATTATTCGGCGTCATATCCTCATCTCCGCAGGGGGAGAGGGCAGAGTGGAGATGCAGATCATAAAAGTATCTCATATGCCTGCTCCTGATAGCTCCCCGGCAAGCGCATAGGCGGATTTTTCCGAAACTAAAATCGGAATTCCCTCGCGGTCTGCACGCTCGGCGGTGTTCGCATCCGGTGTGCAGGAATCGCAAAGCAGAATGCAGCCTGCCTCGGTTAAGCTTGCCACAGCCGCAATATTAATGTTTGTCTGAATTGTGATCCAGATGTTCCCTGCTTGTATCCGGCTCATAGCAAGGCTTAAAAGATCTCCGATATAGCAGCCGGAAAGCTCGTTTTTAGTATGCTCCTTGCCGCATACAACCTGGGCGTTTATCAAATGGGAAAGCGTTTCAACGTTCATTTTGATCCTCTCCTTCTGTTTGTATCTAATTCTACCATCTCACGCGCTAAGGCGCTGATTTTTTCACGGAGCCGGAAAATACAATCGTTTTCGCTTGCAAATCCGCGCACAATATCCTCTGCTAAATCCCGGCAGCTCGGTGCGCCGCAGGAACCGCAATCCAGCATCGGAAGCCGTTCGCAAATGTTTTCAATTTCCATTGCCATCTGCATCGCACGGGAAATATCCGAATCTAAATTCATGACCGAACGGTACACAACCGGATGATCCCAGAATACATTTTCTTCGGTTTCGGTTTTTGTTCCGGTTTGCGGCAGCCCCTTTGAAATCCATTTGATGCGCGAATTTGCCACAAAATTATTTTCAGCGTTCAAAGGTCCTCCAACGCAGCCGCCCGGACATGCCAATGCCTCCACATATTCAATATCGGACAGCTTTCCGTCCTCAATTGCCTCTAAAATCTTAATGACATCATGGATTCCGTCCACAGCGATTTTCCGATCCACATGAGTGGCGCGTGCCTCTCCGCCGGCGGTTGCCCAGAGTGCACCCTCCGCGCCGGAACGGCTCAGATGCTTAATATGCTCCGCAGAAATCCGGCTGATCTGATGTGCAATTTTTAAGTACACATCCTTCATAGAGAAAACCGCGTCTACCTCTGATTTTTCTACGTTGGACGCATATTTTACCACAGTCGCCTTTGCTGCACAGGGACTGATAAAGAAAATCCCGATTTCCGATGCCGGAAGCCCGGTTTTTTCTGAAATGGAATGCCGTGCCTCCCTTGCAGCCACCTCCATAGGGGAGCGGAGCGGAATAATATGCGGAATCAGACTGGGAAAGCGAACGGCAATCAGACTGACCACAGCCGGACAGGCAGAAGAAATAGACGGCTTTAAAAGTTCGCCGGATGCCAAGAGCTCTCTCGTTTTCTGGCTAATAATTTCCGCGCCCTGTGCCACCTCCCAAACGTCATCAAAGCCGATTTCCAAAAGAGAGGATAAAATCACGTCAATTTGTTCTGCTTTGGAAAACTGCCCGTAGAATGCAGGGGCAACCAGCGCCACCCGATAGCGGTATTGATCCATCACCTCCATGGGGTCGGTGACTGCTTTTTTTGCATGATACGGACAAACGCGGATACATTCTCCGCAGTCGATACATCGCTCAGATAAGATTTTTGCCTTTCCGTTCTGCACGCGGATTGCCTGAGTCGGACATTGTTTCAGACAATTGGTACACCCGGTGCAGACGGATTGATCTAAGGTTACAGAATGACTCCTTTCTGCCATATCAACCCTTCTTTCTTAGTGATTCGTGAGAATGGTAAGGGTTACGCATGTACCCTGACCGAGAATTGTGTCGATTTTCATGTCGTCAGTATATTTTTTCATGTTTGGCAGACCCATGCCTGCGCCAAAGCCTAATTCGCGTACCTGATTGCTTGCGGTGGAAAATCCCTCCTGCATCGCTTTCTCCACATCCGGAATCCCCGGACCGGTATCCTGTAGGATGCAGATCACACGATCCGGCAGAATATCTACATCAATATAGCCGCCGTTTGCGTGGATTACCATATTGATTTCTCCCTCATACATCGCAATCGCGGTACGCCGGATCGTCTCCGGTGCAAAGCCAAGCTTATTCAGCATTTTTTTCACCTTGCTGGAGGTTTCTCCTGCAAGGGTAAAATCGCTGCCGTCCACCTCATAGTGCAGATGCAGAGGTTCCATCATGCGCCGCCCCTTTCCTTGCCGACTAAACCGGCTTGGTAGAGCTTTCCGCAGGCAATATAGAGCGGAGCTTCTGTACGCATGAGAACAATCTCTTTCGATTCTGCCAGATGAATCAGCTCCTCCTCCGGTGTTTTGCCGCGTACAAAAACGATACACCCAATATCCATCATTTCTGCTGTTCTGACCACCTGCGGATTCATCAGTCCGGTCAAAAGCAGAGCGCGATCCTTGACAAATGCAAGCACATCACTCATCAGGTCACAGCCGCAAGCGGAAAATACCTCATTTTCCAGTCCCTCCTCCGGTGTGAGCAGATCGGCATTTAAAATCTCTTTTACTTCACTTAGCTTCATATACTACCTCCTTGCAAAAAAATAAAAAAACCTGTATAATTTTATTGTAACATATCAATACAAATTATACAAGTTTTCTTTTATAATATTTTGCTTTTTGTTCAAGTTGTTCAAAACTTACTTCAAAAGACTGTATACCTCGCTGCGCAGCTGGTCGTCCGTTTCAAAAATACCGCGGATGGCTGCTGTCCGGGTTTTTGCATTCCGGGATTTGATCCCGCGTGCAGTCATGCAGCTATGTTCGCCCTCAATTACCACAATTACGTCCTCGGTTTTTAACACCTTTTGCATAATTTCGGCAATGTCGCAGCCAAGACGTTCCTGCAATTGCAGACGCTTTGCCGCCATATCGGCAATCCGGGCGATTTTGGAAAGACCGATCACGCGATCTTTTGGAATATAGCCGACATGCACACGCATGTTGTACATCAGCGCTAAATGATGCTCGCAATAGCTGAATACCTCAATATCCTTCACTAACACTAAATCATGCGTTTGGACATCGGTAAAGCATTTGTCAAACATTTCGGCAATCTCGTCGTTGGAATAACGCATGCCCTCTAAAACCTCGGCATACATCCGGGCAACACGTTCCGGTGTTTCTCTTAACCCCTCGCGCTCCGGATCGTCTCCCAGTTCTTTTAAGAGTTCTTTGATTAAAGAAGCGATTTTTTTCTGGTTAAATTCCTGTTTCATTTCAATCTCCATTCTGTTGCCTGTGTCAAGCGTTATACGCCGCGCTTGTCCGGATCCCATATCATCTTGTGCAGCTGAACCTGAAAGCGTGCATTACGTAAAAGCGGTTCGGATAAGATCAGATCTACTAATTTTTGCGCGTCATAGGAACCGTAAACCGCCCCGATAACGAGATGCGGCATGGATGCCCGTTGTGCGGACAGGCGGGAGAGTACATCCAACATCACTTTTGTGTCCCTCTCGTCTCCGACAACAAATTTTATCACGTCTCTTTCCTCTAAGAGAAGAAAGTTTTCCCAAAGCATTTTTTCCTCCATGCCGCTGGAGGGAAGCTTATAATCAATGGTATAGAAAAGCTTTTCCCGGTCTTTGAGCCTTTCCTCAAAAGGACGCAGCGCTGCCGCGCCGTTTGTTTCAATATTTACTTCAAAGCCGTTTTGCATCATCAGGTTTACCAAATCTGCTGCCCCCTCCGCAATCAGTGGCTCACCGCCGGTTAAGGTAACGCGGCGGTAGGAGGGATTCAGCTTTTCTAAAATTTCTTTTCCCGTCATTTCGGTATACCGGCAAGGCTCTGCTTCTCCATAGAGCGCATAGAGTGTGTCGCAGTAGCTGCATCTTAAATTGCATCCGGCAAGACGGACAAAGGAAACCGGCTGACCGGTTCGGATGCCCTCGCCGTCAATACTGTCAAAAATTTCGACAACACGATATGTCATTTGTATGTCCCTTTCTTTGTGTGTCCCTTATTAATCGCGATAATAAGAGGCGGTGTTGTTTTCGCTCTCCTGCACATCCACCCGATAGCAAAGCTTTCCTAAATCCTCGCAGATAAAGTGCGCCAGGTTCTCAGCGGTTGGGTTAAAGGAAACCTCCTCATTGATCACTTTGTGGTCAAACCGATCCTGTACCTTTTTTTTGATGTGGGTGAAGTCCATCAGCATACCGTCCTCATTTAAGGTGTCTCCGCGCAGATAGACGGTTACCAGCCAGTTGTGTCCGTGCAGATTGGTGCATTTGGACGGGTAGGATAGATTCAGCTTGTGTGCCGCGCTGATTTCCAGTTTTTTAATTACTTCATACATTCTTTTTTTCCTTGCTTTCCATGTAGTCTTCGTACCCTCTCCGGCGCAGATAGCAGGAGGGACAATGTCCGCAGCCCTCACCGATCACACCGTTATAGCAGGTCAGCGTTTTGTGGTAGATTAAATCTAAAACACCCAGATTGTCTGCCAATTCCCAGGTTTGCTTTTTGTCCAGCCACATCAGCGGTGTGTGGATCACAAACGGATAGTCCATTGCCAGGTTTAGTGTCACGTTTAAAGATTTTACAAACGCGTCCCGGCAGTCCGGATAGCCGGAAAAATCTGTTTCACAGACACCGGTTACCAGATCGGTGATCCCGTGTGTTTTTGCATAAATTGCCGCATAGCTTAAAAAGAGCAGATTCCGTCCCTCAACAAAGGTGTTCGGCGGCGCGCCCTCTGGCTTTTTCTCCTCTACCGGAATATCCTCGCGCGTCAGAGAGTTTGCACTCAGTTGGCTGATGATCGGTGTTGCTACGATTTCAAACGGAATCTTTTCATCCTTGCAAATATTTTCTGCACAGGTCAATTCTAATTTGTGCCGCTGACCGTAGTCAAAGCCGATGGCAGATACATTGTCGTGTCCGTATTGTTTGATTGCCCAGAACAGGCAGGTGGTTGAGTCCTGTCCGCCGGACAGGACAACTAATGCTTTTCGATTCATTTTTATAATCATTCCTTTCTATGCCGTAAGGCACAAAATTGAAGTCTGAAAGAAAATCGCTCAGAGTGCTGCTTTGCAGCGAGTGGTGCTGTACGCTGGTACCGCCCCGAGCAAAAAAGCTGTGCTATGGGCGATTTTATTCAGACTCATGTCTCCTTTAGTATTGTGATAGCTGTACAAAGAGTCTTTCCTCTGCAATTTTTTCGTATTTTGTTCCCGGTTCGCCATAGTTTGCGAACGGGTAAATGGAAATGCCGCCGCGCGGTGTGAAAATGCCCTTCACCTCCAAATATTTCGGCTGCATCAGCGCCACAAGGTCTTTCATGATAATATTCATGCAGTCCTCATGAAAATCTCCGCGGTTGCGGAAACTGAATAAATAAAGCTTTAAGGATTTACTTTCTACCATTCGTTTATTCGGAATGTAGTTGATACGGATTTTTGCAAAATCCGGTTGCCCTGTAATCGGGCATAATGATGTAAATTCCGGACAGTCAAATGTCACCATATAATCGTTGTCCGGATGCTTGTTTAAAAATGTTTCCAAAACCTCCGGCGCATAATCATCCCGGTAAACGGTCTTTTTATTTCCCAAAAGCGTTAAGCCCTCTGTTTCTTCTTTACTTCTTGGCATGTGTGCCTGCTCCTTTCTATATTTGATCTTTTGTTTGCGTTATGATCTTGGCTGAAGATTCAGCTTTTCTACTAAGGCATCCTGTAAAAAACGTGATACGTTGATTCCTGCTTCATTTACCTCGTAGTTCAGCCAGCTTGGCAGCGAAACGTTTCTTCTGACAGGCTTTGTGTCGATTTTTCGTCTGTATTCTGCTGTGTCGATATCAACTAACGAGACGAATCCTTTTCCTTCGTCAGCAAAGGTTCCTTCTTTTGTGTTTATGCATTCCATGGGAGAAGGAACGGGAACGGTCTGCTTGCGATCTTCCATTGAAACAATTGTAATTGAAATTGCATCCCTTGCCATTTCAATAGCGTTTTCCATATCTGTTCCTTCGGTCAATATTTCTAAATCCGGTACTTCAATCAAATAACCGTCTGCCGTTTGCGTAAAAATTGCAGGATATACTGTTTTCATCATTCAATCCTCCATTTCTTTAAAATAGCCTTTGCGAGCTTCTCGTTGATCTCTTTATGGCGAGGTACTTGCTCGATTTCAAGACCCCGACGATATATATCGTGATTCCCTCCGTGCCGTTCAAAAGAAAATCCGGCAGAGAGGAGCTTTTTGATCAAATCTTTTTGTTTCATCAAATTACCTCTGTCTTTATTATACACAAAAAATACACAAAAGAAAATGGTTTTTCAAAAAAATTAATAAAAAATTATCATTTGCATTAAAATAATTGTCAAGGTCTAATGGATAAACATACAATCGCCAAAACTAAAGAAATGATAGCCCTGGCGGACGGCTTCCTCATATGCGGCGAGAACATGTTCTCTGCCTGCCATAGCGCTCACAAGCATGATCAGGGTGGATTCCGGCAGGTGGAAGTTTGTAATCAGTGCGTCCACCACCCGGATTTCCTTGCCGGGATAGATGAAAATATCCGTCCAGCCGGTGTCGGCAGAGAGCGGAAATCCGTTTTGTCCGACCGTTTCTAACACGCGGGTTGCAGTTGTCCCAACGGCAATGACCCGATTCCCGTTTTTTCTTGTTTCGTTAACCAGATCAGCAGTTTCTTTTGGAAAAATATAAAATTCAGAATGCATTTTGTGGTCTAAAATATTGTCCGTTTTGACCGGACGGAATGTTCCTAATCCGACATGCAGCGTTACCTCGCCGATTCGTACCCCTTTTTCCTGAATCTTTTCTAAAATTTCCTTGGTAAAATGAAGTCCGGCAGTGGGGGCAGCAGCTGATCCGGGCGCTTTTGCATAGACAGTCTGATAGCGATCCTTATCCTCCAAGCGTTTTGTGATGTAGGGAGGAAGCGGCATTTCACCCAGGCGGTCTAAAATTTCCTCAAACACTCCGTCATAATGGAAACGAACCAGTCGGTTTCCGTCGTTAATGACCTCTAAAATCTCACAGGTCAGCTCACCGTTTCCGAACACAAATTTTGCACCTGGTTTTGCGCGTCTGCCCGGCTTTAGAATGACCTCCCAGTCGTTTAGGGTGTGCTTGTGCAGCAGTAAAAATTCCACTGCCGCACCAGTGTCCTCTTTTGTTCCGTAAAGACGTGCCGGAAGTACTTTGGTGTTATTGAGAATCAGGCAGTCGCCCGGATTCAGTAAATCCACAATATCGTAAAAATGCCGGTGTGAAAATTCGCCGGTGTGCTTGTCAAGACAAAGCATCCGGGAGGCGCTCCGATCCTTGATCGGCTCCTGCGCAATCAGCTCCTGCGGCAGGTCAAAATAAAAATCCTTTTTATCCATGATCGTTCCTTCGTTTCTTATAATTTTGTTCCCAAATCGTCCGATTTTACAATGGTATCACTGGTCGGAATGGTAATGCCGGAAAGGCTTTGCTTTAGTCCGGTGGCAATTCCGGCAGCAAGCAGATACTGATAGTCTGCCGATTCCATCTTTTTTAACTCTGTTTCATTTGAAATAAATCCGCATTCCACCAGAATTGCCGGCATGCTGCTGGTTCTGGTTACCACATGCTGTGCGTTTTTCACACGGCGGTTGGTTGCGCCGGTGTTTTTGATGATGTTATCCAAAACCTTTTGCGCCACCTCGGAGCTGGTCATGCCGTAATCCTTTTCGTTGTTCGTTTTTGCATAGTAAACCTCCACGCCGTTTGCCTGCGGCGCGTTATCAACGGAATTAATATGTACGCTGCAAAAGATTGCCGCATTAGCATTGTTGGCAACCGCGGAGCGGTCGGCTAATTCTAAAAAGACATCGGTATTCCGCGTTAAAATCGTTTTGACTCCGTTTTCCTCTAAAATTTTTGCCGTCTGCTGTGCGATGGAAAGGGTCAGATCTTTTTCGTAGTAGGAGACACCGTCATATGCGGCAGACGCACCGCCGTCATGACCGCCATGCCCGGCATCAATCACCACAATTTTCTCCTGCTGTGTGTCTGACCGTTGCAGGGTGTAAATGCTGAGTGTTTTGCGGTCGTCGGAAAGCTCGGCGGTATAGTCCTTTAAATTCTGTACATCTAATGCAATCCGGGTATAATCGTCATGAATGCCGACCCGGACTGCTTTGACTGCGCCCTTTCCTACTGTGGAATTAGACGGAAGCTGCGAGGTACTGTTTGGAATATCCAGATAAAGCACGCCCGATTCGGTTAGAATCAGGTCCTTATATTGTGTGATTGCTTTTTCTGCGGTTACCGAAATTTTTACCGTTGCACCGGTTTGCTTATAGTAAAGTCCGGTGAGCGTGTTGGGTTCGCGTTTGATTTCCGGTGTGACACCCGGCTCATGAATCGAAATGCAGGTGCCGTCAAAATCGACCGCATACCCAAGCGTTTCGGAAATAAACCGAACCGGAACCATTGTTTTTGCGCTTTCGCCCTGCTTTGCAATCAGCTTTGGAGCGACATTGTCCGGAATGGTTTTCTTTTCTCCGTTTACCGTAACAGCGCTGTTTCCGATCTGCATCAGAATCGAAATGCCGTGTTGCGTGATGGTGATTTTTCCGTCCTGATAATCAACGGTTGCCCCCATTGCCTCCATGACTTCCCGAACCGGCACTAAGGCACGGTCGTTAAAAATGATCGGCTCTAACGGGGTTGATACCTGCTTTCCGTCTACAAACAGATCATACAGGTTTCCGGTATAGTTATGTACGCCGCCGTCGTATTCAAGCGTCATTGCTAAAACACTGCCGCCTGTCAAAAAACAAACAAGGACGGTCAGTAAAAAAATTAACTTTTTCATGTGCTATTCATCCTTTTCTGGTCTTTTCAGTCCGAAATGTTCATAAGCCTCAGGGGTTACCACTCTGCCGCGCGGTGTTCTTGTGATAAAGCCAAGCTGTAATAAATATGGTTCATAAACATCCTCAATCGTGTTGGATTCTTCGCCGATCGTTGCAGCAAGCGTTTCTACTCCAACCGGGCCGCCGCCAAAATTTTTCACCATGGCAAGAATCATCTTGCGGTCAATCTCATCTAATCCTAAGCGGTCAATTTCCATCTGAGCAAGCGCTGCGTCTGCCACTGCTCCGGTGATCTGACCGTGAAACTGTACCTGTGCAAAATCGCGCACGCGCTTTAGAAGCCGGTTGGCGATTCGGGGCGTGCCGCGCGAACGAAGTGCAATTTCCTCCGCACCGTCTTCATCAATTTCCACATCCAAAAGTCCTGCCGAACGCTTTACAATCGTCATTAACTCCTGCGGTGTGTAAAGCTCTAACCGGGAAAGAACACCAAACCGGTCGCGCAGGGGAGCAGTCAGAAGTCCGGCTCTTGTGGTCGCACCGATCAGGGTGAATTTCGGAAGATCCAGGCGGATGGATTTTGCCGACGGACCTTTTCCGATGATAATATCCAGTGCATAGTCCTCCATTGCCGGGTAGAGAATTTCCTCCACGCTCCGGCTTAAACGGTGGATTTCGTCAATGAATAAAATATCGTGTTGAGAAAGGTTTGTTAAAATTGCCGCCAAGTCTCCGGCTTTCTCAATTGCCGGGCCGCTGGTGATGCGGATATTCACGCCCATTTCGTTTGCGATTACTCCGGCGAGGGTGGTTTTTCCCAATCCCGGAGGGCCGTAGAGCAGAACGTGATCCAGGGCTTCTTTTCGCTCCTTTGCCGCCTGAATATAAATCTGTAAATTTCCCTTTACCTTTTCCTGACCGATATATTCTGCAAGCTGGCGCGGACGCAACCCTGCCTCAATGGCAGCATCTTCTTCTATAAAATCGCTTGTAATGATGCGTTCTTCATCATCAAATATCATTAAAAGACACCTACTTCATTAAATTTTTTAAGGCTTTGCGGACGATATCCTCCGTTTTCAGCTCGCCGGAAATGCCTGAAACGGCGCGTTCTGCATCCTGAGCAGAATACCCTAAGACGATCAGCGCGCTGACTGCCTCGGAATGTGCCGCAGAATCGGCAATTTCCGGTGCATCCTCGGTGGGGATTTCTACATTCTTCATTTTGTCGCGCAGCTCTAAGATAATCCGCTGAGCAAGCTTTGGACCGACTCCGGAGGCTTTTGTGATCACTTTTACCTGATTTGTAATCACGGCAAGCGCAAAGCTTGCAGGTGTTACGACCGAAAGAATCGAAAGCGCCGCCTTCGGTCCTACCCCGGAAACGGACAGAAGCTCTAAAAAGAGTCCGTGTTCTTCTGATGTAAAGAATCCGTAAAGATCCTGTGTATCCTCCCGGACATATAAATAAGTATAAAGCAAAACCTCGCTCCCGGCATCCGGCAGGGAACGGAGGGTTTCTGCCGAGGTGTAAATTTTATATCCGACTCCATGGCAGTCTAAAACGGCAAAATTTCCTGCCGTCTGCACCAGGATTCCCTTGATGTAATAATACATGTCATTCCTCCGATCAAAAAACTCCACTTTTATCATACCCCAAAATCGGACGCATGTCAACATTTTTTGCGTTACGTTTCGGTTACAATTACAGCCGGTTTGTTCCCAGTTCTTCGTTCATCACATTGGAATTTCCGTGGCAGATTGCAACGGCAAGCGCGTCTGCCGCATCGTCCGGCTTGGGGATTGCGTTTAAATTCAATATATTTTTCACCATCAGCTGCATTTGCTTTTTGTCAGCCCGTCCGTAGCCGGTGATTGCCTGTTTGATTTGCAGCGGTGTATATTCATAAATCGGAATGCCGCGCTTTGCGGTCGCAGCAATCAAAACGCCGCGTGCCTGTGCCACGGCAATGGCGGTTTTTGCATTATTATTGAAGAAAAGCTCCTCAATGGCAACGGCGTCCGGATGAAAACGATCCAGGCAGTAATTAATGTCGTCTAAAATCTGCACCAGGCGCAGACTGGTTGCGGTTGACGCATGTGTGGTAATCGCGTCGTATGCAATCGGACGAAAATGATTTCCCTTATATTCTACCACTCCGACCCCTACAATGGCATATCCGGGGTCAATTCCTAAAATAATCACCAAAATTCCTCCAAAAAAAATATTTTATTTATGCCATTCATATATTGCATATTTATTCTTTTTATTGTATAATATATCATGTCAGATGCATAAATGAATTCTTATGTATCTATTTTATACTATTTTAGGAGGAAATGCAACCATGGCAAAAGAAAAAATTGTACTTGCTTATTCAGGAGGTCTGGATACCTCCATTATTATCTCCTGGCTTTTGGAGAATTACGACTGTGAAGTTATCGCAGTTTGCGGTGACGTTGGTCAGGGAAAAGAGACGGAAGGCTTAGAGGAGCGTGCAAAGAAAGCCGGCGCTTCTAAATTATACTTAGCAGATTTAAGAGACGAATATGTAACAGATTATATTTTCCCGACCTTAAAGGCTGGAGCAGTTTATGAGGGAAAATATTTATTGGGAACCTCGCATGCACGTCCGATCATTGCAAAGAAACTGGTTGAGATTGCAGAAAAAGAGGGTGCAACAGCAATTTGCCATGGTGCAACCGGTAAGGGTAACGACCAGGTTCGTTTTGAGCTTGCAATCAAAGCGCTTGCTCCGCAGTTAAAGATTATTGCTCCTTGGCGTGTTTGGAATATCAAATCGCGTGAGGATGCAGTAGACTATGCACAGGCACACGGCATCGAAATTCCGGTTACAAAGAAAGAGTTATATTCCCGTGACCGTAACATCTGGCACATCAGCCATGAGGGTATGGATTTGGAAGATCCGGCAAACGAGCCGCAGTTAGACAATCTGTTAAAGCTGACTGTTCCGCCGGAAAAAGCGCCGGACAAAGCAAAATATATTACCATTGGCTTTGAAAAGGGTGTTCCTGTTTCGGTGGACGGCGAAAAATTAGCTGCCCGTCAGCTGGTGGAAAAGCTGAACGAAATCGGCGGTGCATATGGAATCGGTATTGCAGATATCACAGAGGATCGTTTGGTTGGTATGAAATCCCGCGGAGTGTATGAAACGCCGGGTGGAACAATTCTGTATACCGCATTGCAGGAATTGGAATATCTCTGCCTGGATCGTGATACCCAGAGCTTCAAGCGTCAGGCTGCCATCAAATTTGCAGAGCTGGTATACGACGGAAAATGGTTCACACCGCTCCGCAAGGCGCTTTCCGCTATGGTTGATTCTATGGAAGAAACCGTTACCGGTGAGGTTCGCTTAAAGCTGTATAAGGGAAGTGCAACTCCGGCAGGCGCAAAAAGTCCGTATTCCTTATATAATGAAGCAATTGCAAGCTTTGGCGACAGCCATGAGCTTTATAGCCATAAGGACGCAGAAGGCTTTATTAACCTGTTCGGTCTGCCGTTAAAGGTTCGCGCTATGATGGAGCAGAAAAACAAATAATAGGAAAAAATATTTGTAACAAACACCCACATCAGGTTGACTGATGTGGGCGTTTGTGGTAATATAAAGTGGATGATGAAAACAGAAGGGAGAAACGTTATGGCAAAGCTTTGGGGCGGACGGTTTCAGAAAAATACAGATCAGCAGGTGGACGACTTCAATTCCTCCATCCGGTTTGATCAGAGAATGTATCGGCAGGATATCCGCGGCAGTATTGCACATGCAAGAATGTTAGGAAAGCAGGGAATTATTCCGAAAAAGGATTCCGAGAAGATTATAGCCGGTCTGCAAGGAATCTTGGAAGATATTGAGGCAGGAAAGGTTGAATTTCTGATTGATGCAGAGGATATTCACATGAATATCGAAAAACTGTTGACCGACCGGATTGGAGAGGCAGGTAAACGGCTGCACACCGGACGGAGCAGAAATGATCAGGTGGCATTGGATCTTCGGATGTATCTCCGGGATGAGGCAAAGGAAATTTCGGAAATGCTTTTGCATACCCAAAAAACACTGATCAACTTGGCAAAACAGCATACCGAAACCATTATGCCGGGATATACGCATCTGCAAAAGGCACAGCCGATCACGCTTGCGCATCATCTGATGGCATATTTTGAAATGTTTTACCGGGATTCTGACCGGCTTTCTGACTGTGTGCGCCGGATGAACGTAATGCCCCTGGGTTCGGGTGCGCTTGCCGGAACAACCTATCCGTTGGATCGGGAATCGGTTGCAGAGGAATTAGGCTTTTCGGGAGTGACCGAAAATTCCCTGGACGGGGTTTCAGACCGTGATTTTGCAATTGAGCTTGCCGGTGTGCTGTCTCTTGTGATGATGCATTTGAGCCGGTTTTGCGAGGAACTGATTTTGTGGTCGAGCCACGAATTTTCCTTTGTGGAAATGGACGACGCGTATTCCACCGGTTCTTCCATTATGCCGCAGAAAAAGAATCCGGATGTGGCAGAATTGATTCGTGGTAAGACCGGGCGCGTCTACGGACACCTGATGGGACTTTTAACCACGATGAAAGGAATCCCTTTAGCATACAATAAGGATATGCAGGAGGATAAAGAGCCGATTTTTGACGCGGTGGATACGGTAAAACTTTGTTTGCCGGTATTTTGCAGTATGATTTCGACCATGACGGTGAAAAAGGATGTCATGAGAAAAGGTGCGGCAGGCGGTTTTACGAATGCAACTGACGCGGCAGACTATTTAGTGAAAAAGGGAGTACCGTTCCGGGAGGCGCATGCGATCGTCGGGAAAATGGTGTTCTATGCCCTGGAGCATCAAAAGGCACTGGACGAGCTTAGCTTAGAGGAATTAAAGGCATGCTCTCCGATCATTGAGGAAGATATTTACCAGGCAATCAGTCTGGAAACCTGTGTCAATGACCGGAAACTCATCGGAGGACCTGCAAAGGCGACGGTTGAGGCAGCAATCAAAAGGGCAGAAGAAAGGATTTTATAGGATGACAACGAAACAAACAACAGTTTTTGCACGTTTGGCGCTTTTATGCGCTACATTGATTTGGGGGAGCTCTTTTGTGGTTTTAAAAAATACGATTGACTTTCTCCCGACAAATTTCCTGCTTGCCCTGCGTTTCGGCGGCGCTTGTATTTTGCTTTCGCTTGTCTTTCTCAGGCAATTCCGGAATTTCACAAAGGATTATCTGTGGCGTGGATTTTTGATTGGCGCATGTCTTTACATGGCATATTTCACACAGACCATTGGACTGATTCACACCACGCCGGGTAAAAATGCTTTTCTAACAGCAATTTACTGTGTACTGGTACCGTTTCTGTTTTGGGGTGTTGACCGGGTGAAACCGGATCGCTACCATGTCTCGGCGGCGCTGATTTGTATTGTGGGAATCGGTTTGGTTTCACTGACAGAAAATCTGACCTTTGGTTTTGGAGACGGCATGACCTTAGTGGGCGGTTTCTTCTATGCGGCGCATATTGTTGCAATTGCAAAGCTTGCCAAGGATAAAAATCCGATTCTGATTACCATTTTGCAGTTTGCCGCTGTAGCGTTAATTTCTGGCATTGTGAGTCTTTGTACAGAAACTGTTCCGGCAGGCTGGACGGAGAATACGCTCCCGGCAATGGCATATCTGACGGTATTCTGCACAGGTGTCACCCTGCTTTTGCAAAATGTCGGACAGAAATATCTGCCGCCGTCTAATTCTGCAATTCTTTTGAGCTTAGAGGCGGTATTTGGTGTCATCTTCTCTATTATACTGTATCATGAAATGATGACGCCGCGGCTGGTGATTGGATTTGTGCTGATTTTCATATCGGTGATTATTTCGGAAACCAAGCTGTCATTTTTACAAAAAAACCATCAGGAGGGAATCAGCAGATGATAAAAGCAATTATTTTTGATCTGGACGGAACATTGACCAACACACTGCCGTCGGTGGCGGCATTTGGAACGATTGCCTTAAAGGCTGCCGGATTTCCGGAAATACCGGAAGAACCCTACCGCTATTTTTTAGGAAACGGACGGGATAAGCTGATTCACAGAATGCTTGCCTATCTGGATGCAGATACCCCGGAAAATTTCAAAAAGGTTGGAGAGCGCTATGATCTGGAATATGCCAAAAGTCCGACCTATCTGGCAAAGCCGTATGACGGTATTGTAGAAACGCTGGAGGCTTTAAAAAAGCAGGGAATCAAAATGGCCGTTTTGAGCAATAAGCCGGATGATATGACCAATGAAGTGGTGGAAAATTTCTTCCCCGGCATGTTCGATCTGCATTTTGGCATGAGAAAAGGAATCCCGGGAAAGCCTGCTCCGGATGCGGCGCTGATGATTGCCAAAGAATTTGATGTATCACCGGCGGAGTGCTTGTTTGTCGGCGATACCTCGGTGGACGCAGAAACCGGAAAAAATGCCGGAATGTTTGTTCTGGGTGCGCTTTGGGGCTTTCGCGGAGAAAAGGATTTGCAGCAGGCAGGCGCGAGAATTGCACATCCGCGGGAGATTTTGTCTTTTTTAAAAAATTGAAAACGAGAAAAACGGAGCATATCGAAGAAAAACAAAGCATAAAAGAGTTTGAAATTGATAAATAAATTTTTTTTAAAAAAGTGTTGACAAGTACAAAAAAAAGTAGTAAAATAATTCATGCAGGCTCAAGATATGAGCCGATTTCTAAATGAATTGTTATAAGGAGGTTATTTCAAATGGGCAGCTATATGGCAAAACCGGAAGAAATCCAAAGAAAATGGTATATCATTGATGCAGCGAATAAACCGCTGGGTCGTGTTGCAGCACAGGCAGCAAGCATTTTGAGAGGAAAGCATCTTCCTACCTATACTCCGCACGTTGACTGCGGCGATCATGTAATTATTGTAAATGCAGAAAAGGTTGTTTTAACAGGCAGCAAGCTAGATAATAAGGTTCGTTATTATCACACAGGCTGGGTAGGCGGAATCAAAGAGATTCACTATAAGAAGCTGATGGCAGAAAAGCCGGAGCAGGCAATTATGTACGCAGTAGGCGGCATGCTCCCGAACAGCACGATCGGCAGAAAAGCTCTGACCAGACTTCGTGTATATCAGGGCGCTGAGCATCATCATGAGGCACAGAAGCCTGAAAACTGGACACGCGAGATTAAATAAGGAGGAAAAGAATCATGGCAAAAGAACAATACTATGGTACAGGCAGAAGAAAATCTTCCGTTGCTCGCGTTCGCTTGGTTCCGGGTAAGGGAAAGATCACAATTAACGGAAAAGATATCGACGAGTATTTCGGTTTGGATACCTTAAAGGTTATCGTTCGTCAGCCGATGACTCTGACAAAGACATTGGATAAGTTTGATGTCATTGTAAGAGTTGAGGGCGGCGGCTTCACCGGTCAGGCAGGAGCAATCCGCCACGGTGTTGCAAGAGCTTTGCTTGAGGTTGATACCGACGCATACCGTGCAGATTTAAAAGCTGCCGGTTTCTTAACAAGAGATTCCAGAATGAAGGAAAGAAAGAAGTA
>CAKSJF010000048.1 GCA_934462945.1 uncultured Clostridia bacterium | reverse complement strand
TTTTTGATCTGTATGAAGCATACATATTCTCCTTTGCTATTTTGGCAATCTGACAATTTGACAATCCCTCAGTCTGCAAAGCAGACTGAGGGATTGTCCCATCCTCTTTAATATATCTCGAAATTGCCGTTTTGTCAATCGATTATACAAAAATTCCCTCATATTTATATACAGATTTAACAAAACGGCAAAAATTCAGAAAAAATCAAGTTTTTTTTCAAAAAAGACTTTACAATTTCTTTGTTTTGGGGTATAATCAAAGAAGAAACCAAAGAAAACAAAATAAAACCAATTTTATTTGGTCAGGAGGTTAAGTTATGGTGAAATCAGATTACGAGATCAAAAAAGAGATTTGCGAAATCGGCCGGAGAATTTACATGGATGGATTCGTAGCCGCAAACGACGGAAATATTTCTGTCAAGGTGGACGAGGATACATATTTTGCAACCCCGACTGGTGTTTCTAAGGGTTACATGACTCCGGAGATGATCTGTAAGGTAGACGGCAAGGGTCAGTTAAAGGAACAGAACAAATGGAAGCCGTCCTCCGAATTTAAAATGCATTTGAGAGTATATCAGGAGAGAAAGGACGTAAACGCAGTTGTTCACGCACATCCTCCGATTGCTACTTCCTTTGCAATTGCAGGCATTCCGCTGGACAAGCTGATCATGCCGGAGGCAGTTATCTTCTTAGGCGCTGTTCCGATTGCTGAATACGGCACACCGTCCACCATGGAGATTCCGGATTCCTTAATGCCGTATCTTCAGGATTATGATGCACTTTTGTTGGCAAACCACGGCGCACTGAGCTTTGGCTGCGACTTAAACACTGCATTCTTCCGGATGGAATCCACAGAATTTTATGCAAAGCTTCTGTTCCACGCACGTATGCTCGGCGGCGAGAAAGAAATCCCCTGCGGACAGGTGAAGAAGCTGATCGATTTGAGAAAGCAGTTCGGCGTTCCCGGCAAGCACCCGATGGAAAAGCTTTGCCCGGCATGCTACGAGGGCGGAGACGCTGTGAAAGATTTAACTCCGACAGAGGCAGAGGAAAAGCTGCACGGCGGCTGCTCCTGCAAGTCTGACGATGCATCCATTGAAGAAATTGTTGCACGCGTTACCAAAAAGGTTTTAGAGCAATATAAATAAGAAAGGCGTAGGGTATGGAGCAGACAAAGCTGTACACCGGGTATGGCGATCGCGGCTATACACAGACAATTGCACAAAAGCGGATTTCCAAGGCGGATTTTCTGATTGATTTAATCGGAACGCTGGACGAGTTCTGCGCGTCGCTTTCCATTGCGAAAAATCAGACCGGAAAAAAGGAATTACGGGCGGATCTGGATGCAATCCAGAAAAAGATGTCTCAGATTATGGGGGAACTTGCCGGCGGAAAAATATCGGTCACCGATGAATGTATCAGCACATTGGAACAAATGACCGATTCTTACGATGCAAAAGCGCCGGAAACCTTGATTTCTCTGGGGCAGAATCCGCTGTCAGCACAGCTGAATTTCTCCCGGACGGTGATCCGCCGGGCGGAGCGGATTGCGGCAAAGGTGATGCAGACCGGCAGAATCCGGGCGCTCACCATGGTTTACTTAAACCGCATGAGCGATCTGATGTACGCGATGACGCGGTATTGTGAAAATGCACCGGCACAGAATATCGTGTCGGAGAAAGGTACGGCTATGCAGGAATTGACCTTGGATTTTGCAAAGGAATTGTCGCTGGCAGTGGAAAAGCGCGCAGAGCAGCTCGGGAAAAAGGTTGTGGTTGCGATTATGGATGCCGGCGCGAATCTGGTATTGTTACATTCTATGACCGGCGCGTATCTGGCAAGCTGTCAGATTGCGCAGGATAAGGCATACACCGCAGTGGCGCTCAAAATGCCGACCCAGACCGCACTGGAGGAATCTCGCGGCGGCACACTGGACGGACTGTGCGTCACCGATAAAAACCGCTTAAGTCTCTTAGGCGGCGGTACACCGCTTATCGCAAATGGAAAAATCATTGGCGGAATCGGTGTTTCGGGCGGAACTGCCGAGGAGGATACCGGCTTTGCAGAATTTGCCGCTTTATATCTTGAGAGGAGGTTATCAGACTGTGAATGAACAGGAAATTGCGCAGATTGTGAAAAATGTTCTTTCCGAGATGGATTTAGAAAAGGAATCCAAACCGCAGAGAAAGCAATTGGGCGTATTTGATACAATGGAAGAAGCCATTGCCGCTTGTAATAAAGCATATGAGCTTTTCCGTCATTATAATAAAGAACAAAGAGAAAACATCATTTCCGAAATCAGAAAGCTGACCCATGCAGAAGCAGAAATCATGGCAAAGCTTGCGGTTGAGGATACAAAAATGGGAAATGTATACCACAAGACCTTAAAGCATCATCTGGTAGCAGATAAAACACCGGGAACAGAGGATCTGGAAACAAGAGCACTCTCCGGGGACCGCGGCTTAACGCTGGTGGAGATGGCGCCTTATGGCATTATCGGAGCAATCACTCCGAGCACCAACCCCAGCTGTACCGTCATCTGCAACAGTATCAGCATGCTTGCCGGCGGAAACGGAGTTCTTTTCAATCCGCATCCCCATGCAAAGAGAATTTCCGCTTATGCGGTTGATCTGGTAAACCGTGCTGTTTTAGCAGCAGGCGGCCCGGAAAATATTGTTGCAACGGTGAAAAATCCGACAATGGAGACTTCCAAGCTGATGGTGAACGATCCGTCCGTCCGGATGTTGGTTGCAACCGGCGGCCCGGGCGTTGTAAAAATGCTCTTATCCTCCGGGAAAAAGGCAATCGGCGCGGGCGCAGGCAATCCTCCGGTTGTGGTAGACGATACCGCAGATATTCCGAAAGCTGCAAAGGATATTATCGATGGATGTACCTTTGATAATAACCTGCCTTGTATCGCAGAGAAAGAGTGCTTTGTCATGAGCAATGTGGCAGATGAATTAATTCACTATATGCTTAAGAACGGTGCCTATATGCTCACAGCAGCACAGACAGAACAGTTAGTAAATGTTGTTTTAAAGGATGTTCCTCCGAAGAATCCGGGCGATGCACCGAAAAAAGTGATCAATAAGGATTGGGTCGGCAGAGACGCAAAGAAGATCTTAGCACAGATCGGCATTGAGGCGTCGGACGATATCCGCTGCATCATCTGCGAAACAGAATTTTCTCATCCGTTTGTACAGACCGAGCTGATGATGCCGATTCTGGCAATCGTTCGCTGTCAGACCTTTGAGGACGCAATGGAAATGGCAGTGAAAGCGGAGCATGGAAACCGCCATTCCGCACATCTCCATTCCAAAAATGTAGATCATATGACAGCATATGCAAAGGCAATCTGCACCACAATTTTCGTGAAGAATGCACCGAGCTATGCAGGCATTGGATTTAATAGCGAAGGACATACAACCTTTACCATTGCAGGGCCGACCGGCGAGGGAATCACCTCTGCGCGGAGCTTTACAAGACAAAGACGCTGCGTATTGGTTGATAACCTTTCCATCATCTAAAGGAGGAAAAGCAAGATGAAAGTTTCAGAAGAAAAGATTGCTGAGTTAGTCGAAGCAGTACTTCAGGAAATGGGCAAAGCGCCGGCACAGAAAAAGCCTGCCGGACAAGTTCCGAAAACCGCTAAGGTTGCTATGCTGACGGCTCTGAAAAAATTTGAAGTAAAAGAATTTCCGATTCCGGAAATCGGCGACGACGATATCTTAGTTAAGGTTGAGGGCTGCGGTGTCTGCGGAACAGACGTACACGAATGGAGAGCAGATCCGTTCGGTCTGATTCCGGTTGTTCTCGGACATGAGGGCACAGGCGAAATCGTTGCCATGGGTAAAAATATTAAGGAAGATACGCAAGGAAATCCGGTTGGGATTGGCGATAAAATCGTAACCAGCGTTGCAATCTGCGGCGAATGCCCGATGTGCAAACTGCATCCGGAGCTTCCGAACCTCTGCGAGGGTTCAAAAATCCAGGGACTTCTCCCGGATAAGGAAAAGAATCATCTCCAGGGTTGGTTTTCTACATACATGCTGATCGAAAAGGGCGCAACTTTCTTTAACGTATCCGATATGACATTGGATCAGAGAATGTTAATTGAGCTTGCAGCGGTTGCAACCCATGCAGTCCGCCGCGGTGTGGATACCGGTTTGATGCCTTTGGGCGCAACCATCTTAATCCAGGGATTAGGTCCGGTTGGTCTGATGATGATCGCACACTTAAAGACAAGAGGTTACCGGAATATTATTGCCGTAGACGGAACGCCGATGCGTTTGGAAATGGCAAAGAAATTCGGCGCATCGCACACCATCAATTTCCGCGATTATAAGTCTATTGATGAAAAGGTCGCCTATGTAAAGAGTATTACACACGGTCTGGGCGCCGACTTTGCATTCCAGTGTACCGGAGCGCCCCCTGCAGCAGCAGAAGTCTGGAAATACGTTCGCCGCGGCGGCGGTCTCTGCGAGATGGGCTTCTTCGTCAATAACGGCGAATGCTCCATCAATCCGCACTTTGACATCTGTCAGAAGGAAATCACAGTCGTTGGTTCCTGGACTTATGGCGCACTGGAATATCCGGACACCATTTCCTTTGTCAAGCAGTGCTGTGAAATAGGAATTCCGCTGACCGATCTGATCACCCACCGCTATGGACTGGATGAGATGAACGAGGCAATGGAAACCAACGTAGCGCAAAAGGGAATCAAGATTGCGTATGTCAATAAGGAATTTTAATGCCGGACGCATGAACTAAAGAGAGGAATTTTGCATGGAAGCAATAGGAATCATAGAAATGTATGGATTCGTATGTGCCATCAAGGCGGCGGACGCAGCGGCAAAAGCGGCGGATGTCAAGGTGATTGCCATTGATTCCAATAAGCCGGCAAATGCAGAATCAAAGCCTGTTCCCCTGATCATGTGCGTCAAGGTGCAGGGCAGCGTTTCAGCAGTGGAGGCGGCAGTTGCGGCAGGAGAAGAAGCTGCAAAAAGCTGCACCGGCTTAATTCAGTCCCACATTATTGCACGGCCGACCGAGGATTCGGAGAAAATGGCGAAACGGTGCAGCGTCGGGCGCGACCGTCTGGGACATATTAAAAATAATTCATAGGATATGTATTTTTCGAGAGGAGAAAACAATGGAAGCTTTAGGAATGATTGAAACAAGAGGCTTAACTGCTTCAATCGAGGCTGCTGATGCAATGACAAAGGCAGCAAACGTTACATTAGTCGGAACAGAGAAAATCGGTTCGGGCTTAGTAAGTGTTATTGTAAGAGGTGACGTTGGCGCTGTCAAGGCAGCTGTTGAGGCTGGCGCATCTGCTGCAAGCCGTCTGGGTGAATTAGTTGCACAGCATGTAATTCCGCGTCCGCACAGCGACGTTGAAAAGATCCTGCCGTCCATCTAAGGATATGCCGCTTTATGCGGCTGATTCAAAAAAGAAAAAAGGACGGGAAAGCTGATGGAGCATTCATATTCATTAGGGTTGATTGAGGTTGCGGCATTAGGGCATGCAATTTCAGTCGCAGACCGTATGCTAAAGACCGCCCAGGTGGAATTTGTGGCAACGGAAAGAAGATTAGGCGGACGTTTGGTAACGCTCGTCGTTCGGGGAGAGCTTTCTGCTGTCCGCGCATCGGTAGATGCCGGTGCAGAGGAGGCAGAAAAGCTGGGATGCTTAAAAGCGGCAGAAGTGATCGCGCGTCCCCATCCGGAAATTCTGAAATTCCTGCATTTGGACGAGGAAGAAAAGACTCCTCCAAAGACGGAAGAAAAACCGGAAGAACCCAAAAAAAGTTCTAAAGCCGCCGCGAAAACGGCTTCAGATAGAAAAAAGCCTGCAAAACGGGCAAAACAAAGAAAAGTAAAATAAAAACAGGAGGTTTTTAAAATGGCTGTAGAAGCATTAGGAATGGTAGAAACAAGAGGTTTGGTTGCTGCAATCGAGGCAGCAGACGCAATGGTAAAGGCTGCAAACGTAACCTTAATCGGAACAGAGAGAATCGGCTCCGGTTTGGTAACTGTTATGGTTCGCGGTGACGTTGGCGCTGTTCAGGCTGCAACAGACGCAGGCGCAGCAGCTGGTTCTAAGCTTGGCGAATTAGTATCTGTACATGTAATTCCGCGTCCGCACGGCGACGTTGAAAAGATCCTGCCGGTACTCGACTAAGAAAAATGCGTAAGACAGAGCTGCCGCAGCCTTGCGGCGGCTTTGCCTGACCAAATGGAGGAAACAAAATGACAGACGAAAGAATTGTCAATTTAGTAGTTGAAAATGTCATGAAGCAAATCCGGGAAAAGGAAGCGGACACCGGAATCCGGGTCGGCGTTTCTGCGCGGCATGTTCATTTGTCGCAAAAGGATTTGGAAACACTTTTCGGAAAGGGTCATGAGCTGACTCCGAAAAAAAAGCTGATGGGAGATCAGTTTGCAGCAGAAGAATGCGTCACGCTGGTAAGTCCGTCTTTACGAAGCATTGAGGGTGTGCGCGTGTTAGGTCCTGTCCGCAAGGATTCGCAGATCGAAATTTCCAGAACGGATACCTTTAAATTAAAGGTGAGTCCGCCTGTTCGTCCGTCGGGAGAAATCAAGGGCAGTGCGCCAATGGCTTTAGTTGGTCCAAAGGGCAGCGTCTTTTTGAATGAAGGCTGCATTATTGCAAACCGCCATATCCATATGACGCCGGACGAGGCAGCAAAGTATGGAATCAAGGACAACGACCTGGTGGATGTAGAGATTGAGAATGCAAAGCCGACAAAATACTATAATGTGCAGGTGCGCGTGCGTGCAGATTTTAACACAGAAATGCATATTGATACCGACGATGCAAATGCGGCTGGAATCAAAACCGGCGACCATGTAAGAATTTTAAAGGCCGGGCAGTAAGGATTGATAAATTATGATAATGGCAAAGGTGCAGGGGAGCGTTGTCTCCACCAGTAAAAATGAAAAGCTTGTCGGCTACAAATTCATGATTGTTCAGCCGATTGAAAATAATTGCCTGAAGGATCATTATTTCATCGCAGTAGATGGAATCGGCGCCGGAATCGGCGAAACGGTTCTGATTGCAACCGGCAGTGCGGCGCGGCTTGGCTTAGACCGTACCGATGCGCCTGTGGATGCCGTGATCGTTGGAATCGTGGATGAAAAACAAGGCTAAAAATAAGAATCCCTGGGAGGGAACAGTATGAATCTTGCAGAATTACAGCAAATTGTATATGATTCCGGCATTGTCGGAGCCGGCGGAGCAGGATTTCCGACGCATAAGAAATTTTCTGAAAATGTAAAACAGATTGTCGTAAACGCGGCTGAGTGTGAACCGTTACTGATGACGGATCACTATATTTTAAGAATCCATCTCCGCGCCATGCTCGACACTTTACATACATTAATTGACACACTCAAAGCAGACGAGGCAATCATCGGAATCAAGCAGAAAAATTTGTCGCTTTTAGATCCGAAGCTTGTTGCAGAATTACCGGACAATATCCGGATCGGAATTATTCCGGACGTGTATCCTGCCGGTGACGAGGTGCTTTTGGTGTACGAAACAACCGGGAAGATTATCCCGGAGGGCAATATTCCGATTGCCGTTGGCGTGATGGTGATTAACACCGAAACGCTTTATAATCTTGCACAGGCGCTCCAGCACGGAACACCTGTTTATGAAAAGCGTCTCACCATCTGTGGCGACACCAAGGAGGACATGGTGGTAAAAGCGCCGATCGGTATGAAGATCAGCGACTTATTTTCCGCATGCGGCATTGAACTGGGTGACCGCGCTGTGATTGACGGCGGTCCGATGATGGGTCGTTTAGTAGATCCGAAAACGGCGGTTGTTACCAAAACAACCAAGGGTCTTTTACTCTTGCCGCAGGAGCATAGCATTATCCAGCGCAGAAAAACACCGATTTCCGCTGTGATGAAGCGTGCGTCAGCAGCATGCTGCAATTGCCGGATGTGTACCGACGTTTGTCCGCGCTATTTGTTAGGTTATTCAATTGAAGTGCATAAAACGCTGCGTGCAGCGTCGCACGGAGAAATTTCCGATGCGGAAAGCTATTTGCAGAGCAGCAGATGCTGCGGATGCGGATTGTGTACCGTTGTGGGATGTCAGCAGATGCTGAATCCGCAGGCAATTTCCATGGAAGTAAAGAAAGAGCTTGGAAAGCACGGCTACCGTGCGAAGCCGGCAACAGAATCTCCAAAGGTACGTCCGGAGCGTGACGGCAGAAGAATCCCGTCTGCACGGCTTGTGGAGCGTTTGGGAATTGCAAAGTATGTGAAAAAGGAAGTACGCAGAAATCCGATGGAGTTTGCGCCGGATGAGGTACAGATTCCGCTTTCGATGCATGTCGGAAAGCCGGCATCACCGATTGTTTCGGTCGGAGATGAGGTTTCACCGGGTATGCCGATTGCACGCACCGACAAGGACGCTTTAGGAACAACCATCCATGCGTCAATTTCGGGTGTGGTTTCGGAAATCAAAGACGGACGAATTATGATTCAGGCGAAAGGCAGGAAATAAGGATGGACTCGATTGGTTTAGTAGAAGTGAAGAATGTCAGCAAGGGCATCCGTATCACGGATGAAATGCTTAAAAGCGCCGGAATTACGCTCCTGCAATCCGGGTCGGTTTGTCCCGGAAAATATGTCACAGTCGTTGGCGGAGATCTTTCCTCCATTCAGGCGGCAGTTGACCGCGCAGAGCTGATCGCGGAGGACGCGCTGATCGATAAATTTGTGATCGGACATCTGGGCGAAAATGTGTTGGAGGCAGTTTCTGCCACAGCGCCGATCCCGGAGAAAAAAGCGCTTGGCGTGGTGGAGACTTTCACAGCCGCATCCGCAATCCTGGCGGCAGATGCAGCAGTCAAGGCGGCTATGGTGTCGCTGATTGAGGTTCGGCTGGCACGCGGTATGGGCGGCAAATGTTTTGTCACCATGACCGGAGAAGTTGCAGACGTACAGGCGGCAGTAGATGCCGGAGCAAAGCTTGCAGCAGAAACCGGAGTGCTGATTAATAAAGAAGTGATCGCAAATCCGCATCCGGAGCTGTGGGAAACAATTCTATAGAAATCTGGGCGGCAGCTTGCCGCCTATCGTTTTTTAAAAAGGAAGTGAGAATGTGTTAGCAGTTGAGAGAAGAAGTCAGATTGAACAGATCATTC
This sequence comes from uncultured Clostridia bacterium, assembly GCA_934462945.1. Lineage (GTDB taxonomy): Bacteria > Bacillota > Clostridia > UBA1381 > UBA1381 > RQCD01. The sequence continues at coordinate 9,036 of CAKSJF010000048.1, read as the reverse complement.
AAAAGAATAAAAGCGTTTTGGTGTTGGAGCTTGCAAAGCAGTTTGCAGTTACCACCGAGACAATCCGCGGCGATCTGGAAAAGCTGGAACGGCAGGGAGTATTGATCCGCACCTACGGCGGCGCAACCCTTGTGGAGGAGGGAAACGAAGCCGATATGTCTACGCACGAACGTGAATCGGTCAATTTCGAGGGAAAGCAGAAGATCGGAAAATGCGCGGCAGATATGGTCAGAGACGGCGAAACCATTTTCCTGGACGCCAGCACCTCTAGTCTGCATGTGGCAAGAAATATCAAAAATAAGCGGTCGGTTACCGTGATCACAAATGCAGAGCGCGTGGTTGCCGAGCTTTCTCAATGCGAGAATATCAAGGTGATCTGCACAGGCGGACGGCTGCTGCATAAAAACCTCTCCTATGAGGGCAGAATGGTGGAGGAGACGATCCGGAAATATTATTATGCCAATAAATTTTTCTTCTCCTGTGTGGGTCTGACCTTAACGCGCGGTCTGACGGAACATTCTGAATCGGAGGCGGAAATTAAAAAGGCAATGATGGATTGCGCCGAATCCTCCATTTTCCTATGCGACCGAAAAAAACTCGGCAGAATGGGCGTTCCGGTCATCTCGACGCTGGATAAAATCGATTGTGTGATTACCGATATTCAGCTGGACGAGGAATGGATTCGTGCATTGGAAGAAAACGATGTCAAGTTAAAGACAGTATTCTAAACAGACGGTGATGGCAAAAAGGGTATAGATGCATTCTGTACTCTTCTTTTTTTAAGCATGCTCCAAACTTTGTAATTGAAACGTAGTCTGAATGTTATAATATTTTCACAACTCTATGATATACTTATTTTACAAACGTAAAAAGAAAGGAAGATGAAACATGAAAAAAAGAATCAGCATGCTTTTATCCGCAGCAGTCCTGCTTTCGCAGGTTCCGGGTGCTTTCGCAAATGAGCAGAAATATTCTATTTTAAAGCTTGCCTACCCCCAAACCGCTGAAGAAATGGACTATCAGACATATTCGCATCTGATGGCACGATATGCAGACGACAAAACGCCGATTCCGCTCTCTGCCTACTATGACGGAAACGTATTTGCAAGCGTTTCGCCGGAGAATGCCGGTCGGAAAATTGAGTACTTCTTATCGGAGGAGCAGACATTTTCGGATGATAACGATTCTATGGAAATGTACTATATGGAGTCGCTTTCCGCACGCGGCGTTGTCAGCGGAGACGAGAACAGAAAAGCCAATCCGGGCATTCCGCTGACGCGTGCCGAGGCAGTATCGATGGTTGTACGGCTGTTTGGTCTGCCAATGAGCGAAAACAAGAGCAGCTATGCAGATGTTCCGGAGAATGCCTGGTATCAGGCTGCTGTTTCTGCCGCAGAAAAGGCAGGGCTTTTAGAAGAACAGGAATATTTCCGGGCACAGGAGGCAATCTCACGCGAGGAATTCACCGAAATGGTTGGAAAAGCTGCTCTGTACACCGGCATGTGGGAAGAAAAAGAGAATCCGGAGGAATATTTAAAAACAAAAATCAAACCGGCAGATCTGGACGCAGTTTCCGATTCCTCCATGGCGGCATACGCACTATTGGGAAATTTAGCGCCCTGCGACTATGAAAGCGTTGACCGCGGTGAGGAAGAGCCGGACACCATTACATATTTCTCGCCGAAAAAACCGATTCTCCGGTATGAGGCGGCAGAGGTACTGGGAAATGTATGCGAACGGATTCAGATTTATCCGTCCGAAACAGCAATTGAATATGGGTTTGACCAGGAGATGCCGGTGATTGACGGCTCGACCTCAACCTACCCCTTTACCGAGGCAATCTATTCCAGTCTGTTTTTAAACGGCTTTACCCATCCTCAGAAGCCGGAAAAGCATAGCAAGAGCCACGCATCCTATGAGCGTCTGATCAACAAGGAGGTCGATGCCATTATCGCGTCGGTTTACCCGGCAGAGGATGTCCTGGAGACGGCAAAGGAGCATGGGGTGGAATTGGAGCTTGTGCCGATTGCATACGACGCGATGATTTTCTTCACCAATATTGACAACCCGGCAGAAAATCTGACCTCGCAACAGATCAGCGATATTTATGTGGAGAACAAGTATACCAACTGGAACGAAATCGGCGGAACAGACGCACTGCTCTATCCCTACTGCCGCAACAACGACAGCGGAAGTCATGCGCAGATGCAGCGTCATTTCTTAAACGGAAAAGAAATTAATGAAAAGATTCGTGTGGAAAATACTTCTCTGACCATGTCGAGCATTTTAACCGAGGTGATCGGATCAGAAACAGCCGATCCGAAAGGCTACGGCTTAGGCTATAGCATCTATTACTATTTCCAGAACATGGACCGGGTGATGGATACGAAAAAGGATTTGAAACTGCTTTCGGTTGACGGTGTTGCACCGAATGATGAAACCATTGCAGATGGCAGCTATCCGCTTTCCAATAACACCTATGTGGTGATCCGAAAGGATGAGCCGGAAAATTCAAAAGCGCGCCGCTTTGCAGACTTTATGCTCTCCCCCATGGGACAGCAATGTGTTGCCATGGCAGGGTTCGGACCGCTAAATCCTGTTGAATAAAAAAGTGCAGAACATAAAAAAACCGGATCAAGGCTTTCGCCCTGATCCGGTCGTTTTTTTCTTAGTGAAGAATTGCAATCTCTGTGTCCTTATCGAACAGGTGGATTCTGTTGGTATCCATCATAACCTTAATGGTATCGTTAACCTTTGCAGTAGAACGCTGATTTACTCTTGCTGTAAATGCGATACCTGCAATGGTCAGATACAGATAGGATTCTGCACCGAGCATTTCGGTTACTTCTACGAATGCGTCTACAACAGATTCCGGCTGGCTTGCAACCATAGCCTCTTCGTCGTGAATATCTTCCGGACGAATACCCATGATTACTTCCTTACCGATATAATCCTTTAATTCCGGACGGCTTGCTTTTCCTTCCGGCAGCTTGATTGCGATTGTACCAAACTCTAAGTAGAGTCCGTCATCTCTCTGATCCAGCTTTGCATTCACAAAGTTCATTTGCGGACTTCCGATAAATCCGCCGACAAATACGTTACACGGCTTTGTATAAAGGTTTGCCGGAGTATCTACCTGTTGGATGATACCGTCTTTCATAACAACGATTCTTGTACCCATTGTCATAGCCTCTGTCTGGTCATGGGTTACATAGATAAAGGTTGTTTGCAGTCTCTTATGGAGCTTATTGATCTCTGTTCTCATAGCAACTCTGAGCTTTGCGTCCAAGTTTGAGAGCGGTTCGTCCATTAAGAATACTTTCGGGTCACGCACAATGGCACGGCCTAAAGCAACACGCTGTCTCTGACCGCCGGACAAAGCCTTCGGCTTTCTGTCGAGCAAATGCTCAATATCCAGGATCTTAGCAGCCTCGGTTACACGCTTTTTAATTTCATCTTTCGGTGTCTTTCTTAATTTCAGACCGAAAGCCATGTTTTCAAATACAGTCATATGCGGATAGAGCGCATAGTTCTGGAATACCATGGCGATATCTCTGTCCTTCGGTGCAACGTCATTGACTAACTTTCCGTCAATGTAGAGTTCGCCCTCAGAAATTTCCTCAAGACCTGCGATCATACGGAGTGTGGTCGATTTTCCGCATCCGGAAGGTCCAACCAAAATGATAAACTCTTTATCGGCAATATCCAGACAGAAATCTCCAACAGCGGTTACACCGCCTGCGTATCTTTTATAAATATGTTTTAATTGCAAATCAGCCATACTAAAAATAGCTCCTCTCTGTGTTCTTGTACTGACGTACCTAAAATTGATTACACATATATGATACCATATTTGCCGGAAAAATGTTAGTCTCTATTTGAACAAAATTATTGAAATTTTCTTAGTAGTATTCACTAAACCCAAAAATAACACTCTGCAAATTCCATAAAAACGGACTTCTTTTTTTGATATTCTTATGTGTAATTTAGCAAATGGCATAAAATCGCCGTTTTTAGCATATGAGACACATAGGAGCATAAAATAAATATAGAACAGGAGTTGAAGCGTATGAAAAAAATTCTATCCATTCTGATTCCGGTGATGATTCTTTTTTCGTCTTATGTTTCGGCAGAAGATCCGCTGCCGGAATTAAAGGCAAAATCTCTTATACTAATGGAGGCAGGCACCGGACAGATTTTATACGAAAAAAATCCGGATGAACGGCTGCCGATTGCAAGCGTGACCAAGGTGATGACCATGCTGCTCACCATGGAGGCGATTGACAGCGGTAAAATTTCCGAAAATGACACGGTAACAGCAAGCGAGCGTGCCAAGAGCATGGGCGGCTCGACCATGTTTTTAGAGACTGGGGAGCAGATCAGCGTACACGATATTCTAAAGGGAATTGCAGTTGCGTCTGCAAACGACGGCGCAGTGGCAATTGCAGAGCATCTTGCCGGGAGCGAGACAGCATTTGTGGAGGAAATGAACAAGCGCGCCGCCGAGCTGCAAATGGAAAACACACATTTTGTAAACACCAACGGACTGGATGATGATAACCACTATTCCAGCGCAAGGGATGTTGCCATTATGTCACGCGAATTATTGCTGCACCCGAAAATTTTTGAATACACCACCATCTGGATGGACACTCTCCGGGACGGAAAATTTCAGCTTGCCAACACGAATAAACTCATCCGCTTTTACCGGGGTGCAAACGGCTTGAAAACCGGCTCGACCTCCAAGGCGCTCTGCTGCCTTTCCGCCACGGCAGAACGGGACGGTATGCAGCTTGTGGCAGTGGTATTAGGCGCGCCGACCTCCAAGGACCGTTTTGCGGCTGCGTCCGGACTGTTAGACTATGGCTTTGCAAATTACAAAACAGAAAAAGCCGTCACTGCCGGAGAAAGTCTGGAATCTGTTCCGGTGGAAAAAGGGGTAAAGCCGTCGGTTTCGGTCGCAGCAAAAAAAGACTCTGTCATCCTCCTGTCGAAAAAGGATGCCGGAGAGATTGAAAAAAAGCTGTCCCTCCCGGAAACCGCCGCTGCTCCGATTATAGCTGATTCCCCTGCCGGAACACTGGAAATCTATTTAGACGGCAAGCTGTATGAAACGGTTGAGCTGGTCTATGAGGAGGACGTTCCGAAAAAAAGCTTTGTCGCTTTTTGGGGAGAAATCCTGCGAAAATTGATTTCGTGTTAAAAAAAATTTGGAAATAGCGAAAAACAGTACTTGACATCCGGGAAAAAGTGTGGTATGATGATATCAGAAAAACAAAATATCATTCATAAAGGCTATGATGAAGACGGTCAGGATACGGAGTTTGGAGAGAGTTGGCGTTTGGTGCGAGCCAATAACAAAGATCCTAAGGACTTATCACTTCTGAGCCGGAACGCTGAACGGTTTCTATTAGGTGTTCCCGTGTAATTGCTGCGTCAAAGCAAAGGACTTGATGGAGTCTGTGAGGGGCATTTTAAATGCAATTTGAGTGGTACCGCGGGTAAAGATCATTTACTCGTCTCAAAGGAAAAAGATTCTTTTGAGGCGAGTTTTTTGTCACAAAAGAATACATCATCATGAAACAGGAGGAAACAATCATGGGAGAAAATCTTTTGGAACAATTGGCAGAGGTTGCGCAGAGAATCCGCAGCACGCGTGAGATTCTGGGCATCAGCGCTGAGGAAATGGCAAAAACAACCGGGGTATCCCTGGAGGACTACAACGCCTACGAATCGGGCGAAAAGGATTTCAGTTTCACATTCATTTATAAATGCGCAAAGAAATTCAACGTCGATCCGACCGATCTTTTAGAGGGAATCAGTCCGACACTGACCAGCTTCACCATCACCCGTAAGGGCGGCGGTCTGCCGATCACCCGGCGTTCCCACGGCGTTTACAAAAACTTAGCGTCGAAATTTAAAAATAAAATTGCAGAACCCTATTGGGTAAAGCTTCCTTATTCTGAGGAGGAGCAGACGCGCCCCGTTCCGGTGGCAACGCATGTCGGTCAGGAATTTGACATTGTAACCAAGGGCAGAGTTAAGTTTGTTGTCGGTGATAACGAGGAGATCCTCTCTGCCGGCGACACCATCTACTATAACAGCTCCGAACCGCACGGACTGATTGCAGTCGGCGGCGAGGACGCAGAGCTTTATGCCGTTGTTTTAAATGCAAATAACGAGGATGAGGCGCTGCATGTTGCACCAAGCGGACACAAGCTGGTGGAGGCAGTTCGTGCAGATCAGCCGGAATCCAGCATCTACAAGCGGTTCGTAGTAACCAAAAAGGACGAGCAGAAACGCTTAAAATCAATCTCCTTTAAGAACGAGGAGCATTTCAACTTTGCCTTTGACGTGGTGGACGAGCTTGCAAAGAAATGTCCGGATAAGGTGGCAATGGTCTATGTGGCAAACGACAAATCCGACCGGAAGTTTACTTTCTCGGATATCAGCCGTTATTCTTCTATGACCGCAAACTACTTCCGTTCCTTAGGAATCAAAAAGGGCGATAAGGTAATGCTGGTGTTAAAGCGGCACTATCAGTTCTGGTTCTCGATTCTGGCGCTGCATAAGATCGGCGCAGTCGTGATCCCGGCAACCAACCTTTTGGTACAGCATGACTTTGAATACCGGTTTGAGGCAGCACACGTTTCCGCGATTGTCTGCACCGCAGACGGTGATGTGGCACACCAGGTTGACCTGGCGGCAGAAAACTGTCCGATGCTGAAAACCAGAATTTTAGTCGGCGGAGAACGCGAAGGATGGCACGATTTCAATGCCGAACTTCCGCTCTATAGCGACAGCTTCCCCCGTCCGGAGGATGCGGCATGCGGCAGTGATACCATGCTGATGTTTTTCACTTCCGGCACAACCGGATATCCGAAAATTGCGGCGCATAACCATAAGTACCCCCTGGGTCACTTTATCACCGCAAAATACTGGCATAATGTAAACCCGGACGGAATCCACTTTACGATCTCCGATACCGGCTGGGGCAAGGCTCTCTGGGGCAAGCTCTACGGACAATGGCTCTGCGAGGCAGCAGTCTTTGTCTATGACTTTGATAAATTTAATGCAGACGACATCTTACCGATGTTCGCAAAATATCATATCACAACCTTCTGTGCGCCGCCGACCATGTATCGGTTCTTCATCAAAGAGGATCTCTCAAAATACGATCTTTCCTCTTTGGAATATGCAACCGTTGCCGGCGAGGCATTGAATCCGGAGGTATACGAGCAGTGGAAAAAGGCAACCGGCTTAAAGCTGATGGAGGGATTCGGTCAGACCGAAACCACGCTGACCATTGCAAACCTGCGCGGTATGACGCCAAAGCCCGGTTCTATGGGCAAGCCGAGTCCGCTGTATGACGTACAAATCCAGCTGCCGGACGGTACACCTGCCGGCGTGGGCGAAACAGGCGAAATCGTGATCAAAACATCCGATGCCGTTCCCTGCGGATTATTTAAAGGATATTATGAAAACAAAGAAAAAACCGACGAGGTTTGGTACGACGGTTACTATCACACCGGCGATACCGCATGGATGGACGAGGACGGCTATTTCTGGTATGTCGGCAGAATTGATGATGTGATCAAGTCCTCCGGTTACCGGATCGGGCCTTTCGAGATCGAAAGCGTCATCATGGAATTGCCATACGTTCTGGAATGTGCAATCACACCGGTTCCCGATCCGATCCGCGGTCAGGTTGTAAAGGCAAGCATTGTTCTGGTAAAGGGCAAGGAAGCCTCCGACGAACTGAAAAAGGAAATCCAGACCTACGTTAAGACGCATACTGCGCCGTATAAATACCCGAGAGTGGTAGAATTTATGAAAGAATTACCAAAGACCATCAGCGGAAAGATCCGCCGCGTTGAGCTGAGAGAGAAGGACAGCAGGAATGAAAATAATTGACGCACACGCACACATCTTTCCGGATAAAATTGCGGAGAAAGCAGTGGCGTCAATCGGACACTTTTACGAAATGGATACCATGACACACCGCGGAAGAACCGAAGATCTCCTATCTTCCGGGGACGCCGTGGACAGGTTCTTAGTATTTTCCACTGCGACTACCGCAAAGCAGGTGGAGAGCATCAACCGTTTCATTTATGGCGAATGCGAAAAGCATCCGGACAAGCTGATCGGACTTGGGACAATGCACCCGGAATACGAAAATTTTCAGGAAGAAATGCACTGGCTCAAATCTCACGGCATCTACGGCATTAAGCTGCACCCGGATTTTCAGCATTTTGCAATTAATGATGAAAGAATGATGGACTTTTACGAATTTTTAGCAGAGGAGCATATGTTTCTTCTGACGCACAGCGGCGACCACCGCTACTCCTTTTCCAATCCGGATAAGGTGGCAGATGTGGCAAAGCGTTTTCCAAAGCTGAAAATTATCGCCGCGCACTTCGGCGGATGGAGTGAATGGGATAAATCCCTGCACATCTTAAATCTTCCGAACGTGTATTTTGACACAAGCAGTACGTTCCCCTTTATCGGCACGGACATCATGCAAAAAGCATTGAAACAGGTAGATCCCTCCCATCTTTTCTTTGGATCGGATTTTCCGATGTGGGATCCGAAAGATGAGATTGAGACAATCAAGTCGTTCAATCTTGGAGAAAAGCTGACAGAGGATATCCTGGGCAATAACTTTGCCGCATTCTACCGTCAGGTGAAGGAGGATGCAGGATGCAGATAAATTGCGAATACTGCGTAAATTATACCTATGACGAGGACATGGAATACTATACCTGCGCCATGGATTTAGATGAGGACGAAATGCGCCGGTTTGTTCAAGGCACATTCCAATCCTGCCCCTATTTCCGGCAGGGCGATGAATATACCATTGTCCGCAAACAAATTTGATAACGTCTTATTTTCCCCCATAGACCGCTGCCACCGACTCGTAAGGTGCAGCGGTCACTTTTATGCAAAAATTAGGACAATTCCTCAGTCGGCTTACGCCGCCAGTTTCTCGCTGCGGCTCGGTCACACCGCGGTTCTGACCGTCCCCCGGACGGTCAT
>CAKSJF010000047.1 GCA_934462945.1 uncultured Clostridia bacterium | reverse complement strand
ACTCGGCTATCCTGCCCGTTAAAAACAGATATTTTGTCATAGAGAAATTGAATTTACAGAAAAAACTTCACACGCCCATTTTACGGTGTGGAGCTTTTCTCGTATCAAGTGCTTATCGTATTAATTTTTCGTGTTGAATCGTGTTGAATTTTTATCTTTTATTTGGTTTTTGATTACACTTTTCCGTCATATAAAATCAAAAACAAGAGCCGCAAAACCGCATAAATCCTAAGAAAAATAAGAAAACCGCGCAACAGCGCGGTTTCTGATAATGGTGGAGATGAATTTCACTTAGTGATTTTCACGTCCTCCGTTTTTAATATTTGCTGTATGTTTTCTTTTAATTCAGGAAAATCCTCGCTGACAGTCTTATAAACGTCTCCCATTTTCAAAGTCTGATATTTATGTGCGGCAATGTCCCTGAAACCTGCAATTGACTTCCACGGGACGGATTTATATTCTGCTCTGAGTTCGTCCGACAAGCTTTTTACAAGTTCACCGATATTGATAACTGTCATGCAAATTGCACGTTTTATTATTTCATCGGAATTAAATTTGTCAAATGAAATATCCGAAAGCATATCAAGTGCAATTGATATTTCACTGACTATTTTTTCTAATGCAATTTTATCTCTATGCCGCATATATTTCAACCATCCTTTGCGGTACAATCATTGCATCTTTATCAAGCGGTGCATGTATAATATCAACATCAATACCAAATAATTCTTCGAGTCTGTATTTTAAAGAAGAAAGCGTCAGAAGCGATACATTTTCACTGTGAAATTCGACAAGTAAATCAATATCGCTGTGCGGTGTGTTTTTACCGTCAGCATATGAGCCGAATAAAGTAACCTTTTTTATGTCATATTCTTGTGCGGCTTTTGAAACAATTTCGGATATCTGTTTAATTGTCAGCATAGTATCAGCTCCCTTCATATTAATATTATACTACACATTTGTGATAAATACAATAGAAAATGAAAATTTCAATCAAAGTGGTATTTTAATTGTGCGTATTTGAGAAATAAATAATTTCCTTTATGGTGTTTTTGTTTTAAAAGTCATGACAATTTCCAAAATCAATTTTATACTTTTCAAACACACAAACTATTTCCTCTATCCGTTCAAAATCTGAATAGCTATCATTTTTTATTATTTCCTGAATCTCTGCCAATATTTTAATTGCAACAGTATTAGCAATATCATCAGCATCAATTTCAAAATCCTCAATCCGTGAATTTATAAAGTCGGATATATGAGTTTTTAACAATTCTACTTTTATTTTCATTTAAAATCCCTCTTTCGCGGTACCATATGGTATCCTGTTGCTAATATTATATTACCATATGGTAACATTAAAATCAAGAGGTGATTTTGATGTTTTTTAAAAGATTGTACGATTTAAGAACAGATAACGATTTAACTCAACAGCAAATTGCAGATTATCTTACTTGTAACCGCCAAGTATATGCACGATATGAACGCGGTATTCGAGAAATTCCTGTTTCAATGCTGATTAAGCTTGCCGATTATTATAATACATCCGTTGATTACATTTTAGGCAGAACAAACAACAATGCACCAATAAAATAATACAAAAATCACGCACCTTTCGGTGCGTGAAAATCAATGGTGGAGATGACGGGAGTTGAACCCGTGTCCGAAAGCAAATCCACATCTACTTCTACAGGCTTATGCTATGTTTACATTCCCTTTACCGAACCACACAGCCAAGGTTCTGGTATTAGTAGTTTCAAAAGTCATGACGGAATCAGAAACGAGATTCCGTTCACGTTCACCACTGGTATTCGCCTGATTCTGAGCCGTGGTCCTCACAGATCAGACGGCTGCACGTTAGGCAGCGTATGCTAAATTATTGTTAGCGTTTATTTTTAAAAAATTGGGCAGAATAAAGCGTTACCCGGCACTGCCTGCTATAAAAGCTTCCTTACCCCCGTCGAATCCGGTACATCCCCATATTGGTTATGCTCTTAGTATAACACAGTTTTCAAAAAAAATCAAGCGTTATTTTTAACCAAATACAGGAATATATTCAAAATTTTAATGAACGGTCAAAACCACTTTTCCGACATTCTCTCCTCTTTGCAGAATTTTGTGTGCCTCCTCGGCTTTCTCAATCGGAAGAACCTGATAAATGGTGGGTTTCACAAGTCCTGCCTCAATTTTAGGATACACATTTTTTACAAGTTCGGAAAGAATCTGCTCTTTTACCTCCGGAGCTCTGGAACGCAGGGTTGACCCGACAATTCTTACATTCCGGACATAGATATTCTTTAAATCAATTTCAGTTTTCTGTCCTGCCAATGCTGCAATCATAATCCATCTTGCACCGTGTGCAAGATACGGCAAGCATTCCCCCATCTGCGCGCCACCCAGACAATCAATCGCAGCATCAACGCCATGACCTGCCGCCAGCTCCCGTTTTAAAACCTCCTGCGTTTTTTCCTTGGACGTATCAATCACCACATCCGCATGCAGGTGTCTGATCGCTTTTGCTTTTTCCTCGGACAAAACCGAGGTGATCACCCGGATTCCAAATGCCTTTGCCATCGGAATCACCACGCTTGCCAGTCCGCTTGCACCGGCATGCATCAAAAGAGTGTCCCCTTCTTTCATTTTTCCCTCAACAAAGAGATTCAGATAGGCGGTTGCAAACGCCTCCGGAATTGCCGCCGCTTCTTCCATGCTGCAATTTTTCGGCACAGGCATCAGCATATCGTACCTGACAGCAGCATATTCTGCATATCCGCCGCCTCCCAAAAGCGCGCAAACCTTATCACCTATTTTCCAATCAGACTTTTCCTTTGCTTCTTCCCCAATTTCCACAATCTCTCCGGAGATTTCAAGTCCCATCCATTCCGGGCATCCCGGCGGGGGCGGATAATCGCCCTCTCTCTGCATTAAATCGGCACGGTTTAATGCCGCTGCATGAATTTTAACCAACACCTCCTCCGGCTTGATCACCGGATCGGGTACATCACTCCAACATAGTGACTGATCTTTCATTACAAGAATTGCTTTCATAATTTACCTCTCTTTCATTTTCTCTCCGCATGCCCGGAGTAATGTCTTATATAATGTTAATTCATAATCATATCCATACGGATTTTCCATATCACCGCAAACCATTTTTGCAAAGCTTTCCAACATACGGTCATAGCGGTTGATTGCCGCAGAGTTTACAGTCCGAATCTGACAATGCCAATCCCGTCCGTTTTCTTCTGTCACCGATCTGATCCCGGTGACCAGTTCCTCTTCTCTGCAATATTGCTCTAACGGTCTTAATTCTATTGTTCCCTTTGATCCGCATATCACCAGCTGACGGCGTAAAAATCCACCCAATTCTGCAGTACAGGTTTTTGCAAATGCCATTCCCTTGGAATATCGGAAAAGTGCAAAGCCACAATCCGCACTGGTCACTCCGTCAAGCCCGGTCGAAACATTCATCGGAATAATTTCCTCCGGTTCACCCATAATCTGCAAAATTAAATCCACCAAATGACATCCCAGATAGAACATCATCCCTCCCGGAAACTGCGAAAGCCACTGCCGCTTTTCCGGAACATGCCAGCAATTCATCTGTGCTTCCACCGAATAGATTTCCCCCAGTTCTCCGGATTTTGCCTTTCTGACCGCCTCAGCAATGGAATCATTATACCGATACATATAACCCAGATGAAACACAGATTGGTTCGTCCTTACAATATGAATCAGCTCCTCAAACGCACCTAATTCCAGCCCTCCCGGCTTATCCATATGAATCGGCAAGCCTTTTTTTGCAGCAAGAATTGCATACCTGGTCAGATTGATTTCCTCTGTTTCAATCACCGCCGCATCTACCCCCGAAAGCTCCAACGCATCCTCCGGTGACATAACGGGAACTATTTTTTCATAGCGTGCAACCCGATCCGGGAACGCTTTCCTTTCTTTTTCCGGGATTCCAAGGGCGGTTACCCCGAAAATCTCCGGATGTGCTAAAAGCCGGTCTAAAACCGGCATGGCATGATCATGTCCGATTCCGATTTGCACCACTTTTATTCTTTTCATGCTTATCACACCCTTCTCCAATCAAACTGCACAAATGTCGGAAAATTTTGATCCTGCACCAGCCGGCTATAAACTTCAGCACATGCATCCGGCGAATGTGTTTCGTCAATCATTTCTTTTAAATTGATTCTTTTTAATGCAATCAGCTTCAGCTGTGCCTTGATGTCATCACGGTGTGTGAAATGTCCGGGATAGGAATCATGCTCCGGTCTTGCAGCGGTATGCGCACCAATCAGCGTGATACCGGGTCCATGTACCTTTCGGTAATAGTCAATGGTGAAATTTTTATTTCTTGTACATCCCAAAAGCGCAACCCGTCCGAGTTTTTGCATACAGTCAAGGCACTCTTCAAGTCCCTTACCCAAGCCAGTCACCTCAATTGCCGCGTTGATTCCGCCGCCGGATAATGCTCTGACCCTTTCGCAGAATCCTTCCTCGGTAGGATCAAGCGCATAATCTGCGCCGAATCGCAGCGCTTTTTCCCGGCGCTCTCTCAACGGATCAACGGCAATCACCGGCGCTGCGCCGGCTGCTTTCAGATAAACGGCTGCAAGCTGTCCGAGCGTTCCCAAACCCATCACCATTGCCGATTCTCCGATTTCAAGACGCGTTTTCCGGATTGCCGCCAATGGAAAATTACCGATATGGCAAATTGCTGCCTCCTCAAAGGAAATGTTCTCCTCAATTTTTACAACATTGCTCTCCGGCAAAATATTATATAGCTTATGAAAGCTCTCAAACATCGCCACCCGATCCCCCGGGCACACCGAAGTCACATGCTTTCCGACCTCCTCCACAATTCCGGCACTGCTATAACCGCCAAACCGCGGAAAACCAAATTTCACATCCTCCCCTGCTGCAATGCTGATATTGGGATCGCCCGTAATATTTGCCCGTTCTGTACCTGGACTGATCGTGCTGATCACCGTCCTCACCTTAACCTCGTTTTCCCGTACCTCACGATCTCCAGCCTCCAAAAGCTCTGCTGTGTTTTTCTTTGTAAATACAATCTGCGGATTTTTCATTTTCTGACACCTCACATATTTTTTCACCATCATACCATATTGACACAAGAAAAAAAATATGTTATACTCTATAAAAACACCACAATCCTATAAAATGAGGTTTTTCTATGCACAAAAATACTCTGATTTCCAGCTTTGAAATTACCCGGCTTCAATTTCAGCATACCTACACGTTCGGATCAGTTCTGTTTTATGAGCATCCTGTGATCGGTTATCTGAAAAAGGGCAGTGCGCAATTTCTGTACCAAGGGAAGAAATTCTATGCCCAAGAGGGAGATTTAATTTATATCGCCAAGGGAACAAAATACTATTCAATCTGGTCAGGCTCGCCGGAGATTGAATTTTATTCAATTGAATATTCCTTTTTCGCTCCATACAGCTATTTCGATTATCGGTTTCAGATCGTAAAAAACTATCCTGCTGCACTTCCGGACCAAATCTATAAGACATACCAAAGTGATCTGTACCTTTCAGTTTCCGCGCTATACTGCATGCTTTCAGACCTGTATGCACGCATGGAAAAAACAGTGGCATCCCCCGCAGTTCAGCCTGCAATCGACTATCTGGAGGAGCATTTTGATAAATCTGTCTCCATTGACGAGCTTTCCCGGCTTTGCCATTCCAGCAGTTCCGGATTTTTTAAGCTTTTTAAAGCGGCAACCGGGGTTACTCCTATTACTTATAAGCACAATATCATGATTCAGCATGCACTTGATTTACTCACCCATACCGACCTGACAATCGAGGAAATCAGCGCAAAAACCGGATTTTGCTCCTCCAATTATTTTCGCAGAATATTTTTTAACATCACGCAGAAAACACCCAAAGAAGTGCGAAAAAATCGATAGCGACAGGATTTTTTAATCCATATGATCTGTGATGTAGCGCACAAAATGCAGGGGCGGTTGATTTTTCGTTGCAAGCTCATCATATTGCCAAACGCAAAGCGACATACAGCTCCCAAGCATTGGGGAAACAAGGCGGTGAATTTTGCAGTGTGTTCCGCCGGACAAAAACAGGAACGGTATCCTCAGCTCCTTTTTCAAAAGACTTGTGATCCGGATGTTTTCCATTTCTTCCTCCTCACAGTCCGCAGAGGTGACGATTTTCGCAATATCCGCTCCCCGTTTTTGCTGCTCATATGCAATTTCGAGCACCTCCTCCGCATTTGCAAACCGATACAAATGAGAGGACATTAAAACCTCCTTGCCCATGCTGTGAATTTCATCAATCAGTTTTTTCTGCCGGTCAACCGCTGTCGGTTTTCTTGTCAGTTCATTTGAACACTTATCAAAGGTATCCCCCATGATATCACCAAGCGTACCTCCCATACGGAGTCCCTCCAAAAGACCGTTCATACATTCCTCGTCCGATATGCCGGTATTATAGCCATACCGGTAATTCGTGATGTAAAACGGTCTGCCGTCAGCTGCTGCGTAAATTTCGCCGATCTTTTTTCTCTCCTCTGCTGCAAGCTGACAAATCTGGAGTCCAAACGCATCCGCACCCTCATAGACTGCATTCCGGATCATATTAACTGCATTTTCCACTGTTTTTGATTGAACCATCACGGTTACAACCGGTTTTCGATTTTGTAAAAATTCCATTTAATTACACCTCTGCATTGCATTTCTTCCGCCGTCAATCATGATATTTTCACCGTTGATAAATTGCCCTTTATCAGACGCGAGAAACAGAATCAAATCAACAATCTCCTGCGGCTTGGCGGCTCTTCCTAAAAGCGTTTTCATATTTGCCATCTGCGGTCTGGTTAAAACCGGTCCGGGGGACACACAAACGCACCGCACATGATATTTTGAACCATAATTTGCAAGAGATTTTGTGAGTCCGTACATCACACCGCTTTTTGCGGTCGGGTAGTCCATTCCATACGGGTCGCCCTCTTTTCCGGTGATTGATCCAATGTTTACAATCAGGCCGCTCTCCTGTTCTCTCATCTGCTTCATGCAGGCATGTGCAAAATAGAACTGTCCTTTCAGATTGACATCAATTCCCCAATCAAACACCTCAATCGGAATATCCGGAAACTCGCGGCTTCCGTCATTCCCCATCTTAAGTACCCGTGTTGCTGTTCCACCGGCAAAATTGGTAAGAATGTCAATTGTCCCAAAGCTTGCAACCGCCTGATCCCGCGCAGCACAAACGGCACTATAATCCCGTACATCACAGAGACAAGCCTCCGCTTTTCCGGAATTTTTGGAATTAATTCTTTCTGCCTCCCTCTCCAAAACCTCCCGGTTTACATCGCACATCAGAACATTTCCTCCGAGCGATGCAAAATTTTCAGAGAATACCAGCCCCATTCCGGATGCTGCACCGGTTACAATTGCTGTTTTTCCTCGAAAGTCCATAAAAATCATCCTTTCCTGTTTTTTTTCATTGTAGCATATTGACAGCCGGAATAAAATAGATTATAATACTGAATATCGGAACAATACTACTGTGAGGGACTTTTATGAATCAAATAGAAAATACAAAGCTACAGTTTTTTAAGATGAGTAAAACAGAGGTAAAGTATACGGATACTGCGGATTTTTTAGACGTGCCGCGTCCTTTTTGGAGCATTGGAATGATTCTGGCGGGCAGCGGGACTTTCCAGGAGCAAAACGGAGAAAGCATTGAGGTATTTCCCGGAGACATGATCCTTGTTCCAACAGCGGCAACCTATATATCTCATTGGACTGGATCTCCTGATATATGCTATATTTCCTTTCATTTTATTTTAAACAGAGGTTTTCGCGGCAACATTGCCATTCAGAAAATAGCAGGCTTAGAATCTCTCAAAAAAGAATTTGAGACTGCTTATCGCCTGTTCGGAGAAAATGACAAAACGTTTCAACTTCTTAGTATATTTTTTCATGTAATTTCTGAGGTGTACCCTAAGATTCAACAAAGACCCCAAAAGCCGCTCAACACCTCTATTCAGAAAGCAATAGAACGCATCACCTTCTGCTACCAAAACGATCTTTCAATCAAAGAGCTTGCAGAAACTGCAAACCTCTCTCCGTCAAGATTTTTTACAGTTTTCAGGCAGGAAACCGGCATGACGCCAATTACATACAAAAACTACGTCTGCATTCAAAATGCAGAAAAGATGCTGCTTACAACTGATTTTTCAATGGAGGAAATTAGTGAAAAGCTTGGATTTCATTCCTCCTCCTATTTTAGACGCACATTTCGCGCCTTTACCGGGAAATCTCCGCGGGAATACCGAAAAGAGATACAAGCTAAATTGAAGTTGTAGCGGAATATTGATGCCGGTATCGCATGGGAGACATGCCGGTTTTGGATTTGAAGCATGCATTAAAATGAGAGATCGAACCGAATCCAGACGCAAAACAAACCTCCGTCACGCTATAATCAGTATTTTTTAAAAGCGTACACGCGTATTCAATTTTTCGTTCCATCAGGTATTGGGAATAGGTTTTTCCCACTTCTTTTTTAAAAAATGCGGAAAAATAGGGCGCGGAATAATTTGTGTATGCCGCAGCCTGCTCCAAAGACAGGTTTTCCCGGAAATGCTCATTCAGATACAAAAGGATTTTTTCAGCCGCACTTTTTTCTCTTTTCTCCTGTGCGCCCCCCTCCCTTGCCACAAGCAAAATGATTTCCTGGAAATGCAGACTGACTAACTCTTTACAAAAAGGATTCTCCGGCGCATCCAATTCTTCTATCATGGCTTCAGCGCATGCATGAATCCGGTTGAAAACGGCTGCTTTAGGATAAAGCTTTCGGATTTCCTTTCCATAAATCAAATTAAACAGCTGCTCTGACAGGGCATGTTCTGTAAACCGAATGGAAATCAAACGCATGTCCTCCTCCGGTGCAATGGTATGAATATCAGTCGGATAAATTAATTGAACCATCCCCGGCAAAAGCTCCTCCTGCTGACCGTTAATATAGTGAATACCTCTGCCGTCCAAAATCAGATCGAGTGTAAAATAGTCATGCCAATGCAGTCCTCCTCCCCCCTCCGGGATTCTATACTTCTCAGCGCTGACGTTATAAGAATTTTGAATGGCATCCTCTGCTCTCAGCATTCTGAAATCTGCATACATCAAACTCACTTCCTTATCTGCATTTTATCATATGAATGCCTGATTTTCAATATTTTTATATAAAATCTTAAAAAACAAGCATATTTGAATAAATAATCGTGAGAAAATATGATGATTCTATGCTATACTGTGAAAAAAAAGAAAGGATCTGATAGGATGGAAAAATATCTGATTGCAGAATATGAACAATTCGGACGGGAACCTGTCATCCGGAAAATGCAGGACGGATCAATTGTCTGCCTGAGCCTGACCGGCGGAGAAACCGAGCCGAGAAATGAAAATTACGTTGGAATTACCAGAAGTTATGACCGGGGAAAAACCTGGACGCCGGTGGAGAACTTATTTTCCCACCGTGACCGGGGCGTCTGGTGTACCGAGCTGTTCACCGACTGTGAAACTCCCTTTGCAGTGGTATACACCTATATTGCAGGCGAAAATTCACAGCGTTATCTCGATTTAAACACATTTTTCTCCTACACCCCGGACAGCGGAAAAACCTGGACTGTTCCGGCAAGCATTCCCGGCGGAATCGGACGCTGTTCTCTCCGGCAGGGTTTCCGCTTTTCCAATGGTGACATCTTCTTCCCTGCCTACTGGGAAAGCACATCTGCCTGCAAGGGATTCTTGGTAAACGGTGTTCTGAACGAATCGGAAAAGCTGCAATTCCGCTGCGGTGCGGTGATTTCCTCGGATAACGGAAAAACCTGGTCGCAGTATGGCTATCTTGCGGCAGAAAATGCTGACCTTTGGGAACCAAACGCAGTCGAACTGGAAAACGGACATATCATCATGTATTGCCGGAGCGGAGGCGGATATTTAATGTCGTCTGAAAGCTTTGACTACGGACGCACCTGGAGCGCGCTCCAGACCACCGATATTCCGAATGCCAATTCCAAGGTAACACTGCTAAAGCGCAAAAACAAAATTTATATGATCAATAATTTCCACAACGTTCCCAAATGGGAGGAACGCACGCATTTGCAGCTTGCAGAAAGCACCGACGGAAAAACATTTAAAAAACTTATAAGCATTGACGACGACAACGAACGCTTTTTCTATCCGCATGCCTTTTTCGATGAGGAAGAACAAATGCTCTATGTTGCCTATGAAAACGCAAAGCAGCATTATCTGAAAAAATATACGTTTGAAGAATTGGGAATCTGAAAAATGCCGCTCCCTGCCTGTTTTGCGCAGAGAGCGGCATTTTTTTTCTGTACGGTATTGCTGTTTTTACGAGCGTTGGTTATGCTCTTTAAATGCCCGATCCATACTCCGTTTGGAATCGCGTTTTGCCATATCGTCGCGTTTGTCATAGAGTTTTTTACCCTTTGCCAGGGCAAGCGACACCTTTACAAGCGAGCCTTTCAGATAGACGGAGGTCGGAATCAGTGCATAGCCCTGCTGCTGAATCTGTCCGATCAGCTTTCGGATTTCCTTTTTATGCAATAAAAGCTTCCGGTCGCGCAGGGGATCTTTATTAAAAATATTCCCCTGCTCATACGGACTGATATTCATATGCTTTAAATAGACCTCCCCGTCCTGAATGGACGCATAGGAGTCGTTCAGGCTGACCTTTCCCTGTCGCACCGACTTTACCTCCGTGCCAAAAAGCTCAATCCCGGTTTCGTAGGATTCTATGATAAAATAGTCATGGGTTGCTTTTTTATTTTTTGCAATCACCTTGACAGAATTTTTCTCCAACTTAAATCACCTCAATTCATCAATTTCCAAAAGCCATCCTTTTGCGGACGCGTCGCTCGGCATTCTCCAGTCTCCCCTCGGAGAAAGCGCCACACTTCCCACCTTCGGGCCGTCCGGAATACAGCTCCGCTTAAACTGCTGTGAAAAGAATCTCCGGTAAAATACGCGCATCCACTGCAAAATAAACGCACGGTCGTAAATGCCGTCAAAAGCGCAGGCTGCTAACCGGAAAATCTTTTTCGGAGAAAATCCATAGCGCATCAGATAGTACAAAAAGAAATCGTGCAGTTCGTAAGGGCCTACAATATGCTCGGTTTTCTGCGCAATTTCCCCATCCTTAGGCGGCAGCAGCTCCGGACTGACCGGAGTGTCTAAAATATCCTTTAAAACGATACGAAGCGTGTCAGAATCAGATCGCTCCGCCTCATAGTCCACCAGATACCGGATCAGCGTTTTCGGTACACCGGCATTGACCGCGTACATCGACATATGGTCGCCGTTGTAGGTTGCCCACCCAAGTGCAAGCTCGGACATGTCGCCCGTTCCGATCACCAGTCCGCCGTTCTGATTGGCAATATCCATTAAAATCTGCGTCCGTTCTCTTGCCTGCGAATTTTCATAGGTCACATCCAGTACCTCCGGATCGTGTCCGATATCCGAAAAATGCTTCATCACTGCATCCTCAATCCGGATTTCCTTTAACTCGCAGCCAAGTGTTTTTGCAAATTCCACCGCATTATGATAGGTTCTGCCGGTTGTACCAAAGCAGGGCATGGTTACCGCGCTGATTCCCTTTCGGTCAAGACCTGCAAGGTCAAATGCGCGCACCGTCACCAAAAGAGCAAGTGTGGAATCCAATCCGCCCGAAATGCCGATCACCGCATGCTTTGCCCCGGTATGCACCAGACGTTTTTTCAATCCCATTGCCTGAATCGTCAGAATTTCCTCGGAATATTCCGAACGCTTCTTCCGATCCTGCGGAACAAACGGCGTTTTAGAAAAAGTACGCGTAAGCCTTGTTTCTTCCTGTTGAAAATCTACCCATACCGTGGTATAATCCTCTGTATCCTTTGGACGGAAGGTGGTGGTTTTCTTCCGCTCCTGCACCAGTTTTTCCAAATCCGGCTCGGCAAAAATGCTTTGATTGCAAAAACGCGTGCTTCTTGCAAGCAGCGAACCGTTTTCCGCAATCAGGGAATCACCCGAAAAAACTAAATCCGTGGTCGATTCGCCCTCTCCGGCAGAGGTATAGATATATGCCGCAAAAAGCTTTGCCGACTGCATCGTCACCAGCTGACGGCGGTATTCCTCCTTTGCAATTACCTCATTGCTTGCCGAGAGGTTTGCAATCACCGTTGCGCCTGCCTGGGCATGCGCATTGGACGGCGGATCAATCGTCCATAGATCCTCGCAGATTTCAATGCCTAAGCAAAAGCTTTCCATCTGCCGATCCCGGACGAAAATATTGCCGCCAAACGGCACCTCCGCACCGCCATAAGAAAGCATGCGCACCTTTCCTGTTCCCTCGGTAAAATGCCGCTGCTCATAAAATTCCTGATAATTCGGTAAATTCCGCTTTGGAACAATTCCTAAAATCTCACCGCGCCACAGGATGACCGCGCAATTATATAATTTCTGCCATGCCTCCACCGGCGCACCCACCAAGATCACCGCGTCCGATTGCTTTGTTTTTTCTGCCAGCCAGAATACCGCCGCCTTTGCGTCCTCCAAAAGCTGTCTTTGAAAAAACAGGTCGCCGCAGGTATATCCGGTCACGCACAGTTCCGGCAAAACAATCAGCTTTGCTCCCTCTGCCGCCTCAATCTCCTTTAAAATCTGCTCTCGGTTATACACACAGTCCGCCACGCGGATGTCCGGAACAGCTGCACAAACCTTGATAAATCCGTCTTTCATGCGTTCATTTCCTTTCTAACAAAGTCTCCTGCCCTCTCCGTCATAGGGGATTTTTCCGTCTAAGATCATAAATCCGTCAATCAGTCCCCAAAGAAGTCCGCCCAATCCGCAGGTAGCAAGGGTTGCAATGATATGAAAAATCCCTTGCTTTTTATATCCGAGATAGAATCTTCCTGCACCAAACGCGCCCAGAAAAAGCTGTAAAACCCCTGCTGTCACTCTGCTTTTTGCTCCGACTGCCGGCTTTTGTGTTTTGGAAAACGCTATGGTTTCCTCCTCTAATTTCCACTGCACCGCACCGCAGTATGGGCAAATCCGGGCATCTCCGATCTGCCGCGCACATTCCTTGCAAAACATTTTATGACCATTCCTTTCCGTGCCATCTATTTAATTTTCTTCCAATATTCTTCCGCCGCACGCTCATTTTTATTGTCCCCGTACTCATAATAGACCCGATCCCGGATCGCGTCCGGAAGATACTGCTGTTTGACATAATGATTCGGGAATGAATGCGGATATTGATAGGTTATGCCATGTCCCAGTTTTTTTGCTCCCTGATAATGACTGTCCTTTAAATGTGCCGGGATTTCTCCGGTATCTCGTGTTTCAATATCGTGCAGCGCATCATCAATTGCACAGATGGCTGAATTGGATTTTGGGGCGGTTGCCAACAAAATGACCGCCTCGGCAAGCGGAATCCTTGCCTCCGGGAAGCCTAACTGCAAGGCGCTGTCTACACATGCCTTTACAATTGAAATTGCCTGCGGATATGCCAGTCCGATATCCTCTGCCGCCATCACCAATACCCTCCGGCAGATGCTCGGAAGATCTCCTGCCGCCACCAGTCTTGCCAGATAATAAATTGCCGCGTCCGGATCAGAACCGCGCACAGATTTTTGAAATGCACTCAAAAGATCGTAGTGGCTGTCGCCGTCACGGTCATACCGCATTGCTTTTTTCTGCGTTGCCTGCTCAGCAAGGGAAAGCGAAATCGAAAGCGTTCCATCCTGCTCCGGAACAGCCGCTAAAAATGCCGCCTCTAACGCATTTAAGGCTTTCCGGACATCCCCTCCGGAGGTGTTGGCAATATGCGTGACTGCATCCTCCTCCACCGTCACCCGGTAGGCTGAAAAATCCTCCTTTTCCAGGATGTCAATCCCTCGTCTGACCGCGCGTGCAACCTCGTCCGGCTCGATCGCCATAAATTCAAACACCACCGACCGGGACAAAACAGCGTTATAAACATAAAAATAGGGATTTTCCGTGGTGCTTGCTATCAGCGTGATCTGTCCGTTTTCGATATACTCCAAAAGCGTTTGCTGCTGCTTTTTATTAAAATGCTGAATCTCGTCCAGATAAAGCAGGATTCCATTCTGCGCCATAAACCCGTTTAAATCGCCGACAATCCCTTTAATATCTGCTACTGACGCATTCGTTGCATTTAGTCGGTAGAGCTGCTTGCCGCTTTTTTTTGCGATGATATTGGCAACCGTGGTTTTCCCCGTTCCGCTCGGTCCGTAAAAAATCATATTCGGAATTTCTGTTTTTTCAATCAGATTCCGCAAAAGCTTTCCCTTTCCTAATAAATGCTTTTGCCCGACCACCTCGTCTATCGTTTCGGGGCGAATCCGATCTGCTAAAGGCTTTCTCATGTTCTTCCTCCCATTGCCCTCACGCGTGGCACTGACATCTCCGGTGCGGCTTTGTCAAGTCCTTTTCCAGTCTCTGATGAGGGAAGTTCAGCTCCGAATACTCCTCGCCCACCTTGACATAACCCTCTTTTTCATAAAAGCCAACCGCGTTTTTCTGCGCAGAAACAACCGTTTTATAGCCGCAGAGAGACACCGCCTTATCCTCTAACGCACGCATCATCGTATCGCCGACATATGCCTTCCGGTATTCCTTTTTAACCGACACCCTGCCGATCTGAAAAATACCCTCTCCAACCGGGTACATTCGCGCACAGCCGATCACCTCGCCCCGGTCATAGCCGACAATATGCCATGCCGTCTGATCGAGTTCGTCCTGATCCTCTCCAAAACCAAGCTCCTCTGTAAAGATAGATTGCCGCAGCGTTTTTGCGGCAAGATAACCGTCCATTCCCCTGATCAGCTTAAATTCCAGCATAAATTTCTCTCCTTTTTTATATGCACAATCCCGCCCCGGCTAAACTTCCGGTGCGGGACAGCATTTCTAAGCCAGCTTTTCTTTGATGCAGGCTTTTAATTCTTCAATTTCCTGTTCGGAAACGGTCGTCAGATAATGCCGCTGGCAATTTTCTAACCCCTCCATACAAGCTTTTGCTTTTTCATAATCTCCTAAAGCATAATAGGCACAGGCAGTGTGATAAAACGCCTCTACAAACTTCGGATAGCGTTCCATTAAATCCTCGCCTAACTCTTTTGCGCGTTCATAATCTCCTGTTTTGATACATGCCGCTGCTAAGTTATCCGCAATATCGCGTTCGTCCGGGTTATAGTCATATGCCTCCTCACAGAAATCTAAAATCTCTGCGTCCGGTTTTCCGGAAAGCAGCATCACATAGCCTGCCATGGCATAAAGCATGGTGCTTTTACCCTTTTCCAGCATTTCCATCGCGTCCTCATAGGCATCCTCAATCCGGTTTTCCTTGGTGTATGCCATGCAGCGGTAGATTCGCGCGTTTCCTTTTTTCTGTTCCTTGATACTCTTATCCCGGATGATCTGATTTAAAAGCCGCTCTGCCTCCTCCGGGCGGCCGTCCCGCAGGAGCAGGAGCGCATAGGTAACGCGGCAGGAAACCGATGCATGCCCGGTTTTCTGCGCTTTTTCATACCAATTCAGTGCGTCCTTTGTACCGCCGTTTCCGTAAGCTTTATTTCCCTGAATCATATAGATCGTGGGAAGAATCCACCAAATCAGCACTCCGATCGCTAAGATCAACAAAATCCACTTCATAGCCTATTCCTTTCAGCTTAAAATTCTGCTGTTCCAACCGTTCTCGGGAAGGGCAGAACATCGCGGATATTTCCCATACCAGTCACATACATAATCATGCGTTCAAAACCTAAGCCAAAGCCGGCATGCTTGTTTGTTCCGTATTTTCTTAAATCCAGATACCAGCTGTAATCCTCTTTCTTCATGCCCAGCTCCTCAATTCTGGAAACTAAAACATCATAATTTTCCTCACGCTGACTTCCGCCGATAATCTCGCCGATTCCAGGCACTAACACATCCACTGCCGCAACGGTTTTTCCGTCCGGATTCAGCTTCATATAAAATGCCTTAATTTCCTTCGGATAGTCGGTTACAAATACCGGACGCTTATAAACTTCCTCGGTCAGGAAACGCTCATGCTCGGTTTGCAGATCGCATCCCCACTCAACCGGATACTCAAACCGATCTGCATGCTTTTTCAAAAGCTCAATTGCCTCGGTGTAGGTCACATGTGCAAATTCATTATCCACCACATTGTGCAGCCGCTCCAGAAGTCCTTTATCGATAAAGCTATTGAAGAACTCCATTTCCTCCGGCGCATGCTCCAGACAATAGCGGATGATATATTTTAACATATCCTCCGCAAGCTCCATATCGTCCTGCAAATCTGCAAATGCAATTTCCGGCTCAATCATCCAGAATTCCGCCGCATGACGGGTTGTGTTGGAATTTTCCGCGCGGAAGGTCGGGCCAAAGGTGTACACGTTGCGGAAAGCCATACAGTAGGTTTCCACATTCAGCTGACCGCTTACCGTCAGGTTTGCCGGCTTTGCAAAGAAGTCCTTGGAATAATCCACACTTCCGTCCTCATTTTTCGGAATGTTGTTGAGGTCAAGCGTTGTCACCTGGAACATCTCGCCTGCACCCTCACAGTCGCTTGAGGTGATAATCGGTGTGTGTACATACACAAATCCGCGTTCCTGGAAAAACTGATGAATTGCATAAGCAACCATGGAACGAATGCGGAACACTGCCGAGAACGTATTGGTTCTGGGGCGAAGATGTGCCTGTGTTCTTAAAAATTCAAAGCTGTGGCGCTTTTTCTGCAGCGGATAATCCGGTGTGGACTCACCCTCAACGGTTACCTCCTCCGCCTTTAATTCAAACGGTTGCTTTGCCTCCGGCGTCAATTCTAAAATACCGGCAGCGCTCACAGCCGCACCGACATTCAGCTTGGAAAGCTCTGCAAAGTTTGAAAGCTTTTCTGCCTCTAAAACGATCTGAATATTCTTAAAAAATGTTCCGTCGTTTAATTCGATAAATCCGAAATTTTTAGAAATCCGGATATTGCGCACCCAACCGCTGATTGTGATTTCCTGCCCTGCATAGGAGTCCGTCTCCCGAAATAATTTTTTAACCACTGTTTTCATCATGTTTCCATCCTTTATTTTATAGTAATTTTATTCCCTTTTCCTCACAAATTTTAACTGTGTCATCATCCCAGACTGATGCCTGCACCTCACCGATATGCGCTTTTCCGAGCATAAACATGCAAAGTCTGGACTGACCGATTCCGCCGCCGATGGTATACGGCAGCTTCTTTTCTAAAATTCCTTTATGGAACGCAAGCTCTAACCGATCCATCGTTCCTGCCTCGCGGCACTGTGCCACCAGGCTGTCCTCATCCACACGGATTCCCATACTGGACAATTCAAATGCAATATCCAAAACCGGATAGTAAACAATAATATCTCCGTTTAAGCTCCAGTCGTCGTAGTCCGGCGCTCTGCCATCGTGCTTTTCTCCATTGGAAAGCTTACCGCCGATCTGCATTAAAAAGACTGCTTTTTTCTCTTTCAAAAGCTTGTTTTCACGCTCTTTCGGAGAAAGCTCCGGATATTGATCCAAAAGCTCCTGTGTGGTGACAAAGCTGATTTCCTCCGGAAGATAATTCGGCAGCATCGGAAATTCCTTGCAAATTGCCTTTTGGGTATTCTTAATTGCCTCGTAAATAGTACGGACAGTTTCTTTCAGAGTTTCTATATTCCGATCTTTTTTCTCAATCACGCGACACCAGTCCCACTGATCTACATACATCGAGTGCAGATTGTCAAACTCCTCATCCCGGCGGATTGCGTTCATATCGGTATATAACCCCTCACCCGGCAGAAAGCCGTAGCGTCCCAGGGTCATTCTTTTCCATTTTGCTAAAGAATGCACAATCTCGCATTTTGCGCCGCCCAATGCCGGCACATCAAAGCTAACCGGACGTTCCACACCGTTTAAATTATCGTTCAAGCCTGTTTCCGGCCGTACAAACAGCGGTGCGGAGATTCTCTGCAAATTCAGAGAATTTACCAGCTCCTTCTGAAAATAATCGCGTACCAGCTTAATTGCACGCTCCGTTTCCCGTCCTCCTAAAAGAGACTGATAACCCTTTGTTTCCATAAAACTCATTGATTTTTCTTCCTTCCATCGTTATTATCATCAACATATTCAATGCTGTCTAAGGTCTGTTTGAAATTTTTCCGGATTGCAGCAAGATACTCCTGCCGCAAAGCGTTTTGCTCCGCTTTTTCATCATCGGTCAGTCCCTCTGCCTTTGATTTTCTTGCCAGCGCACTGATCCGGTCAAGCTTTTCTTTCTCCACGTTTTCCTCTCCTTTTTGACTACTCCTTTTTATTATACCCTAATTCTTATAAAATTTCAATACAATAGGCAAAAATAACCGCAAAATATGTAAAAATTTTTTTTTGAAAAACATTTTTTCTTGGACAATCTACCAAAATGTCTGCTCTGACATAGTATGTTATTACAAGAGAGAGTGAGGAGGGCGAGGCCAAATGAATAATCGCTATGATTGCTTCCTCTGGGCAGTGCTGATC
>CAKSJF010000046.1 GCA_934462945.1 uncultured Clostridia bacterium | reverse complement strand
CGGCGTGTCTGTCCATGCGGCAACCTTTACCTCGCCCCGTAAGCCGTGGGTATTGATAATTTTTCCAACCTCAATCAGATTCATAACGCTCCTCCTTAAGCCAAAAATCATTTATTAAGGCTCCCTTGTGCAAAGGGAGCTGTCTGCAAAGCAGACTGAGGGATTGTAAGTCTTTAAATGGCACATCAGGCTGCCGGAATCCTCCGGCAGCCTGATCGTTGTTTTTTTTATTGTACAATTTCAACGACAACGCGCTTATCCTCACGGTTTGCCGCTGCCTTTACAACAGTTCTGAGCGCCTTTGCGATTCTTCCCTGTTTTCCGATAACTTTGCCCATGTCGGCAGGAGCGACGCGCAGCTCTAAAGTAACAGCGTCCTCGCCCTCTACTTCCTTGATTGAAACCTCATCCGGGGAATCAACCAAAGCCTTTGCAATAACCTCTAAAACCTCTGTCACAGTGGTTCCTCCTTAGATAATGCCGTTCTTTTTCAGAAGCGCTTTCACCGTATCGGTCGGCTGAGCGCCGTTCCCGATCCACTTCTTTGCTTTTTCAGCATCAATATTTACAGTTGCCGGGTCTGTTAATGGGTTATAGGTACCGATTTCCTCGATAAATCTTCCGTCACGCGGATATCTGGAATCAGCAACCACGACTCTATAAAAAGGAGCTTTCTTTGCACCCATTCTTCTTAATCTGATTTTTACTGCCATATTGTTTCACCTCCATAAAATTGTGTATCTATTTTAGAACAAATAAATTTGTTGCTAAACGAATTTAAAAACCGCCGCCTAAGCGTTTCATGCGCTTCAGGAGCTTTGCCTGTTTCGGACCTGAAAATTCTTTCATCATTTTCTTCATCTGGTCGAACTGCTTTAAAAGCTCGTTGACCTCCTGCACCTTTGTGCCGCTGCCTTTGGAAATGCGCACCTTGCGGCTTGCACCAATAATTTGCGGTTTCTGGCGCTCCTCCTCCGTCATAGAACGGATAATTGCCTCAATGTGCTTTAAGCGTTTTTCGCTTTTATCCATATCGACAGAGTCCAGTGTTTTTTTATCTACACCCGGCATCATGCCGATTAATTGGGAAAGCGATCCCATTTTTTTAATTTGTTGCAGCTGTGCGAGGAAATCGTTTAAGTCAAAGGTCTGCTTTTTGATTTTTGCCTCAAGCTCCGCTGCCTCTTTTTCATCAAATGCCTCCTGCGCACGGTCGATCAGGGTTAATACGTCGCCCATGCCGAGGATTCTGCTTGCCATACGCTCCGGATGGAACGCCTCAAGGTCTGAAAGCTTTTCTCCGACCGACGCGTATTTAATCGGTTTCCCGGTTACCTGTTTTACAGATAATGCCGCACCGCCGCGTGTGTCGCCGTCTAACTTTGACAGAATTACGCCGGAAATATCCAGCTGTTCGTTAAAATGCTCTGCCACATTGACCGCATCCTGACCGGTCATTGCGTCCACCACTAAGAGAATCTCCTGCGGTGTCACTGCGGACTGAATCCTTTCGAGCTCCTCCATCAATGCCTCGTCAATGTGGAGTCTGCCGGCGGTATCGATAATCACCGGATCGTTTCCGTGCTTTTTTGCATGCTCCACAGCAGCCTTTGCAATCTCCACCGGATCTTTGTCTGTTCCCTGGCTGAACACCGGAACGCCAATCTGATCGCCCAATACCTGGAGCTGCTTGACTGCTGCCGGACGGTATACGTCGCAGGCAACCATCAGCGGACGTTTTCCCTGGGTTTTCCGCAGATTCAAGGCAAGCTTTCCGCATGCCGTTGTTTTACCTGCACCCTGCAAGCCGCATAGCATATAAACAGTCGGCGGCTGCTTGGCATAGGTCAGCGCCTCATGCTCGCTTCCCATCAGGGCGGTTAATTCGTCCCGGACAATTTTAATGATCTGCTGACCGGGCGTCAAAGAATCTAAAATCTCCTGCCCGACGGAAAGCTCGGAAACCCTTGCAATAAAGTCCTTTACAACCTTAAAGTTGACATCCGCCTCTAAGAGCGCCAGTTTTACCTCGCGCATTGCCGCCTTGATTTCCTTTTCGGTCAGCTTGCCCCTGCTGCGCAGATTTTTAAAAATCCCCTGCAGCTTTTCTCCTAAGCTGTCAAACGCCATATACGCTCACCTCACTCTATTTCCTTCTCCATTGCAGCAGCTATATTTTCTGCCTGCTCCACATATTCTAAAACCTGCGGCGAATGAGAAACCTCCCGGATGCCGGAAAGCGCGTCCTTTAAGGAGTCCAGATTCCGGGTCATGTCCGAAAAACGCCCGGACAGGTGCAGTGCAGCCTCAAATTCTAAAAGCTGCTGCTCTCCGCGCTTCACAAAATCGCGCACACCCTGTCTGGAAATATCCATATTCTCGGCAATTTCCGCAAGGGAATAATCCTGATTATAGTATAAGTCCAGAGCCATCCGCTGTTTTTCCGTTAAAAGCGCAGCGTAAAAATCCATTAATACACTGACCGATAAATCTTTGTTCATAAAATCGCCATCCTTGTAAAGTAATTTTGCTTTACAACTTCTTTATTGTAACCGATTTTTTTTGGTTTGTCAAGAGGTTTTTTATATTTTTTTAAAGATTATTTCAGAAATTGTCTGAAATTCTTTATTTTATGGAAGGTAATCATATTGGTATCATGATTGTCGGTGGCGCCGTTATAGGCAGTCCGGGAAACAAGCAGAATATCATCCCGGTCAAAAATCCAGGACGGATAGGAGAAGCCGTTATGCTGCTCCCGTCCGTCTGCAACGGTATAAGAGACCTCCCAACTGTTAAAATCCTTTGATACTGCCATTGCAAGAACGTTTCTTCCATAGGGATACAGACTGCCGAAGGCAATATAATATCCGCTTTTTTCGTCAAGCTTAATGTCAAATTTGCTTTGCGAGGAGAACGGAAAGCTCTCGTCCAGGCGAACGCGTGAAAGCTTTCCCTCTCTGGGATCATTTTCATCAAGCTTTAACAGAAGCGATTTTCCGGCGCGTATGGTACGGAGGAAGTTATAGAGCCTGCCGTCCGGAAGCTTTAAAATATTTCCCTCAATGCACTGACGGGGATCGTCCTCTGCCGGGAAATATAGGGGCGTCACACGCCAATTTTCCGGATTCAGCAGATCTGCATCCGCAGAAACGGACAATACTGCCGCATAATGCGAAAGCCGGATCACTTGATCGCCGCATCTCCATGCCGCCGGATCCGGACGGTTTTTCGGATCTTCGTCTATTTCATAGGCAACCCTTTTTTGCTCCTCTGTCGGATGCTGATACGCATTTACAAATCCGTATTCCACAGAGGTGTATAGAATCCCGTCATTTTCTAAAAAAGGCATTGCGCCCCGGTGCCAGCCATAGCGGTTGATATTTTCTCCGCGCAGGAGAGTGACCGGAGATGTCCAGGTTTTTCCTTCGTCTGTGGATTTTCCGATGATTAAATCAGTATAGTCGGTATTTAAAGCGAGAATATATAATGCGCCCTGATGCAAAAACAGCATAGGATTAAATGCCGGGCGGATGTCGCAGACATACTGCCACGTTTCTCCCTCATCCTCGGATTGCAGCAAAACCGCAAGACAGGGGCATGCCGGAATTGTTGAGCGGTCGCAGGGGACATCGTGCAGCGCCAGGAGCTTTCCGGAGGGCATTCTCACAATGGAGGGAGCACAAACGGCATGCCCGGAGTAGTCATAAATATCGTCCTTCGGATGCAGATAGTTGACAACGGCTGCGCCGGGGTAATTCTTTCCGGTACGCACATATCGCTGCATGCTCTCTTTTCCGTCGCTGCGCCTGATATAGCATTCATAATCTGTATTGTCCTCCAGACCTGAGACGGACTGCGTCGGCGCTGCAAGCGGTATTTGGGTATACGTCACAGCTGTGCCGGCAGGACGATAACATAAAATATGCTCCAACCCCTTGCCGCCCTGATCAAACCAATCAACAGAAAAGCCTTTTTCATAGGGAATAATGCGGGAAATATAAGGGAAATTTTCTTTTTCCGTCTCGGTCGGACGGATATAGGGGGTAAATTGCCAGGAAGTAAGTCCTTTCATAATTCATATCACCTCGTAAAGTTTTTTCTCAATTATATAATTTTCCTAAAACGAAGTCAAGCGATATTGAGAAAATGCCTGAAATCATTTGCGAAATGTCCATAAAATTAGGTTTGTCCATAAAATCAAAAAAATTTGTAAATATATGGGGTTGACAAATAGGAAAACTCATGTTATAATAGCGGTGTATAGGAAGATGATGGTGTATATGAGAAAAAGGAAGAACGACACTTTGCTCCGGGATGAGGTTTCTGAAAAAATTATAGAAACAACGGAGTATTTAGTGATTCAGCAGGGCGTGAAAACGCTGACGGTGCGGATGGTTCTCAAAGAATTAGGTGTAACGAACCGCGTTTTTTACAATCGCTTTCACAACATTGATGAGGTTTTGAACATTGTCTATGAAAAGGTTGTTTTGAAAATGCGGGAAAACATTCAGTTTCCGCCAACTCCCGGAGTGGATTTTTTTGAATATGTGGAGAAGGTGGTTTTGCAGTGCCTGCTGGATACCTATGAATTAAAAAAGGAATTCAGCCAGTATACCTTTGAGCATGATTCCCTTTCCAAAAATAACTGTGATTGGTGGATTGCAAAAATCCGTGAGCTTTTGCTTTATGGAATCGAACAAAAGCTTTTAAAAGAGGACTTGGATGTGGATACCTTAAGCTATTTCGTCTGGTGCTTTTGCCGCGGCTGTAATGCCGACGCGGTCACACGGAATATTTCCAAAGAGGATGCCGCAAGATCGATGAAAACCGGATTCTCCTATTTTATGGAGGGAATTAAACGATAAGCTTCGCTCCGGCAGCTTCCGGGGCAGGGAAAAATAATAAGGGTATTTATATCAGCACACTGTGTGCTGAAAAAAAGGAGTGAGAAAAAATGGGTTTAAGGCTGATCGGAACCGGCTTTTATGTGCCGGAGCAGATTGTTGCCAATCAGGATCTGGAAAAATTAGTGGAAACCTCAGACGAATGGATTACCCAGCGTGTCGGTGTGCGCGAGCGGAGAATTTCCTCCGGCGAGAGTGCGGCAGAGATGGCAATTCATGCGGCAAAGGAGGCGATTTCCGCAGCAAAAATCTCCCCGGAGGAGATCGACATGATTGTTGCGGCAACCATTTCCTCGGACGATATCTGCCCGACGGTTGCCGGCAGTGTAGGCGCGGCGCTTGGAATCACCTGTCCGGCATTTGATGTTAATTCTGCATGTAGCGGCTTTGTTTTTGCGCTGGATATTGCAGAGAAATATCTTGCAAGCGGCGCAGCAAAAAAAATTCTCGTAATCGGTGCAGAGCGGCTTAGCAAGCTTTTAGACTGGACAGACCGCGGAACATGCGTCATCTTTGGCGACGGTGCAGGCGCGGCAATCGCAGTACCGGGCGAAATGTACGAATCTCAGCTTTATACCAGCGGCGGCAGCGATGTGATTCATATTCCGAACTGCAATTCCAAAAATCCGTTTTATACCGCAGAGGATCAGATGCCCTACATTTTCATGGACGGACAGGAAACCTTTAAATTTGCGGTGAATAAAATCGGTCAGGACGTACGCGCTGTGGCAGAAAAGGCAGGCGCAGAGCTTTCCGATATCCGGATGATTATTCCGCATCAGGCAAATGTCCGGATTATTGATTATGCGGCAAAACGGTTAAAGCTTCCCAACGATAAATTCTATGTGAACCTTGCACACTACGGAAACACGTCCTCGGCAAGTATTCCGATGGCATTGGCAGAGCTCGACCGTAAGGACATTTTAAAGCCGGGCGACCTGGTGGTACTGACTGCATTCGGCGGCGGTCTTTCCAGTGCGGCATGTATTTTTAAATGGTAATAACACGAAATGTGTTATATATAAAAAAATTTTAGGAGGAAACAAAAATGACATTAGAAAGAGTAATTAAGGTATTGGCAGATCATCTGGAGATGGATGAGAGCGAAATCACAGCAGAAACCACCATGGAGCAGCTGGGTGTAGATTCCCTGGACACTGTGGAGATCTTAATGGAGATGGAGGACGAATTTGAAACCACCATCCAGCCGGGCGAGGTAAAGGTTACCACCGTTGGCGAATTAGCAGAAGAAATTGACAAGCTTTTGGCATAAAGAAGGGAAAAGTCTGAATAAAATCGCCCATAGCACAGCTTTTTGCTCGGGGCGGTACCAACGTACAGAGCAGTGGCGTTACCTAAATCAAAGATTTAGAACGCTGTTGCATGGCTCTCGTTTCCAAATTAAAAATTTGGACTCGTGCTCAACCACTCGCTGCAAAGCAGCACTCTGAGCAATTTTCTTTCAGACTTAAGTTTTGTGCTTTCCAGCATGGAAAGGAATGGTTATAAAGATGAATTGGTCAAACTCACCGATTTGTAAAATGTGCGGCATTTCCTATCCGATTTTTCAGGGCGGCATGGCGCATATTTCAGACGCAGACCTTGCCGCGGCAGTTTCCAATGCCGGCGGCTTGGGAATCCTGACCTCCGCAAGCGGAGATGTCGAATGGTTAAAGCAGCAGCTTGCAAAAATGGATCAGCTGACCGACCGTCCGTACGGTGTGAATATCATGCTGATGGGAAAAAATGTGGACGAGGTTGCACGCGTGGTTGCCGAGAGCAAGGCGGCAGTAGTAACCACCGGCGCAGGCAATCCGGAGCGGTTCATGCCGATGTGGAAGAATGCCGGAATCGTAGTGATCCCGGTGATTGCGTCGGCGGCAATGGCAAAGCTGATGGAGCGTGCCGGAGCGGATGCCGTTGTGGCAGAGGGAACAGAATCGGGCGGACATGTCGGCGAAATGACGACCATGGCGCTTGTTCCGCAGGTGGCGGACGCAGTTTCCATTCCGGTCATCGCAGCAGGCGGTATTGCGGACGGGCGCGGCATTGCGGCAGCATTGATGCTGGGTGCATGCGGCGTTCAGATCGGAACGCGTTTCCTCGCTGCTTATGAGTGTCATATCAGTGAGGAATATAAAAAGAAGCTTTTAAAAGCAAACGATACGGCAACCATTGTAACCGGGAAACGTCTCGGACATCCGGTTCGCAGTATCAAATCTCCGTTATCACGCGCTTTGGCAAAAGCAGAATATTCCGATATTTCGGATGCGGAGCTGGATCAGATGGCAGTGGGCAGTCTGCGCGCTGCTGTGGTTGACGGAGACAGCAAAAAGGGTTGTTTCCTTGCGGGTCAGATCGCCGGTATGGTGCAGAAAGAAGAATCCGCGAGAGAAATTATGGAGGGTTTAGTGAAAGGTACGGAACGTGTATGGAAAGGAGCAGAGCAATGGGTAAAATAGCATTTGTTTTTTCCGGACAGGGCGCACAGTATAGCGGCATGGGAAAAAGTCTTTATGAGGTTTCACAGGGTGCAAAAAAGCTATATGATGCCTGCGAGAAACTCCGCCCCGGCACAATGGAGCAGTCTTTTTCCGGCAGTGAGGAAGAACTGCGCGATACGAAGAACACACAGCCGTGCATGTATTTAGTGGAGCTCTCGGCAGCAGAAGCGCTCCGGGAGCATGGCATTACGGCAGACGGTGTGGCAGGGTTTTCACTTGGAGAAATCTCTGCGCTTGCTTATGCCGGTGCGTATTCCTATGAGGATGGATTCCGGATCGTGGCAAAGCGCGGCGAACTGATGAGCCAGGCTGCCGGAGAACACGACACGGCAATGGCGGCAATTCTGAAGCTGGACGATAAGACCGTGGAGGATGCAGTAGCATGCTTTGACGATCTGTATGCTGTGAATTTTAACTGCCCGGGGCAGGTGGTTGTGTCCGGTTCTAAGAGCAGTGTGGACGCATTTGCAGACGCGGTAAAGCGTCTGGGCGGCAGAATGATTCTGTTAGCAGTCAGCGCGGCATTTCATTCCCCCTTTATGGCAGGTGCGGCAGAGCAGTTTTCGGAAACTTTAAAGGAGTTTACAGTCAACATGCCCGAACTGCCGGTTTATGCAAATCTGACCGCAAAGACCTACGACCGTTCTCCGGCAGAAATTTTGCCGGAGCAGATGAAAAATCCGGTAAGATGGCAGCATACAATTGAAAACATGATTGCAGACGGATATACAGATTTTATTGAGCTTGGCCCTGGAAAAACGCTTTGCGGACTCATTAAAAAGATTTCTAAAGATGTCCGGGTTTATTCGGTACAGGATGCGGAAAGTCTTGAAAATACAATCTCGGAGGTACGGGAACATGCTGAAAAATAAAACAGCGGTCATCACCGGCGGATCGCGCGGAATCGGCGCGGCGATCGCGCAGAAATTTGCAGCTGAGGGTGCGAATGTTGCGATTGTTTACCAAAGCAGCTCGGAAAAAGCGGAGCAGGTGCGAAAGACGGCAGAACAGCAGGGTGTGAAAGCGTGCATGTATCAGTGTGACGTTTCGGATTTTGATGCCTGCAAGGAAACCGTTGCTGCAATTACCAAGGAATTTGGAAAATTTGAAATTTTAGTGAATAATGCCGGAATTACAAGAGATAATCTGATTGCAATGATGCCGGATGAGGATTTTCAAAAGGTGCTTGCAACCAATCTGGGCGGCTGCTTTAACATGATTAAGGCATCCAGCAGAAATTTTATCCGGAATAAATATGGAAAGATTATTAATATTTCGTCAGTATCGGCTCTTTTAGGGCTGGCAGGGCAGAGCAATTATGCCGCGTCTAAGGCAGGTGTGATTGCGCTGACCAAAACGGCGGCAAGAGAATTTGCCGCAAAAAATGTTTCGGTCAATGCGATTGCCCCCGGTTTTATTGAAACCGATATGACGAAAAATCTAAATACAGAGGAAATTTTAGCAAGAGTACCGAAAAAGCGCGTCGGACGTCCGGAGGAAGTAGCGGCTTTGGCGGCATTCTTAGCAGATGAAGCCTCGGATTATATCACAGGAGAGGTCATCCGCATTGACGGCGGACTGGCAATGTAAAAGGAGTGAAAGCATAGATGAAAAGAGTTGTTGTGACCGGCATGGGCGCTGTGACCCCGTTAGGCTGCACCGTTCCGGAGTTTTGGGAAAAAATCAAAGCAGGCGTCTGCGGCATTGATGAAATCACACGCTTTGATACCACCGATTTCCGCGTGAAACTGGCGGCAGAGGTACGGGATTTCGATCCGTCTCTCTATATGGGAAAGGCAGACATCCGCAAAAGCGACCATTTTGTGCAGTATGCAGTTGCTGCGGCGGCACAGGCTGTGGAGGACAGCGGTGTTTTGGGAAAGGTAGAGCCGGGTCGGTTCGGTGTTTATTTCGGATCGGGAACAGGCGGCTTTGACACATTTGTTGCCGAGCATAATAACCTTTTAAACCGTGGCTGGCAGAGAGTTTCGCCCATGTTCATTCCGAAAATGATTGCCAATATGGCAGCAGGAAATATTGCGATTAAATTCCAGGCAAAAGGACCCTGCGTATCCTATTCCACAGCATGCGCAACCGGTACTACCACGGTCGGCGAGGCATTCCGGGCAATTAAGGGCGGCTATGCCGATGTGATGATTGCCGGCGGAAGTGAAGCAACGATTTCTCCTCTGGCAGTTGCCGGATTTACAAACTGTATGGCGCTGACCGAAGAAACCGATAAAACCAAGGCATCCATCCCGTTTGATAAACGCAGGAGCGGCTTTGTGATGGGCGAGGGCGCAGGCGCGCTTGTGTTAGAAGAATATGAGCATGCAAAAGCAAGAGGTGCAAAGATTTATGCAGAGGTTGTCGGCTATGGCAGCACCTGTGATGCTTATCATGTCACTGCACCGGATGAATCGGCAACCGCATCGGCAGACGCGATTTCACAGGCTGTCCGGGAAAGCGGCAGAGAGGTATCCTGCGAGCATATGTACTTTAACGCGCACGGAACAAGCACACCCCTGAATGATAAAACTGAAACGCATGCAATTAAAAACGCATTCGGAGCGGAAGAAGCGGCAAAGCTCCATATCAGCTCCACCAAGTCCATGACAGGACATCTCCTCGGCGCAGCAGGCGCAGTCGAGGCAATTATTTCAGTGCTTGCACTCCGCGATCAGATCGTTCCGCCGACCATCGGCTATCAGGAACAGGATGAGGATTGCGACCTTGATTATACCCCGAACCAGGCAGTATCAGCAGAGCTTGCGCTTGCGCTTTCCAATTCTCTCGGCTTTGGCGGTCATAATGCATGCGTTGCATTTGCAAAGGTACAGGAGTGAGAAAACATGAACCAGGAAGAAATTAAAAAAATCCTGCCCCACCGCGATGCGATGCTCTTAATTGATGAGGCGGAACTGCGGGACGGCAAGGCATACGGAAAAAAGAAAATCACAGGCGAGGAATGGTTTTTGCAGGGACATTTTCCCGGCGCACCGATCGTTCCGGGTGTGATTCTATGCGAGATATTGGCGCAGTCCACCTGCGTATGCCTGAGCGAAAAGCTTCAGGACGGCGTTTTGCCGGTCTTTACCGGACTGGATAAGGTAAAATTCCGGAATGCCGTAAAGCCTGGCGATCTCTTTGAAACAGAATGCGAAATCACAAAGGAGAGAAGTCCGTTCTATTTTGCAAAGGGCGCAGGCTATGTCAACGGAAAGCTCTGCTGTTCGGCGGAATTTTCCTTTGCAATCACAGATAAAACGAGGTAAGAAACATGCTTGAAATCTTAAAAAAGCTTGTTCCGGAAAAGGTAACCTGTAAAAAATGCGGTAACACCTTTTCCCGAAAGGAATTAGAAAAAAAGAATATGATCTGCCCGGAATGCGGAAATTATTTCCGGATGAGTGCAAGAGAGCGGATCGCGCTTGTTGCAGATGAATTTTCCGAATTGGATCAGAGCTTGGAAAGTACAAATCCATTGGATTTTCCGGGGTATCCGGAGAAGCTTTCCGCTGCGAAAAAAACAAGCGGAGAAGAAGATGCAGTTCTTTACGGAACAGCAAAAATCAATGGCGAGCCATGCGTGATCTTTGTGATGAATTCTGAATTTATGATGGGCAGCATGGGTTGTATTGTGGGAGAAAAAATCACGCGTGCATTTGAAATGGCAACCGAAAGACGGCTGCCGGTCGTTGGCTTTACCACCTCCGGCGGTGCAAGAATGCAGGAGGGAATCTATTCTCTGATGCAGATGGCAAAGGTCAGCGGTGCAGTCAAACGGCATAGTGATGCAGGACTTTTATACTTAACGGTTCTGACCGATCCGACCACCGGCGGTGTCACTGCAAGCTTTGCAATGCAGGGCGATATTATCCTTGCAGAGCCGCATGCCTTAGTAGGCTTTGCCGGCGCAAGAGTGATTGAGCAGACCACCGGATCAAAGCTCCCGGCAGGATTTCAGAGAGCAGAATTTTTGCTGGAACACGGATTTATCGACTTGATTGCCGACCGGAATGAATTGAAGGAAACGCTTTCGCGCTTACTTCGTTTGTCCGCAGGCGGAAA
This sequence comes from uncultured Clostridia bacterium, assembly GCA_934462945.1. Lineage (GTDB taxonomy): Bacteria > Bacillota > Clostridia > UBA1381 > UBA1381 > RQCD01. The sequence continues at coordinate 7,324 of CAKSJF010000046.1, read as the reverse complement.
GGAGCAGATATGCTGACATCCTATGAACGAGTGAATAACGCGCGAAAAGGTTCAAGACCTTTGGGCGCTTACTATATTGAAAATTTGCTTACAGAATTTGTTGAGCTGCACGGCGACCGGAAATACCGGGACGACGGTGCGATTGTCGGCGGAATCGGGTTTTTTGATGGAATCCCGGTCACGGCAATTGCCATGGAGCGCGGCACAACGATTGAGGAGCGCATGCGCCGGAATTTTGGCTGTCCGAGTCCGGACGGTTACCGGAAAGCGCTCCGGCTGATGAAGCAGGCGGAAAAATTCCACCGCCCGATTATCACCATCATTAACAGCAGCGGCGCTTACTGCGGTATCGATGCAGAAGAACGCGGACAGGGGCAGGCAATTGCCGATAATCTGATGGAAATGATGACTCTAAAAACCCCGGTGCTTGCAATTGTTGCAGGCGAGGGCGGCAGCGGCGGCGCGCTTGCGCTTTCGGTTGCCGATCGGATTATTATGCTTGAGAATGCGGTTTATTCGGTAATTTCGCCGGAGGGCTGTGCCAGCATTCTTTGGAAAGACGCAAAAAAAGCGCCGGAGGCAAGCGAAGCCTTAAAACTTACGGCGCAGGACTTATATACATTCGGTGTTGCAGACTGTGTAATCCCGGAAAATGACGATGCACCGGAAATCATCTGCAACCGCTTAAAAGAGGAAATCAGAAAGGATTTCAAGGAATTAATGCCCCTCAATCCAGAGGAGCTTACCAATTTGCGCTATGAGAAATTCAGAAAAATCGGCGCGTTTTAAATTTGTTGTAAAACGATACTGCAAAAAAACATAAGGAACGCATAAGGTTCTTTTTCTGTCATCCCCCAAATGCGGTATTGTTTTCCGTTGCCCTTGCTCCGAGAATGGAGCAAAGGGCAAATCTTTTTTTTAAAGGTATTGTCGGATATCCTTTGCTAAATTTTCTTCTAAATCAATGAGTTGTCTGCAAAGTTTTTTCGACTCATCATCCGCCGCCTGATACTGATTCAAATAGCGGTTTAAGGTTTTCACACCCATATTGCAGCCGTCCGTAATCAGGTCGGCGGCGGTGTGGTCGCTGTCATTTGCAGACAGCATGAAATTTGTTTTCATCCAGGACATTCCCCTTGCCATTGGGTTCGGTTCTTTTCCGCTTTCGTCCTGCTCGTTTAATTGCTTGTGAATCTGACTGCCAATTGCCTGATGTGCTTCCTTGGATTCGTTTAAAATCCTGGAAAATTCCGATTCGTGGATGTGGTCTAACACCGCGTCAATCGAATTGACCCCCATTTTTGTTCCGGCATCGCATTCCTTTAACAGCTCGATTGTGTCATTGTGTTCCATGCTTTTTCCTCCCTTTTTTCATTAGTCTTTCCGGAGGGAAGAAAAATTATTCCTATTTTAATTCTACCACGGTCACACCGTATTCGCCCTCGCCATATTTCCCGTCACGGCAGGATTTCACATGCTTGTGCCGGCGGAGCATTTCGCGGATTCCGCTCCGGAGAACACCTGTCCCTTTGCCGTGGATAATTGTTACCGGAGAAACCCCGGCGAGGTAGCAGTCGTCTAAGAATTTCTCGGTATTCATCACTGCCTCCTCTAAGGTCTGCCCCCGGACGTCTAACTCGGTGGAAACGCTTTTTGTTTTGGAGGAATAGCCGGAGGAGGATTTGATATAGCGTTTTGCAAGCTCCTGTGCGCTCTTGTCCTCCACCTTTTTTAGGTTGCTCACATGCACATCCATCTTGATAATTCCTGCCTGCACTCTTGCCATCCCATCCTTTCCGGGCGGCTTTAAGATACTTGCCTCCTGATCCATGCTCACAATTTTTACCGTGTCGCCGGCTTTTAAATCCTTGGGCGGTTCTTGGTAGGTTTTGCGCGGTTTTTGCGCGCGCTGCATTGCCTTATCAATGTTTTCCTCCTTTTTCCGGAGATTTTCGCGCGATTTCTGCACGCGTTCCTCTAAGTTCTTTCCCTTTGCCCTCTGCTGGCGCATGCGCTCCAAATCCCGGATGACCGCGTTTGCCTCTTCCTTTGCCTCCATCACGATGATTTTTGCCTCGCGCCGCGCCTCGTCTAAAATTTGCGCTTTGTTTTCTTTGAGATTGCTCCGCTCCTGCTCCACCTGTTTTTTCAGGTCGGTCAGCTCACGGCGCAGACGCTCTGCATATTCCTTGTCCGACTGTGCCTTGATCCGGTTGGTTTCCAGATCGGTGATCACATCTTCAAAGCGGATGTTTTCCTCACTTAAAAGCTCGTTTGCCCGGTCGATAATCTGTTCCGGCAGTCCTAAGCGCCGGGAGATGGCAAAGGCATTCGATTTTCCCGGAATCCCGATTTGCAGCCGGTAGGTCGGCTGGAGCGACTCCACGTTAAACTCGCAGGACGCATTTTCCACCCGGTCATTCGAGAGTGCAAACAGCTTTAACTCACTGTAGTGCGTGGTTGCAACCGTTTTGATTTTGAATATTTTCAAAAATTCCAAAATGGAAATAGCCAATGCCGCACCCTCGGTCGGGTCCGTTCCTGCACCCAATTCGTCAAACAGGACGAGGGAGCGGTCGTCCGCCTCCTCTAATATCTTCACAATATGCACCATGTGTGAAGAAAAGGTGGATAAGCTTTGTTCAATGCTCTGCTCGTCTCCGATGTCGGCATAGACCTTGGAAAAGATCGCTGCCCGGCTGCCGTCCTGGGTGGGCAGATGCAGTCCTGCTGCCGCCATCAGGGAAAAGAGTCCGATGGTTTTTAAGGTAACGGTTTTACCGCCGGTATTCGGACCGGTGATCACTAAGGTGTCGAACGCATCCCCTAAATAAATATCATTTGCCACCACACGGTCAGACGGAATCAGCGGATGGCGCGCACGCTTGAACTCCACAATGCCGTCCTCATTTAAGTCCGGCTCGTTGCCGTTTTGTGCAATCGAGAGCCGACCCTTGCAGAAGATAAAATCCAGATCGGAGAGAACGGAAAAGTCTGCTAAAATCACCCGGCTTTCCTCCGATACCGCAGCAGAAAGCGCGGCTAAAATGCGCTCAATCTCCTGCTGCTCCCGGTTGGTCAGATCGCGGATTTCGTTATTGGTGTTTACCACGCTCATCGGCTCAATAAAAAGCGTTGCACCGCTTGCAGAGGTGTCGTGTACAATGCCCGGCACTTCGCCGCGGTATTCCGAACGCACCGGAATGACATAGCGGTCAGACCGCATGGTCACGAGTGCGTCCTGGAGATATTTTTTGTAGTGCGAGGAATGGATCATGCTGTTTAAGCTGTCCTTGATTTTTCCGTTCAGATTCCGGATTTTGCGCCGGATCGTGCCAAGATCGGAGGATGCCTCGTCTGCGATTTCGGTTTCTGAGAGAACCGAGCGGTTAATCTGATCTTCTAATGCCTTTGCAGTCAGGAGACTGTCTTCGGCAGCGTGCAGAATTTCTGCATCCTCGCCCGCCTCGGAAAGATAGCTTTTCATCCTCCGCGCCACGTATAGCACACGTGAAACGTCTAAAAGATCTTTTGGATTCAGCACACCGCCGATCTCGCACCGCTTGATTGCGGCAGTCACGTTCGGAATCCCTAAGGAAACCGGCGGACTTCCCAGCCGGAGCAGGGTGGATACTGCCTCGGTGGTTTCTTTTTGCGCGTGCCGTGCGTCCGAAAGCGTGGTATATGGCTCTAATGTGCGAATCCGTTCGGATACGCTTTCACTTTCGGTATAGGAGGCAAGCTGATCTAAGACCTTGTCAAATTCTAATACCTGATAGGTTTTGTTCATATGTTTGTCCTTTCTATTCAATGCCAAGCGCGCTCTTTGCAAGCGCGTCTGCTAATTCGTTATATTCTACGCCGGAATGTCCGCGCACTTTCACAAAGCGTACCTGCACCTGATTTTTGATGCTTTGATAGAACGCGGCATAGCGTTTTGTGCCCTCTTTGTTTGCCGACCATGCGCCGGTACACCATTTTTCAATCCCCTCATAGTCATAATATAGTTCTAAGGAGTGAATTTCATGTTCGACACAATAGCGCATAATAAATTCTGCGCCTTTGATCTCTCCGGCAACGTTCCGCATAGCGGCAAGCTCCGGATCGGAAAAGGCAAGATTAAAATGCTGTTCCTTTCCCTGATACAAAAGGATTGCCCCAAAGGAGAATTGACGGGTGCGGTGCAGATAGCTGCCGTCCACATAAGCAACGGCACAGTCCGGGTTAAGCGTAATTTCTGATTCCTCCCGGTTTAAATAGGCAAGCGCCTCTTCCTTGGTCGGAAAGCTTTTGTATTCCGCGCCGGAATAGCCGTGAATCTGTTCGCGGCATTCGTCCCAGGTGGAAAAGATTCCGCATTTTTTTCCGTTTCGTACTGCATAAAATTTTGTTTTTTTCATTGGTGTTTCCCCCTGCATGCTTTGCAATATCCGTAAATTTCAAGCTTGTGTCCGGTAACGGTAAAATCCCCGGCATCAAAATGCTCCACCGGACAGACCTCAAGCGGTTCGCGCTTGTGGCAGCCGAGACAGACGGCATAGTGACCGTGGTGTTCTGTCCGGAGACTGTAAAAGTAGGAATCCTGTACGTCAAAGGTCGTTTTTTCCACTAATCCCTGCTCATAAAAGCGTTCCAGTGTGCGGTAGACGGTGGAAAGGGAAATTCCGTTTGTTTTTTCAAAAATCATCTCTGCGCAAAGCGGCTCGTCCGATTCGCATAGCGCGGATAACACCGCAAGCCGCTGTTTGGTTTTTTTCATTCCGGCGTGCGCCAAAATTTCCTCTGGTTTCATGCGTTTCACTCCTTTTTTGCAATCAGTAACGGAATTAACACGGCAATTCCGCAGAGCACAATCGTACCGCCCGGTTTTAAGTTGCAGTAATATGCCAGAATCAAGCCGGCGACGGTAAAGGCAAGCGCAAACAGAATGGAGTAAAGGAGCGCTTTTTTGTAGCTTTTTGCAATCTGCATTGCACACGCAACCGGGATCACCATCAGAGAGGAGATCATCAGCGCACCCACCGTCCGGGATGCGACCGAAACGGTGATTGCCGTTAAAAACATGAAAATCAGATTGACGGTTCGCACACGGACGCCGCGCAAGCTTGCCGCCGTTTCGTCAAAGGCGATAAAAAACAGCTCCCGATATAAAAGAAGTGTCACTGCCAATACCACAACCGACAGTCCAAGTGTTAAATATAGCTCAAAATCCGAAATGGCAACAATTGAACCAAACAGAAAGCTGTTTAAGTTTGCGCTGCCGCTGATGAATCCGGAAAAAACCGCCGTCAGACCGACTCCGGCAGAGAGTACGACTGTTGTAGAAAGCTCGGCATACCGTCCGAATGCGCGCCGGAATCCCTCAATGCTTAAAACTGCAAAAAGGGAAAACAGAATTGCACCCAAAATCGGATTGATGCCAAATGCTAAACCAAAGGCAATGCCGGCAAGGGCGGTGTGGGAGGTTGCGTCTCCGATAGCGGAGAGTTTTTTTAAAACAATAATCAGTCCGATGCAGGGCGCGGTCAGGGAAATGCAAATCCCGACTAAAAACGCGCGCTGCATAAAATCAAAGGTTAAAAATTCCGGCATAGTCTCTATCTCCTGTCATTTGTTAAAAAGTCTGCTGTTCCGTCCTCCCGGAGGATCAGAAGCTTATTTGCAAGCGCGGTCAGCGCGTGAGTATCGTGGTTGGTCATAATGATTGTCATGCCTTGCTTGTTTAAGCTTTGAATCAATTGGGAAATTGTTTTGGTGGAGCGTGCGTCTACACCAACGGTCGGCTCGTCCATAAAAATCATTTTCGGACGGCTCACCAATGCCGCGGCAATAAACACTCTCTGCTGTTGACCGCCGGACAGTTTCCCGATCAGCCGATCCTTATATTCCAGCATATCGACCGCAGAAAGCGCCTCGTTTACACGCGTTTGGTCGGCTTTGTGAAAAAGCGACGCGCCGTCCGGATAAAGATGTGCCGAGACAACCTCTCCGACCGTTGCCGGAAATTCCGTGTTAAAGGAATTTGCTTTTTGGGAAACGTAGCCTAAGAGAGAATTTTTGCGAAAGCTTTTCCGGCTTTCTCCAAACAGCGTAATTTCTCCGTCATAGCCGGATAAAAGTCCTAAAATCAGTTTCATGAGCGTGCTTTTTCCTGTTCCGTTTTCGCCGATAATGCCTAAAAAGTCGCCCTCTGCTAAGGAAAAGCTCACCTTGTGCAGCACGGGTGTTTCCCGGTAGGAAAAGGTTAGATTTTTTACGGTTAGTATGTCTTTCATTTTAATCCCTGCTCTAAATATTCTAAATTTTCTTCCATGACGGAAAAATAGTCCCGACCTTTTGCGTCACCCTCAAACGGATTTAAGGGCGCGGTCATGATGCTGCATTCCTTTGCGATGGATTCTGCAATTTTCGATTCTCCGTCTGCCTCATAGAAAATACAGCCGATCCCCTTTTCCTTGATTTCCTCTATCATTTTTGCCATCTGCGCCGGGGAGGGGTCGCTTGTTCCCTGCATGCCCTCAATGGCAAGCTGCGAAAGACCGTATGCACTCGCAAGATACCCGTATGCGCCGTGGGTTACTACAAGCTCCCGGTGAGAAACGCCTGCAAGGGCAGAACGGTATTTTTCGTCCAGAGTGCGGATTTTTTCTGCCGCCTCCTCTAAATTCTGCCGGTATGTGTCCGCGTTAGCGGAATCCTTTTCACAGAAAGCGTCGCAAATTCTCTGCATTTGTATGAGCGCATTGGCAGGGTTCAGCCAGACATGCGGATCATCCGCATCATCCTCTAAACCGTCTGCGGTTTCTACCACAAGAATCTCTTTTTTCTCCAGCTGATCTTCTAAGGAATCCACCCAATGTTCCATATCATCGCTGTTATAGAGAAATACGTCCGCCTGCTCTAAGCCTGCAAGATCGCGCGGCCCTGGTTCCCAGTCGTGCGCCTCTGTTCCTGCCGGAACAAGATTTGTTAATGTAATCAAATCCCCTCCGACCGTTTTTGCAAAATCCTCCATGGCATAAAAAGAGGTGTAAACTGTAAGCCGCCCGTCGGTTGCCGCCCTTTGGGGTGCGCACCCGGCAAACAGCAGAACTGCACAAAATAAAGAAAAAAACCGTTTCATAAAATTCCTCCAAAATGTTAAATGCAAATCATTCGCATTTAGTATACCATATTTTATGCCGGAAGTCAATCGGTCATTCATATTTCATTTATAATTTTTACTGAATGATTCATGACAGAGGATGTTTTTATAAACATTCCGGAAAATAACCTCGCGTAGGGGCGGATATTATCCGCCCTCTTTTGCCGGATAAAAGAATTC
>CAKSJF010000045.1 GCA_934462945.1 uncultured Clostridia bacterium | reverse complement strand
CAGAAGTTAAGCTCCTTAACGTCGATGATACTTGGCGGGAGACTGCCTGGGAAAGTAGAAAGTTGCCGGAACCAAGAGCTAACCTGAAATATGGTTAGCCCTTGACTTATGGCCCGTTGGTCAAGCGGTTAAGACACCGCCCTTTCACGGCGGTAACGCGGGTTCGATTCCCGCACGGGTCACCAATTATAAGTCGCGCATCTGCGCGACTTTTTTGTTTCTATAGGTTTTATGTGGTTTTGCGGGACTGATTTTAGTTATTTAAAGCAAAAAAAGAATACTATAAAACAAAAAAAGAATAAAATTCAACATGATTCAACATGATTTCCCTACCCGCAGGCGGAGATTCTATCAGAGTCTTTTTACAGTCGCTTTTTGGACAAGGAATATTCCGGTGCTGTCACTCATAGGATAATTAAAAAAAGGACAAGAGGGTGCAGCTGTGAGAACAAAGAGGACAAAATTTAAAACACTCATTATAACGAAAAAAAAGCTGATACTGACGGTTGGCATTTTAGGATTCGCATTGCTTTTTTGCATCACATTCCGGCTTTGCAGAAAAGGGGGACAGCAGCTGACCTTTTCGGAGGATTTTTATAAAACCGTGCTGGATGCGGAATTGAACCGTCCGGCGAAAAAAGGAACGTCAAAGCATTGGCTGGAAAAAATTCTTGGCTTCTCGCCGGATGATCGGAAAAGCATTTTGGCGGATTTCTCACCGATGTTATCAGACGCTTATATCACTCCGAGTGCAACTCCTGAGCTAACCAAAGCGTCTGCTACGCCTGAACCGGAGAAAACACCGAAACCGACGCAGGCACCAGTGGAGGAGAGACATGCAAAAACCGGATTGACGATTACTAACCGGACAAATTTTCAGGTGAATCCGGAAGCTTTAGCGGCAGCGCCTTTACAATTTCAGATTGAGCAGGGGGATACACCGCAGGTTTTGATTATTCATACGCATACAACCGAAAGCTTTGCCTCGGAGGATAGTCTGAATGGAAATTCGGATCGGAATCTGGATGAAACCAAAAACATCACAGCAGTGGGGGAGAGCATTGCAGAGGTTTTGCGAAACAATGGTATTGCCGTTTGCCACGATACCACGGTGCATGATTACCCCTCCTACAACGGTGCGTATAGCCGTTCGCTTGCAACAGTGCGCGGAAACCTGGAAAAATATCCGTCCATCCGTGTTATTCTGGATGTTCACCGGGATGGAATCACGAAAGAGGACGGAACAAAGGTGAAGGTTGCCGCGGATATTAACGGGGAAAAATCGGCGCAGTGCATGTTTGTAATCGGCTCAAATGCTGCTCTGACGCATGACCGTTGGCAGGAAAATCTTAAGCTTGCCTGCAAAATTCAGGAAAGAGCAATGGAGCTTTATCCGAATCTGATGCGACCGATTCTGCTCCGGGAGGAGCGTTTTAACCAGCAGGTCAGCATTGGCAGCGTAATCTTAGAGGTTGGCTCGAACGGAAACACATTAGAGGAGGCAAAACGCGGCGGAGCGTATGCAGCGCAGGCGATAGCAGATGTTCTGAAAAAGCATTGACAAATATTCTGAAAAGGAGTACAATAGAAAATGTACGAGTTTTTACAAAGGAATGAGAGCAATGCATATTTTTATCACAATTTTTGTATGTTTTTTTGCCGGGTTGGGCGCAGGTGTAGGGACTGGCTTTGCCGGCATGAGCGCAGCGGCGGTCATTACACCAATGCTGGTGACCTTTCTGGGAATGAAACCGTATCTGGCGGTAGGTGTGGCGCTTGCGTCAGATGTGCTGGCAAGCGCGGTTTCTGCTTACACTTATGGGAAAAACAAAAATCTTGATATTAAAAACGGAAGTCTTATGATGGCGGCTGTTCTGATTTTTACGGTGATCGGGAGCTATGTCTCAAGTCTTGTGCCGTCTGCGGCGATGGGAAATTTCTCCGTATTCATGACACTTCTTTTGGGTGTGAAATTTATCATAAAACCGGTAATGACGACAAAGGACGAAATGCGTGCAGGTTCTGAACGGACAAGAGCGCTCCAGTCGATGCTTTGCGGCTCGGCGGTTGGGTTTATCTGCGGCTTTGTGGGCGCGGGCGGCGGCATGATGATGCTGCTTCTTTTAACCAGCGTGATGGGATATGAATTAAAAACAGCGGTTGGGACAAGCGTGTTTATTATGACCTTTACAGCGCTGACCGGCGCAGTTTCTCATTTTGCGATTGGCGGTATGCCGGAGGCACTTCCGTTCTTTCTGTGCGTTTTGTTTACGCTTGTCTTTGCCCGACTTGCAGCACTCGTTGCAAACCGGGCAAGTTCCAGATTTTTAAACCGCGCAACAGGCGTGATTCTGGTGATTCTGGGGATTGTGGTACTTGGCTTTTCACTTTTTAAATAAAATTTAAAAAAAGTGTTGCATTTTCTATAAAAATATGGTATACTAAGTGAGTATGACATGACACACATATTCTGATTCATCCGGTGTTGCCCAAACGGTTCCGGCTGGAGAGGACGGATATGGAGGAGAAAAAACAAGGAGGATAAAAAAATGTCAAACGTTATTTCAATGAAACAGCTTTTAGAAGCAGGTGTTCATTTCGGACACCAGACCAGAAGATGGAACCCGAAAATGGCTGAATACATCTTCACAGAGAGAAATGGTATCTATATCATCGACCTGCAGAAAACTGTAAAAAAGTTTGAAGAAGCTTACTATTTCATCCGCGATTTAGCAATGTCCGGCGAGGATGTTCTGTTTGTCGGCACAAAGAAGCAGGCACAGGATTCCATTAAGGAAGAAGCAGAGCGTGTTGGTATGTACTACGTAAACGCAAGATGGCTCGGCGGTATGATGACAAACTTCAAGACGATTCAAAAGAGAATTGACCGTCTGGCGCAGATTAACAAGATGGAAGAAGAAGGTACTTTTGATCTTTTGCCGAAGAAGGAAGTTATTAAGCTGAAGGCTCAGAGAGACAAGCTGGAAAAATACCTCGGCGGTATCAAAGATATGAAGAAACTTCCGGGCGCTTTGTTTGTTGTTGACCCGAGAAAAGAAAAGATTGCAATTGCAGAGGCAAAGAAACTGGGAATCCCTGTTGTTGCAATTGTTGATACAAACTGTGATCCGGATGAAGTTGATTATGTAATCCCAGGTAATGATGATGCAATCAGAGCAGTAAAGCTGATCGCTTCCACCATTTCAAATGCGATTATCGAGGGCAGACAGGGTGAGGATGCTGTTGCAGACGCAGCAGAGGACGCTCCGGCAGAAGCTGCTGAGACAACAGAAGAATAATTGCTTTTAAAATACTTGATTGGGAGGATAAAATTATGGCATTTACAGCACAAAACGTAAAAGAATTAAGAGAAATGACCGGTTGCGGTATGATGGACTGCAAAAAAGCGCTCACAGAAACTGACGGCGATATGGATAAAGCGGTAGAATTTTTAAGAGAAAAGGGTCTTGCAACTGCTGCGAAAAAAGCAGGCAGAATTGCATCCGAAGGTATTGTTAAGGCATATTTGTCTGATGATAAAACAATTGGTGTTTTAGTAGAGGTAAACTCTGAGACTGACTTTGTGGCAAAGAATGCAGAATTCCAGAACTTTGTTGGAACTATTGCAAAGATTGTTGCAGATCATAATCCGGCAGACGTTGACGCATTGAAAGCATTACCGTATGCGGACGGACAGACAGTTGGAGAGGCATTAACCGCTCTGATCGCAAAAATCGGCGAGAACATGAACATCAGAAGATTTGTAAGACTTTCCGGAAACGTATGCTCCTACACCCACGGTGAGGGCAGAATCGGTGTTCTGACTGAGGCAGAGGGCAGCCTTGCTGATCCGGAGGCTTATGAAGCTGCAAGAGACGCAGCAATGCAGGTTGCAGCAATCAATCCGCTGTATCTTTCAGAGGAGACTGTTCCGGCAGAGGATGTAGAAAAAGAAAAGCACATCATTATTGCACAGATTAAGGAAGATCCGAAAAATGCAAAGAAACCGGATAACATCATTGAAAAGATGGTTGGCGGAAAGATCAACAAGTTCTATAAGGAAAATTGCTTATTGCAGCAGGAGTTTGTAAAGAACGGCGATCTGACAGTTGAGCAGTATCTGACCTCTAAGGGTGTAAAGCTTGTGAACTTTGTTCGCTTTGAAAAGGGCGAAGGTCTGGCAAAGAAAGAAGAAAACTTTGCAGATGAAGTTGCAAGCATGATTAAATAAGTAAAATATAAAAAGACGGAGATAACAGTTGGATATCTCCGTCTTTTTGCATTCCTAAGCGCTTTTCACAGCTCGAAAAAAGGATCTCGGTTTGAGATCCTTTTTTGAGTTATTTTTTTGTGTTTCGTTTTTCTAAAAGCTTTTTAATTCTGGTAACCGGAACTAAAAGCTGACTGATGGTTTCGTCGTGATTGAGGGTATCAATCAGGAGCGAAATATATTTCGACATATCCACCTCACAGTACCAGTCCCGTTCTAAAAGACCCGGCATGCGGTAGATCAGATTTGTCGTAAAAATCTTGTTAATAATACCGTTCTGATATGCTGCGTCAAACTTTTCCAAGCCATTGCAGAAAAGCCCGAATGCGGTAAATACGAAAATTCTCTTTGCGCCCTGTTCTTTAAGCTTTGCGGCAATGTCTAAAACGGATTCGCCGCTGGAGATCATATCGTCCACGATGATGATATCCTTGCCCTTTACATCGCGCCCTAAGTACACATGCGCCTCAATCGGATTCTTTCCGTCCACAACAACGGAATAATTCCGGCGCTTATAAAACATTCCCAGATCAATTTCCAGCACGGAGGAATAGTACATACATCTGTGCATGCCGCCCTCATCCGGGGAAATGACAATGGTATCTTCCTTATCAAAGGAAATGTCGGGAACGGCTCTTGTAATTGCCTTGATCATCTGATAGGTGGTCTGAACATCGTCAAAGCCATGCAATGGGATTGCATTTTGCACACGCGCATCGTGTGCGTCAAAGGTAATAATATTTGAAACACCCATGGAAACAAGCTCTTGCAGTGCGGTTGCACAGTCGAGCGATTCTCTTGCGGTGCGGCGGTGCTGTCTGCCCTCATAGAGCATCGGCATTACAACCGTGATTCTTCTTGCCTTTCCGCTGATTGCTGCAATAATGCGCTTTAAATCCTGGTAGTGATCGTCCGGACTCATATGGTTGATTTCCTGGTACATTTTATAGGTCACACCGTGATTAAACACGTCGCAGATAATATAAACGTCATGACCGCGTACCGTTTCATTAATGACGCATTTTCCTTCTCCTGTTCCAAAACGCGGACAGGTGATGTGTGTTACATAGGATTCCTGATCCTCATACTCTTTCCGGAACTGCCGCAGATACCAGTCAATTTTACCGGTAATTTCTTCGCAGCCGCGCATGCTGATAATACTCAGCTTTCCGACAATGGGTGAATGTTCTTCCATGATTTCCTCCTCTGAATACAACAAAATATCTCCTCTATATTTATACCATATTTCGATGTATTTTTCAAGCATCGACAGAAGAATCTGCATTTTTTTGTAAATATGCATAGTTTCCACGCGCATATTTACAAAAAAATTAGTATGTAATTTAAAAACTAAGCAGATTCTTCTTAAGGTGCCCGGCAAAGTGCGTTATTCTGCGATTTGCTCTGCGTCTTCCCGCTCCATTTGAATATATTTACCCAAAATCAGCGCTTCGAGCTGCTCGCGCATTTCCTTATTGATCGGATGTGCGATGTCTTTAAATTCGTTGTCCGGCGTTTTCTTGCTGGGCATTGCTGTAAACAGCTTGTCCTGACCTTCGATAATCTTAATATCGTGTACAACAAACGCGTCGTCAAACGTAACCGAGACAACAGCTCTCATCTTACCGTCTGTATTAATTCGCTTAATACGAATATCAGTCACCTGCAAAGTGTTCACCACCTTCCGTTTTATAATCAGGTCGTTAACTTTCTATATGGCTTATCTCAAGTTATCCCCTACTACTATAATAAGTACTTTTGATCACTTTGTCAACAAATTCTAAAATTTTCTTCATATGTGGCGGTTATTTGACCGTTTTTTTGTACAACATCACCAATAAATTAAAATTGACAGAAAAATTTTCAAAATCGTATTTTATTTTTTGCCGTTTCGGTATATAATAAATATGATAAACTGGAAAATAAAAGGGGTAACACATATGAATCAATTTGATTTATCCATGCTTTCGGAGCATGCAAAAATACATTTTGTCGGAATCGGCGGCATCAGCATGAGCGGTCTGGCGCAGATGATGCTAAAAAAGGGCTTTCGGGTGTCCGGCTCGGATCGTACAGAATCAGAAATGACCAAAAGACTTGCCGGCATGGGCGCAGAAATTTTTATCGGTCACAAGGCAGAACAGGTTCACGGCGCAGATCTGGTGGTGCATACGGCGGCGGTACACAGCGACAATCCGGAGCTTTCGGAGGCGGCAAGGCTTGGGATTCTGACCATCGACCGTGCGGCGCTCTTAGGCGCTGTGATGAAGCATTTCGGACATGCCGTTGGCGTTGCGGGAACGCACGGAAAAACCACCACCACCTCTATGCTTGCGCATGCGCTGGTTTATGCAGGAACAGATCCGACGATCAGTCTGGGCGGTGAGCTGGATTTAATCGGCGGAAATGTCCGTCTGGGGGATTCGGATTATTTCGTGACCGAGGCATGTGAATATACCAACAGCTTTTTAAAGTTCTTTCCGACCGTTGCGCTCATCACCAATATCGACGCGGATCACCTGGATTTTTTCCACAACCTTGAGGAGATTATCGAGAGCTTCCGCAAGTTTGCACTGCTCACAAAAGGACGCGGCTGTGTGATTGCGTGCGGAGAGAATGAAAATGTGAAAAAAGCGCTCAAAGATCTGGATTTGGATATCTGCTATTACGGGCTTTCGGAGGACTATGCGTTCTGTGCGCAAAATATTCGCTTTGAGGGTGGTTTTCCTGCTTTTGATGTATTTTCTCGCGGAAAACATTTGTGCAGCTTACAGCTCAATGTGGCGGGCGAACACAACATTTTAAACGCGCTTGCAGCAGTGGCAGTCTGCGACCGGTTGGGAATTGACCCGGAAACGGCGGCACGCGGCATTGAAACCTTTCACGGAGTACACCGCCGTTTTGAAAAGAAAGGAATGTACCATGGGGCGGCGGTGATTGATGATTACGCACACCATCCAACCGAAATCCGCGCAACGCTCAAAGCGGCGCGCTCGTTCCCGGAAACAGCAGTAAAATGCGTGTTTCAGCCGCACACCTATTCCCGGACGCGGCTTTTGTGGGAGGAGTTTGTAGAGTGCTTTGATCTTGCAGACGAACTGATCATTACTGATATTTATGCCGCAAGAGAAGAACCGGACGGCGTGACCGACCCGGCAAAACTGGCAGAGGAAATCAAAAAGCGTGGCGTGAATGCGCGCTATATGAAAACGTTTGCAGAAATTGAGGAATATCTGAAAAATACCCTATCCGAGGGAGATATGCTCTTAACCGTCGGAGCAGGGGATGTCTACAAAATCGGGGAGGCAATTTTGAAAAAATAACAGACAAGGAGTTATACTTATGCAAAAGAAAGCAACATGGATATGGTATTTCGGAGATTTTGAATTGTATCATCATCTTCAGATATCGATGCATCGGTTTGACTATGGGCATTTTATTCCGGCATTCTGGAAAGTGGAGGATTGCCATAGATGTGTCAGATTTAAAAAAATTGTAAATATAACCGTTCCGGAAACAGTTCGATTCACAGCGGATGGAATATGCAGCATTACGGTTGACGAGAAAATACAGGATGGTATGCAGCTGACTCTTCCGGCAGGAAAACACGAAATTATTGTGAATGTATATAACAGCGCTGGAATCCCGGCGTTGTTTGTTGAGGGAAAAACGGTTGTGTCTGATGCAAGTTGGCTTGCTGATATTACAATGACAATGTTCGGATCGCACTACAAGCCTGTTGGTTATTGGAATTTAAACAACAAAAGGATTACCCCGACTGCGTTTTCACTCCCGGAAAAACGCATAGAACCTAAGCTAATCGGAAAAAAGGGCAATGAAAGAATATACGATTTTGGCAGGGAAGTGAATATCCGGCTTGTTCTTTCGGGATGCGGAAAAAAGTACAGAATCTACTATGGGGAAAGCCTGGAAGAAGTGCAGGATAATGAATTTTGTGTCCTGCGTGATGAAATTGTGGCAGAACAGAACACTTTGGTTACAGAGCAAAGGGGATGCCGCTATGTCAGAATTGTTGGAAAACCCTTTGAGAAAATATATGGATTAAATCAGTATTTACCGAAAAACAAAATTGGAAAGTTCCGCTCTGAGAACCAGCTTTTAAACAGGATATATGATGTTTCTAAATATACATATGATGTAACAGCAGGCTTGTTTTTTATTGAGGGACTGAAAAGGGATAAATGGGTTTGGAGCGGTGATTCCTTTGTTGCAAACCTTTGCGATTTTTATTACTGCTTTGATCAGGATATTATAAAGCGTAATATCATTGCACTTCGTGGACGCGATCCGATCATAACGCATGTAAACGGCATCGTGGATTTTTCGTTATATCTTATTATTTCTGTCGGAATCTATTATATGTATACTGCTGACCGGGATTTTGTTTTCCAGGTTTATGAGAGCATGAAAACGCTCCTTGATTACCGTTCACGTAATTTAACAAAGGATGGACTTTTTATTGGAGATGAAACAGTTTGGACGTTTGTGGATTGGGCGGATATGACAAAGGAGGGAGCAGTCTGCGCGATTCAGATGCTTTATTGCGAAGCACTAAAAACCATGGCTGACATGGCAGAATTGCTGGGATTGGAAGAAAGCTGCGGATATACGCAAAAGTATCGGGGGTTGAGGGATAAAATCAATTGTTTGTATTGGAGCGAAAAGCGTGGCGCGTATGTAACTACGCTGATCGGAAATAAACAGGTGGATGAAGTAAGACGGCATGCAAATATTTTTGCGATCCTGTTTGATATTGCAAATAAAGATCAGAAAACAAAAATATTGCAGGGAGTGCTGATGAATCCTGATGTTCCGGCGCTTACAACTCCATTTTTCTCGTTTTTTGAAAATGCGGCTTTGTGCAGAATGGGCTTGACCGATATGGTGCGAGAAAGAATTGAACAATATTGGGGCGGAATGCTTCAGGAGGGAGCAACGACCTTTTGGGAGGAATATGACCCAAAACAAACGGGAATTGAAAAGTATGCGATGTATGGCAGGAAATTTGAAAAAAGTTTGTGTCATGCGTGGGGTGCGTCGCCGGTTTACCTGATTGGACGGTATATTGCCGGAGTTGCGCCGAGAAAACCGGGATATGAGGAGTTTGAAGTGAAACCGAGGCTGTCCGGACTAAAGCGCTTCACAGCAACCGTTCCGATTCACAAGGGAAAGGTTGGGATTGCAGTCAGTGAAAAATTACTAAAGGTTTTCACCGATTCACCCGGAGGAAAACTCGTATATCAAAATGCTGAGTACACCCTTACACCTGGTGAGGAGTTTATACTGGAACTTGAATAATGGTTGGGGAGGAAAAATGCAGGATCATTTCAGATCTCAGACATTTTTCCTCCCCTTTAAAATTGGTCGTTTTCATCATTCCGGGAAATCGTTTTAAAGAGTACCGCGGCATTCACGCTTTTTGCACCGGCATCCAAAAGCGATTTTGCGCAGGCGTCCATGGTTGCACCGAATGTGAAGATATCATCAATTAACAGAATCCGTTTTCCTGCAACCTTTTCCCGGTCGGCTAAAAATGCATTTTCGACATTCTTCTGCCGTTCGTGGGGCAGGAGCAGACTTTGTTTGGCGGTATTTCTGATTCGGAATACCGCATTTTCTGTGTAGTCGATTTCAAAATGCGCTGCAAGATTCCGGGCAAGCAGTCCTGCCTGATTATAGCCGCGTTCTCTCATGCGTGCCGCAGAAAGCGGAACCGGCAAAACCAGATCAATCTGCAACTGACCGATTACCGGCTCGATCGCGCGGATTAAAAAGCCTGCAAAAATTTCGTAAAATGCCTCCTGGCGGAAGAATTTGTGATTTAAAAAGGAAACACGCAGGATTCCGCGGTAGGGCGCGGCGGCAAATAAGCTGTCCACATTTCCGCTGCCGGCGAAGGCTGTGCCGGGACGATAGGTTTCCATCAGCTGCTTACATTCCGGGCAGATGCAGAGTGTTCCGCAGCAAAGCACATGTTCGCGAACCGGGCGCTGACATAAAATGCAGTATTTTGAGGAAAGCTGTTGCTTTAGGTATTGTATTCTGTTCATTTTACCGGTACAGCGTCTGGGTCAGGATACTTTGCATAAAGCATTTTTAATACAATCGGAGTCAGGACAGAGGAGGTAATAATCAAAAGAATCACAGAGGTGAAGTATACCGGATCCATCAGACCGGCAGATAGCCCCTTTTGTGAAACGATCAGCGCCACCTCGCCGCGCGTCATCATGCCAACGCCGATTTTTAAGCAGTCTGCTCCGCGGAAACGGCATGCCTTTGCCATCAGACCGCAACCGATAATTTTACAAATCAATGCCACCAGCACAAAGCAAACGGAAAAAGACAAAATCGACAGGCTGAAATTTGAAATGTCGGTTTTCAGACCGATACTTGCAAAAAACAGCGGACCGAAGATCATATAGGAGTTAATGTCCATTTTTTCTGCGATATAGTCGGAATCGTGAATGTTGCACATGATAATGCCGGCAACATACGCGCCCGTAATATCGGCAATCCCGAAATACCGTTCTGCGGCATATGCCATTGCCAGGCAGAATGCCAGACCTAAAATCGGGATTCTGCGTGTGTGGGGGTGGTGTGCGTCATATTTTTTCATAATCTTATAGATCACAACACCGCCGATGATGGCGAATACAAAGAATAATGCGGTTCTTAAAAGCACCTGAACCGGCTGAACTTCGGAGGATTTCATGCCGATTACAAAGGTCAGAACGACAATGCCGATGACATCGTCAATAATTGCCGCGCTCATAATGGTTGTACCAACGCGACCCTTTAAATGCCCCATTTCCCGGAGCGCCTGGACGGTGATGCTGACGGAGGTTGCCGTCATAATTGTACCCATAAAGACGGCACGCATAAAACCCTCGCTGCCCCAGGGGGATGCACCGTAGAAGGCAAAGTATAAAAGAGCGCCGCCGACAAGCGGCACAAGTACTCCGGCACAGGCAATTAAAAAGGCGAAAAAACCTGTCTTCATCAGATCCCGGAGATCGGTTTCCAGACCGGCAGAAAACATGATAATTACCACGCCGATTTCTGCCATGGCACTTAAAAATTCTGTCTGCTGCACCAGTCCCAAAACACAGGGACCGATGATGAGTCCGGCGATGATTTCTCCGACCACCTGCGGGGCTTTGCATTTGCGCGCCAGGATTCCGAAAGCTTTTGCGACCAGCAAAATAATTGCTACGTTTTTAAAAATTGTATATGTTTCCATGATTCTCTCTCCCTGTTATATTTTTTTCTCCGGATGGTATGCATGCAGAATGGCATAGGCATTCGGATGAATGATGTTTCCTCGTTTTTTGTTCCAGAGAACGGTTGCGCGGACACAGGCATAAACCGCTTCGTCTAAATCTGAAAAGGCAATTGCCCGGAGCGCTTCTGCCTCCGGATAGGAACGGTTTGGTTCTACCATATCTGCCACAAAAATTATTTTTGCAAGTGTTCCCATGTCCGGCTTTCCAATGGTGTGCCAGCGGATGGCATCTATAATTTCTTCATCATAAACTCCGTACCAGATCTGCGCAAGAACAGCGCCCAGCTTGGGGTGGATCAGTCCGGGCATTTTTTGTTCAGTTTCATCTAACGGTACTTCCAAATCCTCACACAGGCTGCGCATTTCCCGCTCCGGAATATTTTTTGCACAGTCGTGCAGAAGTCCGGCAAGCCATGCCTTTTCCTCGTCAGCGCCAAAGAGACGCGCCATTTTTACCGCTGTATCGCGTACTCCCAGACTATGCAGAAAGCGATCATGCTTTAAGTCCTGTTTCAGCTTTTCTTCCGGATGCTCCGGCGGTGTTTGATATAACCGGACGCGGCGGATGTATTCCCAGACAGGCGGCGGCAGGAATTTTTCTGTCGGTTCTCCGGCTGCAAGCTTCTGACGGATCTCAGTGGAGGAAATAACAGCCTCCGAAAGCCTTAAAATGCTTGCCCTCGCCTGATGTCTGCGGCAGAAAGCATCCAGGTCAGCCTGGGTTGGATAGCCGGAGCGAGGATATACCAAAAGCACGCAGCGGCGAAGAATTTCCTCCGGCTCGTGCCAGGTGAAAAAATCGCGGAGCGAATCACCGCCGATGATGAAATAGATTGTATCTTCCGGGTACTGCCGGTTCAGCCTTTCAAGCGTTACCGAGGTGTAGGACGGCGCAATGGATTCTACCTCGTCCGCGCATGGGATGAAATCCCTGCGCCCGGCAAGTGCAAGCTTTACCATGTGATGGCGGATTTTTGCGTCTGTCTGTGTTTTTTTATGCGGCGGATTACCGCCCGTCATAAAAAGAATCCGGTCTAAAGAAAACTGCTTCTTTGCCGCCTCTGCCATTTCTAAATGTGCGTTATGGATCGGATCAAACGTTCCGCCCATAAGACCAAGCTTTCCCAAAGCGGATCACCTCGATTTTTTTGGAAGCTCTATTTTCCGGTTTTTTTCTTTGGATGCCTGGCGGTACAGCACAAATTTTGAGCCGATCGCCTGAATCGGTTCAGCATCCAGCTTTTCTGCAATTCCGTTACAGGCTTCTTTAATATCCAGCATGGCAGTTTCCAGCACATGTACCTTGATTAGCTCTCTTGCCTCTAAGGCATTGGAAAGCTGGGAAATTAATTCCTCGGTAATACCGCCTTTTCCGATCTGAAAAATCGGCTCTAATCCGTTTGCCTGCTTTCTTAAGAATGCTCTCTGTTTACTCGTTATCATTCTGACTCTCCTTTAAAAACCGCAAAAAAGCTGCGGTAAATTCACGAAATAATCTACCGCAGCCCCAAATTATTCAACTGTTACAGACTTTGCGAGGTTTCTCGGCTTGTCGATGTCGCAGCCCTTTAAGCTTGCAACATAATAACCGAATAATTGCAACGGAATCACCGTCAGCGACGGCAGCAATACCGGGTGCGTCACCGGAATTTTCACCACATAGTCGCAAACATCCTCGGTGTGTTCATGATCGGTGGTTGTAACGCCCATCACAACAGCGCCTCTTGCCTTTACTTCCTTAACATTGCTGATGGTTTTCTCATAAAGCTCCCTGCCGGTTGCCAGGGCAACCACCAGAGTTCCGTCCTCAATCAGGGAGATGGTTCCGTGCTTTAATTCACCTGCTGCATATGCCTCTGAATGAATATACGAAATCTCTTTCAGTTTCAGCGAGCCTTCTAAAGCAACCGCATAATCCAGATTTCTTCCGATAAAGAAAATACTCTTGCAGTGGAAGAACTTTGACGCTAAATACTGCACGTTTTCCTTGTCTGCTAAAATTTCCGATACCTTTTGGGGGAGGGTTTCTATCTCACTCAATATGGTATTGTACTCCTTTTCGCTGATTCTGTCAAGACGATCTGCAAAATATAGTGCAATCAGATAAATAACGGCAAGCTGTGTGCTATATGCTTTGGTAGTTGCAACGGCAATTTCCGGACCTGCCCAGGTGTAAATCACATCATCCGACGCGTTTGCAATCGAACTTCCGACAACGTTTACAATCGACAAAATTCTTGAGCCTTTCTTCTTTGCCTCTTTTAATGCCGCCATAGTGTCGGCAGTCTCGCCCGACTGACTGATTACGATCGTTAAGGAATGCTCGTCAATAATCGGATCGTGATAACGGAATTCAGATGCAACCTCTACCTCCACCGGAATCCGGCAGAGCTTTTCGATCACATATTTTCCAACCACGCCGACATGATAAGCGCTTCCGCAGGCAACAATATAAATTTTATGAAGATTCCGGAGCTGATCATCTGTCATACTGAACTGATCTAACACCACTTTTCCGTCCTTAATACGCGGACTGATGGTATCACGGAGCGCCTTTGGCTGCTCCTCAATCTCTTTCATCATGAAATGCTCATAGCCGCCCTTTTCTGCTGCGGAAACATCCCAGTCAACTGTGAACACTTCCTTTTGAATCTCCTCACGGTCGGTGTTGTAGATTTTTACGGAATCAGCAGAAAGCAGCACGATTTCATTATCTTCCAAATAATGAATCTTCCGGGTGTGTTTGAGAATTGCAGTGACGTCTGATGCGATAAAGTTTTCGCCCTCTCCTAAGCCTACAATCATCGGACTTGCTTTGCGGACTGCAATAAATTCATCCGGATGATCTGCACAGAGGATTCCCAAAGCGTATGAACCCTCCACCCGGTGAATTACCTTAATCATGGTTTCTACCAGGTCGCCGTTATAGTAATACTCGAACAAATGCGCAATGACCTCGGTATCTGTTTCGGAAACAAACTTATAACCGCGCTCCAAAAGCTTCTTTTTCAGGCTGATGTAATTTTCAATAATACCGTTATGAACCACGGCAAACCGTCCGGATTCGGAAATGTGCGGATGAGAATTGACATCCGACGGTTCTCCGTGCGTTGCCCAGCGTGTATGTCCGATTCCGACCGTTCCTTTTACCGATTTTCCGCTGTCTGTCATGTCGGACAGCACCTTTAGCCGTCCTTTTGCCTTTGCAACCTCAATTCCGTTCTCTCCGTAAACTGCAATTCCGGCTGAATCATAGCCGCGGTATTCCAGTTTGGAAAGTCCCTCCAGTAAAATCGGCGCTGCCTGCTGTGCGCCGATATATCCTACAATTCCACACATATACGAAACCTCCTATATTCTCTCTTAAAATAAAACATATGTATATTGTATCGCATTTTTGTGCTTTTTTCAAGAGAAAAATAAAATATTTTTTTTATCGAGCGCATTTTTGTTGTATTTCACCATAAAAATTCAAGAAATTGACAATATTTTCAAACGATATGGAATTGATCTTAGTATCTGCACTTTTTTCTGAAAGCATACAAAAGGAACGCGAAACAAAATTTGTCCGCGTTCCTTTTGGTTAAATTTTTAAAATTCCTTTTGCTTCTCCGATTTTTCCGCCGGCAAGAACATACCGTTTGATTGCTCTTTGCAGACTGGTTTCTTCGGAAAATTCCTCAGGATTCATATTGTAGCTGTGAAACACCCACCATTTATAGCTTTCATCCTCTGGCTGAAAGTCTGAAATCTCAAATTTTCTCCAAAATGCGAGCAACCGGGAATGACCGTCCAAAAGCTTTGGTATCGCCGGAGACATCAGCCAGGACTGGCAGAAGTACGGCGCGTTTTCATAGTCCGGGAAAAAGACTTTCAAAAACTTGCGGCTTTTTGCAATGGATTCATCTGTCTGTGCAAGCTTTGCGTCAGACGGGATATGAATCGAGATCATCGGTGTTCCGGTTTCAGAGAAAAGCTCATATTCCAATTCCCCGATCCGGAACAGAACCAGGGATAGCAGCCGTCCCATCCACCAGGACCGGTCAAAGGTCAGTTTATGAAAGGCAATGAGGTTTTCCTGCAAAACACGTGTAAAACCTTTCATGGTGGCAATGTAGATTTCCTCGGAAATGCCAAGCTGCTGATATTTCCTGTGGGAAATCAAGGCGCTTTCTAACATTACAAATAAAATCTTAAAACCGTCCGGGTCGGGGGAGAGGACTGTTTTTAATTCCTGTTCTGCGTGTGCATAATTTTTCGGACTGCATAGAGAAACAGTAAATTTTTCTAAAACAGCAGGCGGGATGTCCTTGCATACTTCAAGAAGTCTTATAACAGCAGCATCCGGCAGCAGTATTTTTTGATATAATTCCAAACGCTCCATACGCTCTCCTTATAGCTTGTAAAGATTTTTTAAAAGTCTTTTTGCCACCGGGTTTTCGCATTTTAAATCAATTGTAGAAACCAGGTAGGTTTTTCCCTTATATTTCTTTTCTGCAAGTACGCATTGCTCGCACCAATCCTTGCCGTCCGGAATATCCCAGGCGGTGAGAATGGGCAAAAATCCCGGTGCGTCAAAGGTCTGATCGGTCATAATGTTCAGCATATCCGTTTCCTTGTCGTACCAGAACCGGAAATCGTTCGGATGAAATTCTGCCACGGCAGGGTGTCCGGTTTGTGCAGAAACATAATTTCTCGTGTCGCATTTTTTCACGGTGATCGTTTCTCCGGCAACGGTATGTGTTCCGGGGGTTAAATCGGTCACCCATACAATCCGGTCATTTTCTTCCACGGTGACATCTGCAAATGCCTCAAATTCCCAGCAGTTGTCCGAAATCACACTGCCCTCAGAATCCACCAGTGCAGCTTTTAGAGTAAATTTCTGACGGTCTGCCGTGTCAGGCACAGAAAAGCATGCGCTGACTGCATATTCTGCGGTACAGTCGCCGCAGGTTACCGGTGTCTCGCCGGACTGTAAAAGTGTTTCTCCGTCGTATAAACCGAAATGCAGCATTCCGGAAACAGGCTTGTTTGTGTCATTGCAAAGATAAGTCTCAATTTTCGCCGTTTCGCCGGAATAGTAGGTAAAACGGTCGCTCCGAAGACTCACCAAAACCGGTTCTAATGCATTCCGGTAAGCAAAATATGCCGGCTTTGGATTCCGCTTGCAGTCCATGATGGTTTTCATCCAGCCGGACGGCCATGCGTCGATAAAGAGATGGATCGCATTTGAAACCATGCGCGGATCGCGCCTGAAAGCCTCGGTCATAAACCGTGTTGCAAATGCCTGGTGTTCCTGGGTTGCAGAAATCCAACCATCCATGCTGTCCGGACGGTCAAAGAACCAGTGCTGCATTCCGTCAGATTGCGCTTTTACAATATTTTTCGGAGAGAACGGTTCTCTAATCCAGTCCTTGGGATAATCATTTTCCATAACCTCTTTAAAATCCAATCCCTCTGCTCCGTATTCGCCGCAGCCGTAGTACCAGCCCTTTAATACCTTTTGCCAGTAGCCCTTGTGCAGCTTGCGAAATTCCAGACCGTGGTTGTTGTACCAAAGGTTATAGCAATGGCTGTCTGGCATGCTGTCTAAGGCAGGCGGGTCATAGTCTCCCTCCACGTGTTTAATCACACATTCCGGACAGCTGATTTTCAGCATCATGTCGCAGGCGGTGAAGAAACATTCCATTTCGTCACGCTCCAAATGACGGTGGATATTTTCATAGCCGTTTGGCAATGCTTCATTAATATATGTAAGAACAACATTGCAGGGGTGCTTGCGAACCATCCGGATCATCTCCTCCGACTGCCGCACACCCTCCGGCACCTTATTTCTCCGCATCACGCCAAATAAGGGGAGATCGGTTTGCGTTAAAAGACCTAATTTGTCGCAGTACTCATAAACAGCATCCTGCACCGGGCGCTGTGTCAGCCGCCAATAGTTCATGTTGCAGAGCTTTGCCAAGAGGATGTCGTCAATCAATTGATCCAATTTTCCGTTCATTACATCCTGCTGCTCAAACCCCATCGTATTTGCACCGCGGAGGCGGATTTTCTTTCCGTTTAAATAGAACATGCCCTTGGGACTGCTTTCGGTGTCCTGGGTAAAGGTACGCATGCCGAATTGCTGTGCTTTTGCATCCTGTGCCAGACCGTTTTCCAATAATGTTACCTGGAGCTGATACAGGTAGGGTGTTTCCTGCTCCCAAAGCTTAAAGTTTTCCATCTTCAGACGGATTTTATAGACGTTCTTTCCGAATTTTGCAGGCAAAGCCGAGCCGTCCCAATCCTTATCATATCGGTTGACCACATGCTTTTCGGTATCTCCCTCCTTGGCAAAGGCAAGCAGGGGCGCATATTTCAATTTTTCGAAGCCGGTATACTCTAAATTCTGACCAAAGAGGGAAAGTTCAAATTCAATATCACGATAGGTGTGATCAGCATTTTCCACCTCAATCCATGCTTCAATTTCACTTGATTCCGGGAGCGGACGGATATAGAGATCGGTCAGATGAACCATGTTCCGGATTTCAATCCAGACCGGCGCATAAATACCCATGCCGGGAGGGCAGTGATGCCAGCCGACCTCCGGATCATCATAGCCAAGACCGGTTGCGGCATACAGCTTGTCGCCCTCGGTGATAATTGCCTCGTCTGCTGTTAAACTGCTGCCCATATAGGCATAGTCATTTTGCAGAACAACACGGAGTTGATTTTTGCCGACTTTTGCCGCACGCGTCACGTCAAACTCAAACGGAG
Organism: uncultured Clostridia bacterium; assembly: GCA_934462945.1. GTDB lineage: Bacteria > Bacillota > Clostridia > UBA1381 > UBA1381 > RQCD01. The sequence continues at coordinate 770 of CAKSJF010000045.1, read as the reverse complement.
AGAAAAATCCTTCGTGAATCCCCACGCACTCGCCGTTTAGATAAACAGTGGCAATATAGTCTGCACCGTCAAAATGCAAATAAACTGCTTTCCCGTTAAAATCTCCGATTTCTACCTCGGTGGTGTATTCGGTAAACGCATACCCTAAAGGACCGCCGTAATTCGGAATGGTTACCTCCTTGCCGTCACGCATAAAATAGGTGATGTCAATTCGTTGATTATAAGATGGAATTGCAGGAGCAAGATTTCTTAAGAAAGGCGCATACTGATTACGCAGTTTAGAAAGTGCATTGTCGAGCTGTTCTTTGGTTGACATTTTCGGTGTCAGCTTTGGAAATGCTCCGTTGTCTTGCAGAGAGCAAAGCTGTTCTGTAAACGGAATCGGCTGCGGTTCTTCTCTTAATTCGTCTCTGGTGGATTTGATTTTTGTAATTTCTGCAAATTTATCTGCCATCTTTGCTTTCTCCTTTCAGCTGTTGGAAGCATTCCAGCCATGCACGCTTGATCAGCTCATGTCCTGCCGGGGTGGGATGAACGCCATCCTCGCTCCAGTGGGACGCTGGCATACTGGCGGTGATGTGACGGTCAAATTCCGATTGCAGATCAATATAGGGAAGCTGATATTCCCGGGCTAATTTTTCTGCAATTTCCGCGCGTTTTGTAACCTCGTCATAAAACCGCTCAAACCCCCATGCGCTTTCTTCTGGAACGGAACCGCGCAGAAGATAAGCTCCCATTAAAATGATTTGAGTTTTTGGATGGACATTTAA
>CAKSJF010000044.1 GCA_934462945.1 uncultured Clostridia bacterium | reverse complement strand
GTGCTGATCATCCTTATAATCTGTTGTTTTGCGGCACAGCTTTTTAAAAACGCTTGCTGCTGCAAATAGCCTGCCGCACGGCTGCGGCAAGATTTGATGATCAGAAAGGAGGCATATACGATGGGTGACTGTGGATGCGGAAACGGCTGCAACTTTGATCTTGATATGATCCTGTGGGTTTTGATTATCATCGTGATTGTTACTTGTATGTGCAACAACTAATACTTAAAAGCCCAAAGGGGAGTGCAGATTCTGTCTGCACTCCTTTTTGGTTATTTTTTATTTTCTCTTGTCCCGAAATTAATGAGGCGGTGTCTCTTTATGCAGCATAGAGGTTCAATAAAATCAAAAAGTGATGTAAAAGGGACGCATTCCTTTTACATCACTTTTTTCAATCACGGTATCAGATGTTCCTGCACCAATTCCTGTACCGATGCCAGGATTCCGAGTCTTGCGGATTCATAGGTCAGACCGCCCTGCATATAGGCAATATACGGTTCGCGCAGAGGGCCGTCTGCCGAGAACTCAATCGACGCGCCCTGCACAAATGCACCTGCCGCCATAATGACCTGCGAATCGTAGCCGGGCATATCCCAGGGTTCGGGCGTTACAAAGGAATCCACCGGCGCACCCTTTTGAATGCCGCGGCAGAATGCAATCAGACGCTCCGGTTTTTCAAACCGGATGGACTGAATAATATCCGCGCGCACCTCCCCGGGTTTCGGAAGTACTTGAAATCCAAGTTCCTCATACACTGCCGCGCAAAGCTCCGCCGCTTTCAAAGCCTGCGAAACCACATGCGGAGCAAGGAAAAATCCCTGGTACATGCTCCGGTTAAAGCCTAAGCTTGCACCGCATTCCTTTCCGATTCCAACCGAAGAAAGCCGGTTTGCACAAAGCTCGATATACTGTTTTTTTCCGGCAATATAGCCGCCTGTTTCCGCAAGTCCGCCGCCCGGATTTTTAATGAGCGATCCGGCAATCAAATCTGCGCCAAACATGGTCGGCTCACTCGTTTGGGTAAACTCGCCATAGCAGTTATCCACAATTGTAACCGTATCTTTGGAATGCTTTTTCACAAAGGCAATCAAGTCTCCGATCTGTTCCGCCGTATAGGTCGGGCGCCATCCATAGCCTTTGGAGCGCTGAATCAAAACTGCCTTGACCGGTTTTTCCGAAAGCGCCTTTTCAATTGCCGCATAGTCCGGCATGCCGTCCGGCAAAAGTGCAATTTCCTGATAGGAAACTCCAAAATCCCGGAGAGAACCGTTCCCTGCCTCACCCCGGATTCCGACAACCTCCTCTAAGGTATCGTAAGGCTTTCCGGTGATTGCCACAAGTGTGTCTTGTGGGCGCAGAACTCCAAAAAGAGCAGTGGATATGGTGTGTGTGCCGGAAATAAAATTGTGGCGCACAAGCGCGTCCTCCGCACCGAACACATCCGCATAGATCTGATCTAAGGTGTCGCGCCCCAAATCGTCATAGCCGTAGCCAGTGGTTGGGACAAAATGCGTTTCGCTGACATGATGATCAGAAAACGCTTTCATCACGCGCATCTGGTTGATCTGCGCCGTTTCCTCAATCTTTTTAAACTGCTCCGCAATCCGTTCCTCTGCCCGATTGACAAGTGCAATCACCTTTTCGGATATGCCAAAGGCAGACTGTATATATTTATCTCTATTCATTTTTGAAATTTTTCCCCTCTCATGTATTCAATCCTCGCAGAAGAGCCGCGCCATAATCTGCGTCAATTTCTTCCCATTGAAAGCTTTTATTTTTCACACCGCTTTTTCGCAGTTCGTCCCATAAAACCTGATAGGTCGTTTTTGGGACGCGCGAGGTATAGCACATGCCATCCTTATGATCCTGCACAAAAAACTCGATTTCCTCTCCGTCAATCTTTCCGAACACTGCCGTTCTGTGATCCATTTTTTCGGGCTCCTGCATCAGAATCATAATCTTGATCAACTCAATCGTCTTGTCGTTCATGCCCTGATCAAAAATCAGAATTTTTTCTAATAATGAATTATATTCTGTCACAAACCGGAGATTGTAATCGGTTAGCTTTTGCAATTCCGGGTCTTTCTGATAATTTTTCTGCATTTCCAAAAGCAATTCCGTTTTCTGTTTCGGATCGTTGCAGGGCACAAAGGAGATCATCAGCTTTTTTTCCTCATCATGATACAACAGCGGTGCAGGCAATAATGCCCTCACTCCGCAAGACGCACAATGGAGCATATTAATTTTTCCTGCCAAAAGATCTGCCTTTAAATCCGGGCTGTCCGAAACTGTGATAGAACTCCAGACCGTGACATCCTGCATTTGAGAGCAGCCGGGGCAGCGCACCGATTCCTTATGGTTGATACTCATTATTTTGCCTCCTTCAAAAGCTCCTCCAGCTCTGCTTTTGTAAACCGATACTTGTTATCGCAGAATTGGCAGGAAAGCTCTGCTTCTCCCTGTTCCTTAATGATGGATTCCAGTTCTTCTTTTCCAATCGAAATTAACGCACGCTCCATCCGTTCTTTGGAGCATTTACAGCGATATTCCGGTGTGATGATATGATTATCCATCAGCATATCAAAGCCGTCTGTGACTGCAAATAAAATATCCTCCGCCGTCATGCCGTCTGTGATCATTTTTGTGACCGGCGGAATTGTTTTCATTTTTTCCTCCAATTCAGCCGCTAAAGCCTCCTCTGCCTCCGGCATCAGCTGGAGCATAAACCCGCCTGCGGCAATGGCACGGTTGTCTGTTCCCACCAGCACGCCAAGGCTCATTGCCGTTGGAATCTGCTCGCTGGCAGCATAGTAGTAGGTTAAATCCTCCGCAATTTCACCCGTGACAATCGGGACTTGTCCGACATACGGCTCTTTTAATCCCAGATCACGAACCACGCTTAACTGACCCTTGCCAACTGCGCGCCCCACATCCAGTTTTCCTTTTTCACTCAGCGGCAAATCCACATAGGGATTTCCCACATAGCCGCGGACACAGCTTTTTGCGTCGGTCACAGCAATCACGCGTTCAATCGGACCGTCGCCCTTAAACTGAATTGTGATGCTGTCGTCTTCATTTTTCAACCCTGCGCCCATAATTGCCGCCGCGGTCAGCGTTCTTCCTAAAGCCGCAGTTGCCACAGGGTAGGTGTGGTGGATTCTCTGCGCCTCATTCACCAAATCGGTGGAAACCGCGGCAAACACGCGGATTGCACCGTCCATACTATTTCCTCTTACTAATTGATCTGACATCTTTTTTCTCCTGTTTATTCTATAGTTTGCAGCGTCACACGGACAACCGGCTGATCTGCCGCCGTGACGCCCTCCGGATCTCCGGAAAGCTGCACCGGCAGCTGATATTCTCCTGCTGAAAGTCCGGACAAATCCACTGCCGCACTCAATCCGGCAAACCTGCTTGCCGGTCCGGTCAGCGTAACCGGAACGGTATCATGTTCAAAGGTAACCGTGATATCCTCCGGTGTATGCTCCGCCACAAGCGGCAGCATGACAGACTGCGTGACAATATTTTCCACGTCTGCCGTCATATAGATTTCCGCATCCTTGTCCGGGCAGTATACATCCTCCGGCACAATCAGTTTCATCTTATACTTTTTGTTCTCGCCCATGGTCACATCCTCTGCAAAATCCACACCGATTGCACTAATCGATTCGTAACTCTGCTTAGAAACACCAATTTCAATCTTGTCCTGCGAAAAGGATTTCACAAAGACCTGATAATCGGCAGTGTCGTTCCGCTCATCCAGTGTGATCGGCACACTCTTTCTGAGATAAACCGTATTGGTGACCGTAATTTCCCGGACACTCGCCTTAACGGCATGCTTGAGCGTTACCGGAGCTTTATTTTTATCAATATAGGAAATGGCATACGTTTTTTCCTGGCTCTCCACAATCGTATCTGCCTGAACCGTTGCCGCCGCTGCATAGATTTTTTCAATATCTTCCTTTGCGCCCGAAATCGTGATGTTGGATTCTTTTGCCGTAGATTTTACTAAAAACTCTTTATTCCGATCCTCTGCCGTTTTATTGACCACCACCGGGATTGTCTTTTTCTCAACGGCTTCAATCGAAACGTTCACCGTTTCCGCTCTCCGTTTCACAACTGTGACCGAGCTGTTCGGAATATCGTAGGTAACCTCCTTGGTATATTCGCCCGGTTCGGTGATGTCGCTTAAATCCACCGTTGCACGAATACTTCCCAAAGCGCTCCGGACATCGCTCCGCTTTCCTTTCACATCCAGCGCCGCCGGCGGAATGCTTTCCTTATTCACCAAAAGCAGTCCGTTTTTCTCCATTGCCGCCTCACCCAGATAGCTGATCGGAATACTGTTGACCGGGAGCTTGATATACGGATCCTCTGTGTAGGTCACTGCAAACCACAAAACCGCCGCCATCACAATTGACAGAATCTGCAATAACAGCTTTCTCTCAAACAATTCTTTTTTCATTTGGAAGCCCCCTTCCAAAATTTAATTCTCTGAATATCGCGCGGCTTCGGATTTTCCAGACCGCGCATAAGCGCATGTTTCAGGCTTGCCTCGTTCAGATTTCTGGTGAGACTTCCGCTCACTGCAAGCGAAATTTTTCCAGTCTCCTCACTCACAACCACCACCATCGCGTCCGATGTTTCGGACATGCCCAAAGCCGCGCGGTGGCGCGTTCCCAATTCTCTGGACAGATTGCTGTTTGAGGTAAGCGGCAGGAGACACCCTGCCGTTAAAATTTTATCTCCGCGGATTACCACAGCGCCGTCGTGCAGAGGGGTATTCGGTACAAAAATATTTTCCAAAAGCGCAGAGGTAATATCTGCTTCTAAGTACGTTCCGGTATTAATGACATCTCCAAGCTTTGTTTCCCGCTCCAAAACAATCAGCGCACCGGTTTTGCTATAGGAAAGATGAACACATGCCTCCACAATCTCATCAATCTTCCCGGTCTGCTCCTCTCCCTGGGGCGCAATTGAAAAATCAATCAGACTGCCGACCTTGGACCGTCCGACACGTTCCAGCATACTCCGCAGCTCCGGCTGAAAAATGACGATAATAGCAAACATTCCAACCTGCATCGTGTTTCTCAATAAGTAATTCATCGTGGTCAGATTCAGCCACGCGCTTAATTGCAATGCTAAAAACAGAATAATCAATCCCTTAACCAGCTGCAACGCACGGGTTTCCCGGATCATTTTTAATAAATTGTATAGTAAAATCGCCACAAGCGCTATATCCACAAGATCTGAAAGCTTCATAACCTGGATAAAGCTTGCTACTGCCTGTATAATTGCATCCATTTCAATCTCCCCTTTCTGCATAATTCTATTATACAATATTTTTTTGATTTTTTCTACCCCATTCATGAATTTTTCAAAAAAATTTCATGAATTACTACGAAAAAAACCGACCACCAACCGTTCTTTTGATAAACGTTTTGGGGGCGGTTTGTTTCATTCTCAGCTTAAATAACAATTTCTCCATTGATCAGCAGCCGAAATTCCAGTCCGAGCCGTTCTGCCGCCTTGCGGCACAGAATCATCCGCTGCAAAAAGATTTCAAAATAGTCCATAATACTGCCATAGTGCTTATCTAAGGTCAGCATCAGTTCAATCTGCGTTTTGTCCGCATTAATCAGAAGCTCTGATTTTTTTACCGAATAATTGACGCGGTCGTGAATATCAAAGCTTGCAATATCCTGATTCCGCACGCGTGTTCTGCGCACGTCCGACTTATCGGCAAGAATCAGCGCCGCCGCAACCGGATTGACCGCCACACCGTTTCCCTCGTCATGATTGCCGATTGCCGTTGTGATCACGGCAATATCTCTTGCCTCCATCCCCAGATTGTCTAAAATCCGGAATGCCATCACCGCACCGCTCTGGGAATGCTCCTGACGGTTGACTAAATTTCCGATATCGTGCAGATATGCCGCGATTTTCACCAGTTCAATTTCATGCTCTCCATATCCAAGCGTGGTGAGAATATAGCCTGCTGTTTCTGCCACATGCGTCACATGGGCAAAGCTATGTTCTGTATATCCTAATGCCACCAGCGACTCATCCGCCTGCGAAATATAGGTGCGGATTGCCTCATTCTTTTTTACTTCTTCAAATGTGATCATTGGTTACCTCTTTACATTTTAGAACCCTTTGCACCTTTTGCGCCGCCTAACTGCACACCTGCAAGGACGTTCGATTCAAAGGTGTATGTAAGGTTTTCCTGCTCACGCTGACGCTTTAAGCTCAATTCAATCAGCCGGTCTAACAGCGTTGTGTACTTCATGCCGAGCGGCTCCCACAGATAGAAGGAAAGCGAACCCGGAATCGTGTTGACCTCATTTAACCAGATTTCACCCGTTTCGGTATCCTGCATAAAGTCAATCCGGGTAACACCCGAGCAGCCTAATGCTAAAAATGCGTCTACTGCCATCTTCCGGACGGTGTCTCTTTCCTCCGGAGTGATCTCTGCCGGGATTTTCCGCTTTAGCGTTGCCATTCCTTTACTGCCGCCGGATTTTCCGCCGCCGATATACTTATCCTCAAAGCTTAAAATATCGTCGGTATTAACCGGTTCTTCGCACTCAGATGCCTCTGCAAACTCATAATCACCCAAAACGGCGCAATTGATTTCCTTTAAATGCACCACTGCTTTTTCCACCAAAGCACGCTGCGCAAAATGGAATACATTTTCCAAAGCCTCTAACAGCTCCTCCCGGTCATTTGCCTTGGAAATGCCCACGCTTGAACCTAAATTGATCGGCTTTACAATCACCGGATAGGAAATCTTTTCCTCAATTTTTGCAGCGGTTTCCTCCGGATTCTGATCGTATTCCTTTGCCGTGACGCATTTGCAGTCTAACACCGGAATCCCGTTATCCTTTAAAACCGTTTTCATCACATACTTATCCATGCCCACCGCAGAGGAAAGCACATCACAGCCGACATACGGAAGATTGAAGGTGTGCAGATAACCCTGCAAATTACCGTCCTCCACGTTTGTACCGTGCACAATCGGGAATGCCAGATCAACCTCGGAAAAGAGCGGATTTTTAAACGCTTTCACAGGATAATAGACAAGCTTTGTCCGGTTTTCCTCATTCACGAAGATAACGCGGCGGCTCTTTTTCAAAAGCGCCGGGATATCGGTATAGGCTGAAATATTGCCAACCTCCTCCCCGACATACATTTCATTACTCTTGGTCAGATAAACCGGGATCACCTCATATTTTTCCCTGTTCATCGCATGCATCGCCTGGATTGCAGAAATAATGGAGATTTCATGCTCCACGCTCTTTCCGCCAAATAAAACGGCTACCTTAATTTTCATCTTGAACAGATCCTTTCTTACATATAATTATCCGGCAGATCATTTTCCAATAAAATCACACGTTTCTGCCCGTTTGTATCAATTGCATAAGCTTTTTTCACAGCCTCGCCGATCGTATCGGCAAGATAGATTTTTTCCGCAGGATAGCCTGCCTCCGAAAGTCCTTTCTGAATCGGCTCGGTTTGCTTTTTGCCGACCAAAATTACATAATCGCAGACTGCCGCCGCATTTCTTCCGAACTCCGCGTTGCATTCCTCCTGCTTTTCTCCCAATTCCACCATGCCCGGCGTTACTAAGATTTTATAGCCGGTGATCAGAGAAAGTGTATCTAATGCCGCTTTTGTTCCGGTTGGGTTAGAATTGTATGCGTCATCAATCACAAGCGCGTCCGGATGGTCTAAAAGCTGCAAACGGTGCGGAACGCATTCCAATTTGCGCACCTGCGCTTTTAATTTTTGCAGCGGGATTCCCAGCTGATGGGAAAAAGCAATTGCTCCGGTGATATTTAACACATTATGCGTTCCGATCAGCTTGGTGGTAAACCGCTCGGTTTCTCCATCCGGCGCTTTCACAGAAAAGCTTGTGCCCTTTTCGCTCACCTCTAAATCAAAAGCGCGATAGTCCGCGTTATGGTGAATTGCATAGGTTAAATGCTTTCTCGGATATGCATAATCAGAAATATTCTGATCGTCTCCGTTTAAGAGCAACAGTCCGTTTTCGGGGAGTGCGTCTGCCAGTTCAAATTTTGTTTTCTTGACATTATCCAGTGTGAAAAATGTTTCCAAATGCTGCGGTCCGATTGAGGTGATGATGCCGTGCGTCGGATGCACAATATCGCAGATTTCCTTGATTTCTCCCACCTTTTTCGCACCCATTTCACAGATGAAAATTTCGTGGGTGGCACGGAGCGAGCCGCGGATTGTTTTCACAATTCCCATCGGTGTGTTATAGCTTTCCGGCGTCATCAGCACGTTATACTGCGCACGGAGCAGGGTATTTAAATAGTATTTGACACTGGTTTTTCCAAAGCTCCCGGTCACTCCTAATATCGTCAGATCCGGCATTTCGGAAAGAATTTTCTTTGCCTCGTTGATAAAATGCTGATTGACTGCCTTTTCAATCGGCTTGTTGATGAAATTTGCCAGCAGTACAACCATCGGAGACAGCAGATACCAAAACGGCAGCGAGCTTACAAGCAATGCCTTTCCTCCGATTGCATACGACAGGAATAACACAATCGCCAGCAATACCGCCTCACAAAGAAACATTCTCTGCACACGCTTGGTATATACCAACGGTTTTTTCGCCTTTTTGGGAATGGTGCAATAAGCAGCAGCCAGAAAGCATGCCGCCATCAGCCATTCTGCTGCCGGAGACAGCAGCGCAAAAATCCCCATTACGCTAAACACCAGATTCGGAATCCACTTGGAAGTATTCTTTCCCATCCAGTGCACTTGCGTGACACTCTGATAGGAATTTAGCTGAAAATAATGCATAAAGCGAATATCCGACAGCGCAACCGCCGCTAAAAAACTAATAACCAACAATACAAAACTCATATCTCTTCACCCTTATTCTGATATTTCTAAAAAAGACGCGACTACGCGTAAAAATTGCTGTGGCTGCTGCAGAAAGGAAAAATGCCCCATTCCCTCAAACACAACCAAGCCTGCATCCTTGATTTCTGCCTCCATCCGCTTTGCATCCGACAGCGGTGTGGCATCGTCTGCCGATCCCCAAATTAGCAGGGTCGGCGCTAAAATTTTAGAAAACACATGCGACAAATCCTCGTTTACGACACGCACCAGGCATTGGCGCATAATCGGTGACGCGGCATTATAATCCTCCGAGCCGCGGCTTTTCCGAAACTTCTCCAATGCGTCCGGAAAAAGCGCCCGGACAGGCGGCAGATTCAAGACATGCTTTCCTAATTTATAAGTATAAATCCGCGCATACTGCGAAAGCGTTTTTTTCGGTTTGATGCCGGCAGCATCCACTAAGATAATCTTATCAATTTCAAACGGCAGTTTCTTTTCATATAATTTGAAAATCACACGTCCGCCAAAGGAATGCCCCAAAAGAATCACTTTTTTTGCATGATAATCCGCTAAAAATTCCAAAAGGAAATCTGCGTAATCCCCTACATCCCAGGGCTCTTTCGGTTCTTCACTCTTTCCAAAGCCAGGAAAATCCAAAGCGACCGCGCGGTACTTCCGGCTGACTAAATCAATTGCAGGCTGAAAAAGCGTGTAGTTTGCACCCCAGCCGTGCAGAAACACAACCAGTTCGCCCTCGCCTGCTTCTGTATAATTAATATTTAACCCTTTCACGGTTTTATTCATTTCTGTCCACTCCTACAAAATCAAAACATCATCCCAGTATTATATTATAGCACAATTCCCTGTTTCATTGCAACTATTTTTCAAAAAAACTCTTCAAAAAATTGACATTTTACAAAAAAAGACTGCCGATCTTTTCATACGGCAGTCTCTTTTGCGTTTAGTTTTTATGAATTTTCTCTAAAGTCCGGCAGTTTTGCTTTGCGCAGTCCCGCAGGAAATCAAAATCAGCGCCGCCGGTGAGCATGTCTGCCCCCAGTCCGCTCCAATGCCGGAGAATTTCTTCGGAATATCCTCCCGATGCAATACCGGCATATTTTCCGTTTTTGTGCAGGAATGCAATTGCGTCCCGGATGATTCCGGTGATTTTATCGGAAAAGACATCTCCTAACATGCCATAAGAGCCGGAAAGATCATTCGGTCCGAAAATATATCCGTCAATATACGGATTTTTGATGATCTGATCTAAATTGTCAATTGTGTCCTTATGCTCAATCTGAATGAAGCGGCATAAACGGCTGTCGCTTTGGGTTCGATACTCCATGGCATTTTGGAATCCGTAATCATTTGCATTCATCGGTCCGAATCCGCGTGTGCCAAGCGGCGGATAGAGCGTGTTTGCAATCAGCCGGTTTGCCTCCTCTGCCGTTCTCACCATCGGAAAGATGATTCCATCCACACCCATTTCCAAAACATGCTTTGTTTCGGTCAGATCGTCCTGCGGAACACGGACAACCACCGGTGTTCCGGTTGATTTCAAAGCTAAAATATGTCCCAGGAGGGTTTCATTCGTCATATAGCTGTGTTCGTTATCCACCCAAATAAAATCATACCCTGCCATACCGGCAATTTTAGAAATACTGATGTCCGAAAGCTGCACATACATACCGGTTGTTTTTTCTTTCTTTTTTATTTTTTCCTTTAACATACTATCACCTCAAACCTAATCTTAGCACCGTGCTTTTTTTCTGTCAATCCAGAAAAAAGACATTCTATCATGAATTTTGGACATTGCCTTGACATACTTTTTTTCAATTGATATAATAAAGAAAAACGAAAGGGATAAAAAAATGCTAAACGCCTATACAAACGCACGGGGAGACGCTGTCCGCACACTTCGTCCTGCACTTGCGCTCCAGGCTCCGGAGATTCTATGGTTTGAGCTTTTGGACGCTGATAATATTGCAGAAAACATTTATCCGAATACCCATTCCCACACCTTTTTTGAAATTCATTTTGTATTTTCCGGCACGGTGGTCTATCAGTATGCAGAAAAAAGGATTACCCTGTCCGAACAGCAGGCGCTGATTCTTCCCCCAAAAACGCCGCACCAGTATGTCCGCTTTTCCGGAGATGTCTGCAAGGCATCCCTCGCCTTTGCGCCAAAGGAGGAACTGACTCTTGCCGTTCAGACGTTTTCTTTTCCGGAAAGCGTAGATAAAATCACCGATTCTATTCTGACCGCAGCCGGGCGGGTAACAACCCTGAGCGCAGCAATTCTGATCGGACATGTTTATGAAATTCTGCAAGCTGCCTTTGACTGTCTGGGAATTTCCATTCCAGAGCAGGCAGGCTCGGAAAATGACGCAAGGGTTTCGGTGGCAAAAAGCTTTATTCAAAAGAATCTGCAAAAGGGAATCACCAGCGCAGACGTTGCAAAGGAATGCTGCCTTTCTGCAAAGCAGCTTGGAAGAGTTTTTAAAGAACAAACAGGCGATTCGGTGCATGCCTACATCACAAAAACAAAACTGGATTCCTGTATCAAATATTTGCTCCAGGGTGAGGAAAGTATAAAAGAAATTGCGCTTTTGTGCGGTTTTGAAAATGAGTCTGGCTTTGCCTCGTTTTTTAAGCGGCATTGCGGCACATCCCCCGGAAAATTTCGGGAAATGCACCGGGGGAAACGTCCAAAAACGGAAACCGAATGTCCATAAATCATATTGCCGCACCCATAGCAAAGCTGTATAATATTTTCATAAAACAAATCACAGAAAGGGTGTTTCTATGAACACATGGAAAGAAATAAAACACAAAAATTATACCGCCTGCCTGGAAGAACCGACAATTTATGTGGACAACCAAAAGCGCGGCAGGAGCGGACACATGACGCATGCGATGGCAGAGTTTCAGAAAAACTGCCTGATTGATTTTAACGCAAATTGCTCAAAGGAACGCTGGGAAGGTCATTCACCGTATGGATGGGTGGAATACCGCATTTCCTGCGACAGCGGAAAAACCTACTCCGAGCCGGAAAAGCTGCCTTATTCCTGGAATTGTTTTTTGGATGGAATCTATATGATTTCGGTGGAAAAAGCAGTGGCGTGTGAGGATGGAACCATTGTAGCATTCTGCTTAAGAAACGACGGAACAAACTCCACCTGCTGCGAGCCGTGGAATACACCCACCGTCATCCGGAGTACGGATGGTGGAAAAACCTGGTCAGAACCTTTGGAATACTCCCCCTATCCGGGCAGAAGCTACGATGCGCTCATACACGACGGGGTAATCTATGTGATGCATTTTTGCAACGAGCATTTCTTAGGTACAAACCCCTCACACCAATACCGGATCTACACCAGTACTGACAACGGAAAAACCTTTTCCGAGCGTTCCGTGATTCCGTTTGACACAAAGGGGCGCGGCTACAGTGCGATGATTTTTGATGAAGAAAACGTCCTGCACGCTTATGCCTATAACGTCAACGCTGAGCAGGAGCTGGATCATGCGATCAGCTGCGATTTCGGGAAAACCTGGACGCTGCTTCCTCCCTGCCATTTAGAAAAAGGCATCCGCAACCCGCAGATTGCCTTAATTGACGGTGTGTTTGTTCTGCACGGGCGCGCCGGAGATTTAAAAGGCTTCGTTCTCTATACCTCGGAAAATGCAGCTGATTGGGATGAAGGACTCTTGGTTGTTCCAAAAGAAGGAGTAAGCGCATACTACTCCAATAATGTCAATCTTCAGGATGACGAGGGAAATTTCCTTCTGATTCAGTATTCAGATACTTATGAGGGCGCAACGAAAGTCAATGTGATGCATATGAGACTGCGAATCAAAAAATAACATACAAAAAGGAGCAAGCCATTTCTGCTTGCTCCTTTTTGATATTATTTGGTTAATCTCTGTGTATCCAACGCAATCATCAATTCCTCGTTTGTCGGAATAACAAGCGTTTTCACTGCTGCGCCGTCTGCTGTTACATCCACAGCCTCGCCGCGGACGCGGTTCTTCTCCGGATCAACCTTGATTCCCATAAAGCCGAGGTTTTCCACAACCTTTGCACGGATTGCACCGTCGTTTTCACCGATTCCTGCTGTGAATACCACGGCATCTACTCCGCCCATTGCTGCGGCATATGCACCGATCAGCTTGGTAACGCTATAGGTGAACATATCCAAAGCAAGCTGTGCTCTGTCGTTTCCGTCCTCTGCTGCTGCAGAAAGATCGCGGAAGTCGCTGCTGATGCCGGAAATACCGAATACACCCGATTGTTTATTCATCAGAGTGTCCACCTCTTTTGCAGTCATGCCGGCATTCTCCATTAAGAAGGTGACAACTGCCGGATCCATGCTGCCGGTTCTTGTTCCCATCACAACGCCATCCAGCGGAGTGAAGCCCATTGAGGTGTCCACGCATTTACCGTGATCTACAGCAGCCACAGAAGAACCGTTTCCTAAGTGACAAGTGATAATCTTTAAATCCTCAATCGGCTTTCCAAGCATTTTTGCAGCTTCGGCAGAAACAAAGCGATGACTTGTTCCGTGGAAACCAAACTTACGGATTTTATATTTTTCATAATATTCATACGGAAGCGCATACATATATGCTTTCTTCGGCATGGTCTGGTGGAAGGCAGTATCAAATACAGCAACCTGCTTCACACCCGGCATAATCTTTTCACATGCCTCAATACCGGTAATGTTCGGCGGATTGTGCAGCGGCGCTACCGGAATACACATTTTCAGCGCCTCCATCACCTTACCGTCGATCACACAGGAATCTGCGAAATATTCGCTGCCGTGCACAACGCGGTGTCCGACTGCGCCGATCTCGTCCATACTCTTGATCACACCGTATTCCGCATCGGTCAAAGCGTCAATGACCATCCGGATTGCATCTGCGTGACTCTCCATCTTGCTTTCAACTTTTTCAGAAATGCCCTTTACCAGGTTCTTATGCTGCAAGTTTGAACCGTCAATCCCGATTCTCTCGCATAAGCCCTTTGCCAAAACTGTAACAGTATCCATATCAATCAACTGATACTTTAAGGAAGAACTTCCTGCATTAATAACTAATACCTTCATATTCTCTGAATCCTTTCTTATTTATCATTATCCTGCGCTTGTACGCATGTGATTGCTACAACGCCTGCAATATCCTCAGCAACGCATCCGCGCGAAAGATCATTCACCGGCTTTCTGATTCCCTGGAGAACCGGTCCGTATGCCTCTGCCTTTGCCAGTCTCTGAGCAATCTTATAGCCGATATTGCCGGCATTTAAATCTGGGAATACCAGAACGTTTGCTGTTCCGGCAACGGTTGATCCCGGCGCTTTCGACTTTGCAACAGCTGGAACAATCGCTGCATCCACCTGCAATTCGCCATCTAATTTGATATCCGGTCTCTTTTCCTTTGCCAGACGGGTTGCCTCCTGCATTTTGTCTACCAAAGGATTCTTCGCACTGCCGTATGTAGAATAAGAAAGCATTGCCACCTTTGCCTCTGCGCCGACTAACTGCTCAAAGGAAGCCACAGAAGAAATTGCAATCTCGGAAACTGCGTCTGCGTCCGGATTTTCATTCAGACCGCTGTCTGCAAAGATAAATGTTCCGTTTTCGCCATATTCACAGTTCGGAACAACGATCACGAAAAATGCTGAAACAAGCTTTGTTCCAGGCTTTGTTTTCAAAATCTGCAAGGACGGACGAATCACGTTTGCAGAAGAATTGCAAGCGCCGGCAACCATACCGTCTGCCGCACCCTCATTTACCATCATAACGCCGTAATACAAAACGTTTTTCAGGGTTTCTGCTGCCAGCTCCGGAGTCATGCCCTTTGCTTTTCTCATCTCATAGAATTTATTTGCATATTCTGCTGTTTTATCACTTGTTTCCGGATCAATAATTTTTGCTTCGGATAAATCCAGTCCCTTTTCCTTTGCCATATCCAAAATCTTGGCTTCATTTCCTAAAATAATAATCTTGGCATAGCCCTCCTTTAAGACGATCTGCGCCGCCTCTAAGGTTCTCATGTCCTCGCCCTCAGCCAAAACAATCGTTTTCACGTCTTGCTTTGCCCGGACTTTCAGCTTGTCAATAAAGTCGCTCATGTTTTACTCCTCTTTTCAATTTGTGTTTTTTTACTACATTCTACATTATAATACTTTTTTCTGACATTTGCAAGTATTCTGTTAAATTTTTATTGTTTTTTTCTTTGGAATTGTATCATAACAAAAAAATTACAACCTGTTTCCATGCTTTTATCAGTCTAAAAAGCACTGCAAACGTGAAATATAATAGAAAAGTGCTAACAGATGCAAAACAGATAAAACGCGCCTAATGGGCGCGTTTTATCTGTTTTGTCCGCTGCTTTCTTTCTACCGTACATATAGCACAGCTTCGTCTTATTATCCCCATAGACTCGTCTGCATAGGTCAATGCTGTGAGATTCTGTATGACAAAAAGCATACAAAAAAGTACGCATAAAAACCTTTTTCTCATATAAATCATCTGCTTGATTTTTCGCCAATTATATGATACTATTATTATATACCGTACATCCATGTACGATGCAAGGGTTTTTTGAAAAAATTTGTATTTTGGGAGTAAATAATGTCACATACAGATCAAAATTTATTTTCCATCGGTGAAATTGCTTCCTCCATTGGAATTACAAGGCGAATGATTCTGAATTATGAAGAAAAAGGATTGATTGCTCCGGATGTAAAAGACGGCAAAACAGGAAACCGCTATTACACAATTGATACCATGGTGAAACTCCGCACCGTCCGGCTCTATCAGAATCTGGGGTTGTCGCTTTCTGAAATCCGGAAGTACTTAGAGGATCAGAATGATTTATTGCCGATGATCAAGCGAATTGAGGCGCTCCGGGATGAACTGAACCGAATGATTGAAAAGCTTTATGAACGTGCCGGCAGCCAGTCCGGTCAGATTCTGGAAATAACCGTCGGAGAACAGACCGTCTACTGCCGTCCCGACCCGGCACAGACCCTCCGCGAAAAAACCGACGCGATGCGGCAGGTTGCATTAGAGGCAGTGCATCAATACGGAGTAGACATGACAAAACGGCTCTATTTTACAGAGTATTCTCTCTCCAACCGAAACAAAATCACCTACTGTGCCGCCGTTCCCCCCGCAAGCCAGGGAAACGGCATCCTCCGCCTCCCGGAAACACGCGCTCTCTGCTGCTACCATCATGGCGCATATGAGGATATTCCAAAAGTCCGGGAAAAACTGCTCGCCTATGCTAAAGCGCACCGTCTGACACTACGCGGCACCTGCCGGCATGTCTATTTAGAGGGTGCGCCACAGCATCAGAATCAACGGCAATTTATCACACAAATTGTCCTCCCGGTTGAATAGGGAAATTGTTCTGTTTATTGATTTGAATCCTCTCGTTTCAATCCGCATTTCGGACAATAGTAATCGGTCGGTTTTAACCCGTGCCCGCATTCCCGGCAGGTGGATCCGATTTTTTTGCCGCAGAATGTACAGTAGAGATTTCCGCGCGACTGCACCGCTCCGCAGTATGCGCAAACACCGCTAGCGTGCTTATAGATCAGATACCACAGCACCCCGGCAAGATTGGTGAACAGGGTAATAATCCCCCAGATCGGTGCGGAAAGCTTTGATTTTGCTGCATTCTGATACACCCACAGGGCAACTAAAATCCAGTAGATCATAAACAGAAGCATGCACACGCTTGCAGCAATCTTCAGCGCAAGGATTCCATAAGGAACCGGGGTCGGGTCGCTGATGACATATGCCTTGACCGGACCGTTTCGTTTTCCTAAAAGGCTGATCATATAAAGCTTCTGATTCTGAAAGCGTGCCTGGTAGAAATGATCCTCGTCATATTCCTCATGAACACTTTCAAAATCGTTTGCAAACACCGAAGAAAGCATAAATTCGTCCTTCTTCACAAAACGAAACGCAACATCCGGGTTCTGATCGCTGACCAGGAATTTATTGTCCGTCTGCCGGAGATCAAAGAACGTATCCCAGGCAAGCTTCGTCTGCTTTTCCGAATACATCACCCGATTATTCTCATCCAGCAAAAGTACGTCCACAATATCTCCGGAGGATGCCGCAAGCTGATGAAGGCTTTTCTCGAGCGTTGCCTCATCCTGATTTTTCTGGAACGCCTCGGACGCCTGTTCATAGCGCATCGCAAGCCGGATTTTATCCTGAAAGACAAACCCTACTCCAACGGCACACGCAATTCCGGTGACGATCGCTAAAATCAGATACCACAGAAAAATCCTCTTAAAATTTCTTTTTTCAATCCATGCATGAAATTTGCTCATCATATACCGCTCCTTTACTGATAAAAACAGATAATGCAGTCAAAATAACCGCTGCCACAAACAAAACGGGAAGAAAGATCATCATAACACTGACGCCGAAAAAGATCAGCACAACCGGTAAAACCAGTATCAGACCGGAAAGCGCCAGGAAAAGATGTGCAAATAACCTTTCATCCTTTCTTTGCCGAAGCTCCGCGCATTTTTTCTCAATGTGCGGTTCTAAGGATTTTAATAAAATTTCTACCTGATCCATAATATCATTCCTCCTTTTGCAATCTCAAAAGCCAGCGCAGCTTTTTCGTTCCCTCATGTATCCGGCTTTTTACCGTTTTTGCCGGAACACCCGTAATCTCCTCAATCTCTTTTAAGGTGTATTCCTCAATATATTTCAGCCGAATCGCATCCGCCTGATTTTGGGGAAGATCGTGAATGTATCGCACAATTTCCTCATACCGGATATTTGAAAGCGCCTATTGCTCCAGGCTTTTGTCCGGCTGTCCGTCCGCTTCGGAAAGCTCCGAAAAAACTGCACGGTTTCTGCGGACATGATCAATCCAGGTATTTTTTGCAATTGCAATCAGGTATGTGGCAAAGGACGCTTTGCCATTCCGGTCAAACTGATCAATTGTCCGGATCATCTTCAGAAATGTCTCCTGCACAAAATCCTCGGTGAGCGTTTCATCCCCGGTCAGCTTTAACAGATATTTACTGACGTATGGATAATACATGCGGATCAATTCGTCAAAGGCTGCCTTTTCACCAGCCTGGCATTGCCTGATCAGCTCTTTCTCGTTCACATCCGCTTCGCCTCCTTTTGTTTGTTCTATACTATTACACGCAAAACGAAAGGGTTTGGTTGGATTTTTTTTAAGCACGGAGCAATAATAACGTTCCAAGTACCAAAAGAATCAGTCCGAGGAGGGATTTTCGCGATAATTTTTCCTTTAACACAATCCGCGAAAACAGAATTGTCACTAAAATACTTAACTTATCCAGCGGAACAACCACGCTTGCAGGTCCGTCCTGGAGCGCTTTATAATAGCAGAGCCAGGAAAGTCCGGTGGTAATGCCGGAAAGAATCAGAAACAGCGCGCTTTTTCCGGTAATATTTTTCATGTCGTCCTGCTCTTTTGTCACAAATACCACAACCCATGCCATAATCAGAACCACAAAGGTACGGATTGCCGTTCCGAGTGTAGAGTCAATATCTGAAATCCCGATTTTCCCTAAAATAGAGGTCAGCGCCGCAAAGATTGCCGACAATGCCGCCCACAAAAGCCAGTCCGACCGACCGGATTCCTGTTTTTCAATTTCACGTTTTTCAATCATTAGATAAGTTCCGCAGCCAATCAGCGCCATACAGAGTACCTTGAAACAGGTGATTCCCTCATGCAGAAACAAAAATGCAAGCAGCATGGATAAGATCGTGCTGGATTTATCAATCGGCGCTACCTGGTTCACATCCCCGTATTTTAACGCCCGGAAATAGCATAGCCAGGACGCACCCGTTGCTAACCCGGAAAGGATCAGAAAGATGAGCGTTTTTGATCCGATTCCGGAAATTTCTCCCCCGGAGCCAACCACAAATACCATCAGCCACGCAAAGAAAAATACTACAATTGTCCGGATTGCCGTTCCGAGATTGGACTTGATGTTTTGAATGCCCACTTTTGAAAGCACCGCCGTCACACCGGCAAAAAAAGCAGAACAGACTGCAAAAATCACCCACATAAAAATACCTCCAATTATGTTTGAAATCCGTAAGCCTGACAATCCCTCAGTCACTGCGTGACAGTATCTCGCTGCGGCTCGGTCACAGTGCGGTTCTGATCGTCCCCCGGACGATCATTCATTGCCGCACTGCCGCTTCGCTACCCTTTGCTCAAGGGAGCCGTATAGTGTGCGCAAATTATAAATATATTGGCTGAAACCAG
>CAKSJF010000043.1 GCA_934462945.1 uncultured Clostridia bacterium | reverse complement strand
CGCTTGCAGAAAATGCAAGCGGCAGCTGTTTTTTTGTGTTATCGAATGTCAGAGAGCGTGTCTGAAAGCTTTGTAAAGAGAGCGATATGCTTATTTCTGATGCGTTCAAAGATTCTATCTGCTTTCTCCTCGTCATAGATATGTGAGGTTGTATTGCGGTCGTTTAAAATTCCGATCCAGCCGTTCTCGTCATCTATGAGATTTGCGGCAAAGGCTGCTTTCATGACAGATTTGGGTGTGTTTATTTCAGCAATCCCCTCATCAATTAAGTACTCTCTCACCGTTTTCCACGCAAGCTCGGCGGTAAATTCAAACCGCTGAATCACGCCGTCGCGAACCGATAAAAGAGCGGTTTTATCAAAATCTGAAACAGCTTCTTTCAAAGCGGCAAGCGCATTTTGGAAGTTATTAAACTTTGTCTGAAATTTATCCATCAGAACAATTCCGTCCTTTCGTATGTTCTTTGTCAGCTCGTCATCACCGTCAAGGCTTTCAAGAAATACCGCGTCAATTTTATAGAGCGTGTCAAGCTCCTCTAATTCATTCAGAATTTTATTTTTTGTATCGTCTGTCATGCAGGGCAGAATGAAAGCAATATCATAATCGCTTTTTTGCGTGCTGTCACCGCGGGCGCGTGAACCGAACAGGACTGCTTTTCCTGCGCCGTATTGGTGCGCAATAGCTATAATCTTTTTTAAAACCGCGTCCATACATTCACCGCTCCTTTTGTTTTATAATAAACAAAAAAACACAGTGATATGCACACTGTGTTTAAGCATATGCAATTGTGCATATGGGTGGCGGAGAAGGAGGGATTTGAACCCTCGAACCGCTTTTGACGGTTACACGATTTCCAATCGTGCGCGCTCGGCCAGACTACGCGACTTCTCCAAAAATATTAATTTTCTTGAAACGACTTTATAATTATACCACATTTTTTTTTGATTGTCAACTGTTTTTTTAAAATTAATTAATTTTATTACATTTTTTGATGATTATATTGTGTATACTAAAAAGGGATGTCAAAAAAGAGTGCAGAACAATCTGTATCTTTTTTGACATCCTCTTTCGATCTCATTTTACTATAATATAATATTCAAAACATCCATCAGTCCGTCCACGCGATAATCGCACAGTTCTCCGACTCCGGCTTTATCGATATTTCCTCCTGCAACGCCGGCGCAGGCAAAGCCGGCGAGTTTTGCGGAAACCACACCGGCGGAGGAATCTTCCAATGCCAGCGTCTTATGCCGTCTTTCAAACGGGATTCCCAGTCCGACTCGGGCGGTTTCTGCATAAAACCACGGATGCGGCTTTGGTTCAAGCTCGCCTAATGTTCCGGTCTGCCCCGGGCGGAGCGCCTGTCCGGCGGTGATGATACTATCATAGAAATCAATCGGATTTCCCATATCAAGCTGATTGAATGCCGAGATGATTTCCGGCATTGCCTTTTCATAAAGTCCGCTCGTGACCAGTCCGATTTTGATTCCCTCTTTTTTCACCGTCAGAAGAAACTCTTTTAAATCGGGTGCAGGGGTAAAGGCTTTTTGATTTCCGCGGCCTTTTAAAATTTCGTCCATTTCATATTTCACGATTTCAAAATAGTACTTCCGGGCAAGCTCTAAGCTTGCGCCCTTTGCATACTTATTGATCATATACTGCAAATGCTCCGACATACTGTTTCCCGAAATAAACGGCTCATCCTCCGGGGCGGCATGGAAATCATTCTTCCCCAAAAGACGTGCAGTTGTCCGCTCAATAATCCACATCCAAAATTCCTCAGAGCGCACACTGGTACCGTCCAAATCCATCAAAATCGCCTCTGCCTTTGGTTCAAAGTGCGTTTCATGCATCGGATAGATTGCAGGATAACCCATACAGCTTTTGACATAACAAAGTGTTTTATCCTCAAATTCAACAATCTCAATTTTCTGATCGTCCGGAGTGAGAATCTTTCTCACTCCGTCCTTTCCAACCTCAAAATAATCACTTTTTCTTAATTCATTCATTTTACAATCCTCAACGTTTCTATCTTCTTTGCTCCAACTGTATGTGTTTTTGGAATTTCCTCTCCGGTTTCCTCGGTCATTTTGCATTGATACAGCGTTCCGTTCGTTTTGACCGTAACGGACTGCTCCTGTTCAGAGGCGTTATAGAACCGGACGATCACACCGTTTCCATCCTCTGCCCTCTTGACCGCCGTGACATGCACATTCTGATTATCAATCGAAAACAGGCTTTGCTCCTTGGGAAGAGTCCCCTTTCCCCTGCCGGCAGCAGCACATTTCACACCTGCAAACAGTTCTGCTGCGCGGTTGGGGAGTTTGGTGTATTCGGTACTGTCAAAATGCATTGCATACTCAAACGTATGCTTGCCGGGGCATTGTACACCCTCATCATCCAATTCCGTCATTTTTTCCTCTGACACTGCAAGCTTGATTCTGCAAGCCCGGAGCAGAGTCAGCGCCATGACAGTATCGTCAAACACCTCATATTCAAACAGTCCCTTTGGCAGAACAGAGAATCCGTTTTCTCCGTCCGTTACTGCTGCAAAGGTACGCAGCGGATGCATTCCAAAAGCCTGCTCCACCCAGCCGATGGAATCCGGCACGGCAATTTCATGTTTCACAATATCATAATGACTGTCGCAGACAGATTCCTCTGTTTGGATTCCGGTCGGGAAATTGACTCTTAACCAATGATCCTTGGCGGTATTATTGAGTTCTACCCGAACTTTGATATAGTCTGCATCCTCATCAAGGGTATAAATCATCTTAACCGGAATTTTGGTGTAGATTTCACTTGGATTGACCTCGCAGCTTTCCGGCACTTCAAACTCAAATTCTGCCGCAACACTGCCGGTCAGTTCTCCGCTTTCCACAGTATACACCCTCGCATTTGCGCCAATGGAGTAGAACTTTTTATCAAATTCCGGAGAAACATGCTTCCAAGCGTTGCCGATCTCCCCTTGCGAGGAAAGATAGTTCAGACCCTTGTAGTTCTTTCCGGTCGGCTTGTATTCTACATCAACTGTTCCGTTTCCGTTGACGGTTGCTTTGATTTTACTGTTTTCCAACACGTTTCCAAGGGCAATTCCCGGCTTTTTCAAAAGCGCGTGCTTTGCCGGCTTGATTTCATAGGCACGGTAGCCCAGCGCCGGGACATTGGTAAGCTTTGCGTAGAACCGGTGATTCACGCTATTTAAAATCGTCGGCACTTCCCAGATATTATCCACAAACACACTTGATTTTCCGCTGGTAATTGCCTGCATTCTGACGCCGTCAATTTCAATCCCATTTCCGAAAAAGTCCGGCACATCAATATCAAGCGGTACAATTACATCTCTTTCAAAGGGCAGAGGATTGTATACAACAAGCTGAACAACCGTTTTTTCCTGTCCCTCCGGGGAGAGGTTTTTCGCAATTTCAATCATAGCGTCATTCGCAACAATTTCCGCGCAATCCTTCGCTTTGCGGCAGCGGTATTCCACATCCTTGCACACCTCATCCGGCGCACCGCCGCCGTTTGCGTCATGGCTGTGGCAGGACAGCAGATACCGCCATCCGCGATCCAGATAGTTTTTACTGTCATTGCCGGCAAGGGCATTCAAAGGCTCTGCCAGGTAGGTAAGCGCCGTGTAGGTATCAAAATCCATCTGCTTTAGATAAGTTCTGGCACTGATGGTGCTTGGGAAAAGATAGGTCCATTTTCCCGTTTTCAGATACGCTCTGCGTTCCCCCTTTAAAACGGTCATTTTATCGGGATCAAGATACTTTTCTGCGTCTTTCCAGAACTGCTCCAAATCGGTATGCTCAATCTCAATTTCACCCTGAAACAGCTTTTTTGCGTCCCTGATAATTTCACTCTCTCTCGGAAAGGCAACCGAAATATCGTGACCGTTCATTCCCAAAAATACCGGAGTGGTAAAGTGTCCCTTTTCTTCTTCAAGCATATCCAAAATTGCTTTTTTGAGGTTTTGAGGATTGTAATTTGCCACCGGCATCTTTAAATCATAGCTGATACCTGCGCCGACAAATCCGTCCGCCGGGCGGAACGGCACTTCGTCAAATTCGCCCCATTGATAGTCCTTTGACCACACCCGGTTCCGGGTCACGGCGCGGTGTACCTGATAGTACCAGTTGTAGCGGCAATAGAGGGCAAAACGGCTGGCAAGCATTCTTGTGCCGTCCGGCGCTTCCCAGATGTATTCCGCCGGCGCCTCGTCGTGCGAGATTCCGCGGTAGAACATCATGTGCGTTAAACCAAAGTCCGCAAAAATCTGCGGCAGCTGCCCGGTCTGTCCCCAGGAGGACGGTGTGTAGGCAACTGTGCCGGTTTTTCCGCCGTATTTTTCAACCGTTTTTCTTCCAAGCATGAGATTTCTGACAATTGCCTCATGCGAAATGGAAAACTCCTCCGGCAGAATAAAGTACGGACCAACGATCAGCCGACCTTCTTTGATAAATTTTTCAACCTGCCCCTTTCGCTCCGGACGCATTTCTAAATAATCGTCGATCATAATGACATGCCCGTCCATCGTAAAGGACGGATAATCCGGATCATTTTCTAAAATGTCCAGCGTGGTATCCATCATAATCAAAAGACTTCTCCGCGTCTTTTCAAAGCTCCTGCGAAATTCCCTGTCCCAATGCGTGTTTGACACGACGTCTATTTTTTTTACTTCCAACGTATAACACCCCTCATTTTGATTACTTTTGCTCTCTATGTTATTATACAATTTATACACACTAAAAGGAATAGGAAATCCTGCTATTTCTTTAGATATCCTGCGGACTTTTTGAAAAAATTGCAAAAAAACACCCGGCAAAGCTTTTTTACTCCGCCGAGTGTATCTCTATTTGATTTTACCAATTCGGATGCGGACAAGCGTTCCTTCACCTGGTGTACTATGAAAACTCAGCCCATACTGCTCTCCGTATTCTAACTTAATTCGCTCATTCACATTTTTGATTCCATATCCAACTGAGGATTCCTGCTCACGCGACAGAGGATCAAACTCCATACCGTTTCCGTTATCCTCTACCTCGAAAATAATATCCCTGTCTGTATCATAGGCTGTGATATTGATTTTTCCGCCGCTGTCTACATTTTCAAATCCATGCTTGATACAGTTTTCCACAATCGGCTGCAAAATGATTTTAATGATTTTTTCCTCCAGCAAATCCTCCTGGATTTTATATTCCACCTCAAACATATCCGGGAAACGCATTTGCTCGATTGCAATATAGCTTTCTACATGACTGATCTCATCGCTCAGACGAATGATATTATCGCCCTTATGCAAACTAATCCGGAAAAAGTTTGCCAGCTCGTACACCATATCTGCAATATAGCTTTGCTTTTCAATCTTGGCATACCAGGCAATGGAATCAAGCGCATTATAAATAAAATGCGGATTGATCTGCGCTTGCAGCGCCTGCAACTCTGCGCGCCGCTGCTTTTCCTTTTCCATTACGTTCCGCTCCATCAGATCGTTAATTTCCACCACCATCTGATTAAAACTCTCCTCCAGCTCATGAATTTCTGCATAGGAGCATTTTGACCCATTAGGCTCGGTTCGATTCATCACAAAATCTTGCATTCTGCGTTTCAGAGAGGAAATGGAGCGCAGGAGCGACACCGGAACAAGCACTGCAATCAATAGCGCCGCTGCCACTGCAAACAGGATCATGCGGACGGTTTCACGCTGCATTTTCTCGGTTGCCTGATAAAGCATCTGATAGTCCATACGGCTTTCAATCACCCATTGCCCCTGGGTTGCGATTTTCAGAGAAAGCGGACGGTAATCGTAAAAGAAATCGCCCATGCGCCGTTTTGTCAGTCCCTTTCCTGCTACCGACTGATCCGGAAACAGAACATACCGCCCAAGCTTTTGCTTGTCCGGATGGCTCATCACCAGGTCGTCCACCGTCAGATACAAGAGGTTGTTATCGTGGTTGATTTCCTCAATTGCCTGATAAATCTTACTTTCCGGAACATAGATATACAGATCAAACTCCTTTTTCTCCCGGTCTAAATTATAGACAGATCTTCCGAACACAATATATTTTTCGCCCCGGTCATTTTCCGCAAGTTCTTTTAAAATAATAATGTTGGTATGCCGCAGCGGTACCTGATAGTTTTCCTTGGGCATACTGATTGTTTCTTCCTTTTTCCGGATTACAAAATCCGGGCGGATCACAATGTCCACATTTTCAGCAATGCTGCTCTGATTCCGATTGAGATAGTCCTGGATTTCTTTTGTTTTCTCCTGCTCGGACAAGTTCGGATCATCTGCAATCGAATAGATTTTTCCGTCGGAAAAAATATAAACTGCATATGCCGACACCTGGTCAATATAATGATTCATACCGTCCGAAACATTTTGATAAATGCTGTTTAAGTATTCTTCCATATAATGATCCAGCACAACATTTTTGATATAGTAGTTTGCCCAGAGTCCGATCAGGACGCAGGGAATCACCGAAAAGGTCAGAATGACCAAAAGCAGCCGGATATAGATTCGCTGATAGCTCCAGTATTGATACCTCCGCTTGCTTTTCTTGCCATTCTGCCCCTCTGTATACTCTTTACCCTCTTGTAATTTATCAAATATTTTCATCGCACTTTATTTCCGCATCATCGCTTTTTTCGGGCTGTGTCCGGTAACTTTTTTATAAATGTAAGAAAAATATGCCGGATCATGATAGCCAACCGCCTCTGCCACCTCATATACCTTATACTGACCGGATTCGATCATTTCGCTTGCTTTATCAATCCGCACCTTGGTAAGATACTGGTTAAAGGTCATGCCCTCCGATTCCTTGAACAGGTGCATCAGATAGTAGGAGCTGATATGCAGCTCCTCTGCAATTTCCTCTGCTGTGATGGAATCCTTATAATGCTGATCAATCCGTTCCTTGATTTGAAAGACATAACCGTTCTTATCCTCATCCATTCTGGCGCAGAACAGCTGATCTGCAATGTCGTTTACCCAAGCCTCAATCGCTTCTACATTTTCCAGCCGCTTTAACTCATTCGACGGAATCACACGCCGTCCGTATACCTCGTTAATTTCATCCACGTTCCGGAAATGCCGCCTTAAAAGAACAATCGAAACTTCCAGCATAACGTCCTTTAAGCTTTCAATATCCACAGACGGATTCTTTTTGATCTTTTCAAAAAAGCTGTCTAAAATATTGTGTGCCTGCTCCCGGTTATTCTGCTCTGCTGCGTCTAAGATTTTTTCAATGTCCTCATTGGAAAAAACAAGCGCAGAATTCATCACCTTTGGAACGGTGACAAAATCGATAATCGAATTATCGCCGACAAAACCTTTATGCGCAAGCGCTCTTTTTGCCTCCTCATAAGCAATGCTGATTTCCTCCATGCCGACATGCCCTGTCGAATAGCCGATGGAGATGGTTCTGCCGGTTGCTGTTTCAAACTGCTCCTTGACCGTAGAAAGAAAATCGGTCAGCGGAGAAAGCGAGGATTGCAGCAGCTTGTAGTTATCGTCATGATGAAACATCAAAAGCGCCATGCTGCATTCTGAAATTTCACAGGAGATAAAATATAAGCTATTTGGCAGCTCCGCACAATAGGAAAGCGTTTCCTCCAAATCCTCCTGGAGCTGCTTGGTATTTTCCGCCACGCTCATCATATTGTCAAGCTTTAAGCAAACCACGGTATATTCCTTAGTCGGGAGCGTGATTTCGCACAGTTCGCATTTTTTTGAAATACTGTCCGGATCCTTAATCTTTCCGTCCAGCAAATCCCGGATAAAATTATTCCGGATAACTGAAAGCTCCTCGGACATATTCGCAATCAGATCTTTATTCTCCCGCTTTTCTTTCAGCACGCTTTTTGCTTTCAGCATCACCGAAATGAGTTCTTCCTCCCGGATTGGCTTTAAGATATAGGCGCTGACATGATGCTCCAACGCTTTTTTCACATACTCAAAATCATCATATGCCGAAATGATTACAATTTCGCTGTCAAAGTCCGTCAAAGCACGAAGCTTTTCAATCAGCTCCAATCCGGTAGACCGTTTCATTCTGACATCGGTAATAATAATATCCGGACGAAATTTTAAATATTTCTCATATCCGTCAATCCCGTTTACCGCCTCGCACACAATGGAAAAGCCATAGCTTTCCCAATCGATTGTTTCCTTAATTCCTCTCCGAACCAGGTATTCATCATCCACTACCATTACTGTCATCATCATACCGTACTCCTTTACCGCTTCCATTTTTCGCATATGTATCAATTTCCCGTTTCAGTGTTTCCAGTTCAAACGTAATCCTGCGCACCATATGCCGCACTGTAACATACGCAAATCCCACACACAAAACACCAAACAGAATCAGAAATAACTTCACATGCCGCAATCTGTCCTCTACCTCGCTCATCGGCAATTTCATCACAATTTGAAAGCCGTCCTGTAACTGCTCCGATTGTGTCATAACGGAGGAATCCTCCTGATACCTCGACCCAGCACCGCCCAGATACAAGCGGTTTCCGTCCGTTTCCAGATAGGCAACAGCATCCTGAAAAAACATGTTTTCCGAATCATAAATCCGCTTTAGCGGTGTGACATCTACCGCGGCAAAGCCGCGCTCCTGGCTTTTGCTATTGACAATCGGAAGAATCAGAAAAATATATCCGCTGTTTTGCCCGTCGCTCACCACAAACCATCTTTTTTCACCGACATTCCCGGACAGCTCCCTAAGCTCCTGCGCATACTTGAAATATGCAGACGCAGAAAGCATGTATCTTCCGTTATCCCAGAAAATCCCCAGTCCGTCAATGTCACTGTCGTAAATTCTGATGGTATTCAGATTGCCCTGAAATTCTTCATTCTTAATTTCGCCGTTCTGATCTGTTTTTTCCACCAGCTGACCCACAAACAAAAGTGCAATATCCTCTGCATAATCAGATTTGATCCGGAAATCATTTGCCACCTTTCGGGCAAGATCCGCTGTTTTGGAGGTGTAATCATTCACCAGTGCATTTTCGATCACAACATAAGCAGATCCCATTAATACCGCGACCAATGCCAGAATTACAATCAAAACTGAATAAAACTTTCTTCTTAGCTGAACAAACACGAAACCACTCCCCTCCTACTCTATTTTATCACACCTCGGGCGATTTATAAATAGGAAAATTTTATTTTTCCTCAAAAATCGGCTCATCTCTGGTATAGAGATAGATCGGCGCAGAGCCAATCTCAATCTCCTCCGGACTGATATAGGCTGCATTTCCATCCCGGTCAAGCCGCAGAATGCTTTCCTCTGCCGTGGTCATAGACACACTCGCGCCATTGCCGCTGTTATTCCAAAGCGCCGTTAAATACAAATCCTTTTCCCGGTCGTAAAAAACCGCTCCGTAGTTCGGATGAGAAAGTGTGTCAATCCTTTTTACAACCTCTGCATGCTCCAAAAGCTTTCCTAACTGATAGTACGCATAATATGCCGGCTTCGGATTGCCGTACCAGTCCACAATCCCAAAGCATCTCTCACTGTTGACACTGGCTGTTTGTTCCGCATCCTGCACACCGTCATCCTGAAAGGCATACCAAAATACATTCTCCACACCGCACAGGGCAGAGATTAAATAGGTTCTTGCCAAAAAATTTGCCTGCTGCTCTTCGGTTACCGGATCGTTTGTCCATCCACCGCCCGGTGCGCAGTTCTCCTTTTGGAAAGTTGACCATCCGATTTCGGTAAAGACAATCGGCTTTTCCGCTCCGTATTCCCTCATCAGTTCACGAACCTTATCCACCTTATAGAATAAATGCTCCGGTACATGGTCGGTTTCTGCATCCAGGTAATGATAGTACTTTGCATCCTGATCCTTGTTTTCAAATGCCTTGCAATAGGCATGCACATCAAAAATATCATAATAATCTGCAAAGTTTTCATTCTGTGCCTTTGCCGTCTCATACAGCGACCGGATAAATGCAAGCTTGTCTGTTCCGCAGATAGAGGCTTCCGCTAAAAGATTCTTTTCGTTAAAACTTTTGACCGTCTGATAAAGCGCTTTTATCTGTTCATAATATTCCTCCGGGTGCGACTGGTAATAATCGTTATTCTGAATTTCCGGCTCATTGCTGTGCACAAAGGAGTAAATGCCGTTTTGATTCAAAAGCTGCATTTGTTCTTCCTTGGCATACTGCATTGCTCCAAATCCAACTGCTCCGTACAGATCAAATACAGACTGACTGTTCAGCCAGTATCTCGTTTTCGACATCACCTCCGTGTCGCTGATTAACTTTCGCTTCGTTTGCAGATTCTTGTTTTCATCCGCATGCTGCTGATGCGCTCCGCCTCCGTTCGGATACTCGTTCATGCAAAATAAACCTGCAAGCGTTTCACCGCCAGTCTGCGATCCGGTATGGATTTTGGTTGGCGTTACTGTGGTATTCTCCCGTTTGTCCGACATCACCGGCACAACCGCAACATAATAGTCCTGATCCGGCGCAAGCCCTGCATACCGACAAGTCATTCCCTCCACCAGACTCACTCTGTTCTGCTCACCGTTCACGTACACCTGCTTTAAATCCATTCTGGAGGTATTGCCAAATACCCGGTCGCTGATATATACCTTATACTCCACAACATCATTCTGCTCTGCCGGATATCCGCTCCAATCAAGCGTCAGAATATTATTGGCTTTCAGCTCTGCCTTGACCGAAACCGGCTCTGCCAGGGAATTTTTCTCTGCGTTCCGGTCATAACGGCTTCTGCCTGTCACCACAATCTCCCGAAGTACAATCCGGGAAAGCGCTCCGCGGTGGAGTACCACCTTTATATAACGCGCGTTTTGGTTTGCTTTTCCGCAGGCATGCGCTTTTCCGTTCTGCAAAACAAGCACAGCTGCCTGATAGTATGAAAAGCCGTCCACACTTGTCAGCACCTCACCGCCGGCAAAATCTCCATAAACCGTAACATCCTCCGGCTGATAATATCCGCCAAGATCGTAGATCACACTTGCATAATTGCCTGCTGTCTCAACCGGATCAGAAGAATGATTCAAGGCATCCAGGGAAGAATCCGCCTCTAAAAGATCCTGTTCTGTCCGGAACGGAACAGCGGTTTCATAGGTGTAGCCGGTAAACCGCTGCTTTGAAAATTCTGCCGGATGTCCGTATACTTCAAGCTCCGAAAGACCCATACCGTCTGCGTCCTGCGATTTTTTAACTGTGATTTTCAGATGTCTTGCATAAACATCTGAAAAATCCAGACTCACCGGCATAATCCGGTTCAGTTTGCCGGACGGAATTTTCAGTTTTCCCTCCACCGGCTCATAGCTGATTCCATCCATAGAGGCAGACACCTCCACTGTACCGACCGCCAGCTCCGGGGAACACATCGCATACAGGTTTATTTTTTCAACACGAACCGTGTTCTGAAAATGCAGTCTGATGCTCATTTGCTCTCCCTCAAAAAGAGCTGTGCGATCTCCGTCAAAGAGGGTATCGCCGTTTTGGAGAAACGCTTGTGAGGTTTCACCGTTTAGAACCCAGTCGTAGCCCTCGCAAAGTGCATAGGAAGAAACATCTGCCCCAACGCTGTTTCCGCTTATGATGCCCTGTGCCGTGCCGTCAATACACCGGATGTCTGCACATTTCCCCAAAGGAGTGAGCCGATCCAGAGAAGTGATCACAAATGCCCTGACCTGATCCCCGACCTCTAACGGACTGATTTTGATTTTCAGCGAATAGGGTACACCCAACTCATAATCCTCTTGATTCGTTCGCAAAACTCTCTTTAATCTGCCCTCCTGACTGTATACAGCAGCAATCAACTCTGCGGAGGTGTCGCATACGTCTGCAGCAGCATAGAGTGCGTCCACACCATAATAGACTGTCTGGGTCTGATCCGCTTCGTCTGTAAAGCGTACATTCTCTGCGCGCGGATTCCGCTCGATTGGCGCAAGCCATCCAAAGACTGCCGCCTCACAAAAATCCTGCTGATAGCCTTGATTCCAGGGAATCACACGAAGATACCGCGCCATTGTCGGCGCAAACCGAACCGACTGGAAATAGAGCGGAACACGGTCTGCATTTTGTGCAGACGATTCCGTATTTCCTGCCTGCTCTGCAATTTTCTGATAGTGTTCACCATCCTCCGACACAAAAATCTGTATCTGCTGCACCGAGGCATACTGTTTCAGAATCATGTCCAAACGGTCAACCGGATAGATACCGCCCAGGTCAAATTCAAAAACGGACGGTCCTTTCGGACACCATGCCCCGTTGACATTCTGGTTTCCGTCATTATTGGCAAGATACCCATTCGTCAGAGCCTTGCAATCCGGATCGTTTGATTTTGCCGATCGCTGGAGAGTTCCATTCCCATCGGTAAAATCGTAATCATAAATATCCTGCTCCTCTCCGGCAAGATTGGTCCGGGTGTTAATCCACCGATAGCCTGGCTGATTTTCTGCCGCCGTTTTCAGCATCAGCTGTTCATCCCAAATCTGATAATAGGACGAATCACCCTCGCTCCAGGTATTGCCGGAAAGTGTGTAATAGTCACCGCGCGGAATGAGCGCCCTAATCTGCCGTTCTGTCTCGGCAATCAGCGCGTCCTTTTCCTCCTCGGTAACCGTCTCCTGTCCGATTGCGTCATTTAAGCACAGAACCTGTTCGGAAAGAGCAGATGTGCTTTGATAATATTCTCCGCGCTCTAAAAAGTCCTCCGCTCTTTGCCTCTCTGCCGCAAGTTCTCCCTGCTGTTTTGCATAAGGAAGATTTCCGAAGATGACTATTTCAACCGGGCGAACCTGCTGACACGAATATTCGTTTTCCCCCGCCTGCAAAGTTTCTGCCGATTTGAAACGGATATCCAGATACCGCGCCGAGACTTTCGGAAAGCTTGCCGGCGTGCGGTTATAGTGATACGCTCCGGCGTCATATTCGGCTTGGGTTGTGGTCTGATTCGCCATACCCGACCATACCAAATCCATCTGATCTCTGCTGTTTCCGGCATAGATTTCAATCTCACCCATCGCCCATGTGCCGTCTTTTCCGCGGTTATAGTCCCAGAGATCCACCGCGTCCACAGGATAGGAATGCTTTAAATCAAAGCGCACCGTTTCCCAGTCCCGATAGCCCCACTGCGACCAGGTTTCTCCCGGGAATCCGCCATCCTGCACCAGCCAGCTCCGGATATTTCCGCTCCGCAAATCCTGCCCCCCGATTGTTTTCCGATAGCTGCCGTCCACCGAAACATAATCATCATAAAACTGAATCTCCTGATCCTGTGTGTCCCAGGTATATTCCGCGCCGGTTTTGAGGGTTTGAAGGTCAATCCCAAAATCGTCCTGATACATCAAAACATCCTCCGAACGGAATGCGTTTTCACTCAGGACATAGCGCGTCTCCCGATCCGCAGCAGAAGAACGCAGCTCCGGCAGCTGGGTGAACACCAAAACCGCAGAGCATAAAAGCGCCGTCCATCTCCTTGTCATATTGTACTCTCCTTTCCGAAAGCTTCCTTTCCTGCTTGCATACGCAAAACGCGCCTGCGGCATAGAACCGAAACGCGCGTTTTGCCTCCTCATTCTAATGTTATTTCTTTACAAGCACCATATCCTCAAAGCTATTTGGATTCTTACTTGCATCCGCAATTCCGTTCATATACGAACCGCCCAGCTTTCTTCCCTTGCCGTCATTATCATTCACCACAAAGGAGAAGCCGATCATGGAGTATTCTTCAATCTGCGGCTTTTCATACAGATATGCCCATGGAATCTTAATTTCGTAAATCGTGTGTCCGTCCTCGCTCCGGCTGGTTTTTCCAACACAGCCCTGAACCGTCACATCCCGCTTTACTAAAATATCGGCAAGCCATGCCCAGGTGTCAAGCTCCTCCGTCTCCGGATTTCTGGAAACGCCAAGCTCGAAGTAGTCGGTTGTTGCACAGCCGACTCCCTCGGTTCTGGTCTGATCCAGTGCAATCTGCAAATTGTCGCCCTGCCACATGTCTCCGCCTGTCCATGCCTGATAGAACACATCATCGGTCACATCCACTGCAATATATAAATTCTCCTCATCCCATTTCCGGTAAAGTTTCCAGGAACAATCCGCCGCGGTCATGTTCGCGCTTTTTAGAGAATCGGTATTGGTGGTGTCAGTGATCACCTGGCAGCCGTCCCATTCTCCGGGAGAGAGAACGCCGTCTAACTGCGGTGTAACGCCGTCATTTACACATGCCGAGAAATTCAGGGCACGGTCAATATTTGTTCTCTTTCCGTTAATCTCCAGACTAAAGGTTGCCGCAGCGCCGACTGCTTTTGGCAGCTCGCTGACGTCAAAGTATACCACCTTGGTATCGCCCGGCTGGAGTGATTGCAGTTTCTGCATCTCACTGCTTAGGGTGATTCCGCTTGAACCCAGAACGCTCAGCGTTGCATCCACCGGCACATCCACAATATTTGTACAGTATGCGGCAATTCTCCACTGATTCCAGTTTTCCTTGTCCACCGGCTGCGGTACAAAGTGAATACTTACGGAAATCTTCACATTCACGCTTACCTGAATCGGCGTTACAATACCGTTCTCGGTCACAACATTCAAGACAAATTTCTCCGTCTGTTCCTCCGCACTTTCCGGAACATGAATCACCACATCAAATTGATTCTGTGTACTGTCAAAGTGTGTGTCATTCTGAATTGTCCAGCCTGCCGGCATGCCGTCTGCCTCTACATAACCGGAAAGTCCTGCGCCTAATGCCTGACGGGATACGGTAAAGGTAACATCCCGGTTTCTGGTGGTATCTTTCGACGCGTTTACTGCATCAAATGCGACATTAATAGAATTTACTTTGATTCCGGCATCCGAATAGAGATAAACCGGTGTACTGCCAATCGTGACAGATGCCTCACCGTTTTCCGTTTCCAGATAAGAAAATCCGCCGTCACTGGAAATCACTTCAATGCCCTCATCCTTTCCGGACACCGTTTCAAACCGCATGGTCTTGTCCTGCCCGGCTGCGTTCCAGATGACCGAAATATGCTTATTTTTCTGTTCATCAAAGTATTCGCATCCGTAATACGGATTCGACACGCCGGAGAGCTGACCCAGAAATTCTGTATTCCGGAGCTGCTGATACATGTTATAATAACCGTAATAAGCCGGCTTTGCAGTACCGAAATAATCAATCAAGCCGTAATTATGCTCGGTATAATTGATATCCGGTCCGTCATCATGGAAATTATAGTACCAAACCTCACTGATTCCCTGCGAAATCATGATATGATATGCCCGGACAACATAATCGCTTTGTGTTTCATAATCAAGCGCCGGCTGATAACCCGGTTTATCGGATGTGATAAAGCCTATTTCTGTGCAGACAATCGGTTTGTCCTCGTCATGATATTTTTTCATCACATTGCGGACGCTCTGAATTTTCTTAAACAAAATTTCCGGCACACCGGATGCAAGTCCCGGAATCTGTTCATCCACCGACTTACAGTAGAAATGTGCATCCAGCGCATCAAAATTCATCTTGGTTTCAATGCCGTTTCCTGCCCGGTAAAGTTCATCCAGCCAGTTAAGAGAGCTGACCTCTGTTCCGCCCAGAACCGGATCGATCAGCACATGCCGCGGATCGTCATTTTTCAGCTTTTTATAAGACGCTTTCATGTCCCTCAAAAATGCATCTGTATCTGCCTTATGCAGATCCATTTCGTTTCCGTTGGAATGCATCCAGTTTCCATAGTTTTTCGATGTCGTGCCGTCGTTGATCATCATTGTGCTGACACCGATATTTGTATAATCCTGCACATTGCCAAGGTCAAAGCTTCTGGTTTTGTTAGACGCGCCAAGCTCGTCATACAATCTGACTGCCTCTGCCTTCATCTGATCGGTATAAGATCCGAACCGGACGGTTGCGCCGCCGGTGTAGTTCGGATGGTTTGTCAGATTGAACACATCGCGCACCTTTGTTCCCAAAACGCCCTGCGTTGTCACCTTAACCGGAGTAACTGACTGATACTCGTTTCCCTCATCATCAAACGGAGTAATTGCAAAATAATAGGTACGCTCCGGCTCAAGACCGGTTTTGGTTGCATACCGATTGATAAATTCATCATCAAAGCGTTCGTAAACTGCCACAGGGGTCAGACCCTTTGTGCTGGTATATGGACTTTGTTCGATATAAAGCGCCATCTTGCTGGCATTATCGCAGTTATAGGTTGACCAATCGAGATAGGCAAGCAGATAGTTTTTCATTTCCACACGGAGCGGCACTCTCGGCGGTGTCTTTGCACGTGCCATTTTAACCGGATAACCCGAAACGGCAATCTCACTCACCGCAATCTGATGCTCTGCACTCTGCAAAATGATTTTTAAATAGCGTGCATTTCTCCCCGGAATGCCGGAAAAGCTGCTCTTTACAATTCCGCCTTGATTCTGCGGATTCTGATTGACATAATAGGAATAGCTAAACCACTTTTCCCCGTCTAAGGAATAGCGGATTTCCGCGCCCTCTGTGAAATAATTTCCATCCGAAAGCGTGTAAACGTCCACATCCCCGATCTGATACGGTTCTTTTAAATCCACCACAATATTTGCCCAGTTTTCACTGGTGGAAACCGTTTCTTCTGTATTTCCATCCATCAGCTTTTTACAGTCCGCATCCTGAAAACGGATATCGTCCGCTGTCTGGTATGGCTGCTTTGTGTAATAGCTGTAGTCCGCATTCTGATCAATTCTCTGCTGGGAAATTCCATCCCGACCCATGATTTTTAAATTGGTCAGGGTGATTTCCTGCTTTTTCTCCGATTTCCGGAATACAAGCTTTACATAGCGTGCATACATTTTTCCCTGGATATTGCATACCGTTGTATTTTTCGTATACTCCGAATTGTCCGAAACCTCTGCATTTGCAACGCTCATATAATTCTTTTCGTCTGAGCTTAAATATATTTCATATCCGTCCATTCCGCTCACACTGGAGCAATACTGCGTTACCTCTGCCCCGGTTACCTCATAAACAGCGCCCAGATCGGTTAAATAGCAGTTTCTTTCATCCAGCTTCGGAGCGTCTGATGAATGAACCACAACCGGCTCTGTTTCCTCAATCTCCCCGATCTCCTCATCCGCCGAGATTGGCTTTTCTAAATATCCGAAAATTACAATCTCTGCCGCGATCATCGAAAAGATATTCTCGGAAAGCACATTCGACTGCTGGTCTGAAACGTGGTAGGTCACCAGTACGTAACGCGCTTTTGCGGCATTCCATTCGGTGGTTGCCAGGGCTGCCGCTTTTCCGCCTGCTGCGTCAATCTCCGAATCGGATGGATTGACAGTTTTTGCAGCAGGAACAGCCCTTAGCTGATCCAGGCTTTCTCCGATTCTGACCTCAACCACGCCTGCCTGGGATTGCTTTTTTGCTAACGACCACGCGTCCACACGACTGACCCAATAGGTATTTTGAAGATCAAATACTGCGGTTGCCGTATTTTTTGTTTCTCCCCAGGTTGACCACGCGGCATATTCTCCGCTGTTCCCGTCAAGAAAGCCGCCGGTCATTTTCCTGCATTCGGAATCCTGCTCCATAACCTGTCCGTCCGAGCCTTCCTCCCACTGATAAGTTGCCCCGGTTTCATAGTTAGAAAGCGCAATCCCCATTTCCTGATAACGCGCAGTATCCTCCGCCTGCCACGTGTTATCCGAAAGACAGTATAACTGATTTTCTGTTTGTTCCTCCTGTGCATATGCAACCGGAAGCCCGAAAAGCATCACCGCTGCAAGCACAAAAGATATCCATCTCTTTCGCATAGTTGCCTCCTTTTTTAAAAAGTAGTTACCCTCTTAATCCCGTACAATCTGTAAGGATTGGTTGCTTGTGACATATTTAATACTTGCGCCGGTGCATGCTTCTGCCAAATCCAGCGGAATCAAGGTCGATCCGCCGAAAATCCGCGGATAGGTTGCCGCCACATAAACGTTATTACCATTCACGCTCACCACCGCAGAACCAATCTGAATGATGGTTTTTCCAAGCGCTGTGGAGCTTGTGATACGTTTTCGCATGCCGTCCCAGGTAAGCTTTGTTGAAAACAAATCCCATACCGGGCGGATCGGAATTAAAACACTTCCGTCAATCTCGGTCACCGTAACCGTTTGCGGCTGCTTTTCGCCGTTATAATAAACCGATACATTTTCATAAATTCCATCCGCAGCCGCCGTCATTGTGATCATCAGAGAAATCACGGCTGCAAGGATTAGGGAAAAACATTTTTTCATCTTTATACCCATTCCTTTCCGTGCCGTAAGGCACAAAACTAAAGGCTGAAAGAAAATCGCTCAGAGTGCTGCTTTGCAGCGAGTGGTTGCGCTTGAGTCCAAATTTTAAATTTGGGAACGAAAGCCATGCAACAGCGTTCTAAATCTTTGATTTAGGTAACGCCACTGCTCTGTACATGGCTACTTCTCGCTGCGGCTCGGTCACATTTCGGCTCTGACAGTTCACTGAACTGTCATTCACTACCGAAATGCCGCTGCGCTACCCCGAGCAAAAAGCAGT
The DNA here is from genome assembly GCA_934462945.1 of uncultured Clostridia bacterium. Taxonomy (GTDB): domain Bacteria; phylum Bacillota; class Clostridia; order UBA1381; family UBA1381; genus RQCD01. The sequence continues at coordinate 818 of CAKSJF010000043.1, read as the reverse complement.
GCTATGGGCGATTTTATTCAGACTTATCCTCCTTATTCATAAATTACCATTACTATATCATCTCCGCAGAACAGCATGGTAAACACCTTGGAATAGCCGGACGGATTCTGCCGGTAGGTTTTCAGATCGGTATAGTCTGCCGAGGTGACCTTGTTGTTTTGCGTGTTATATTTATATACATATTTAAACTGATCCGCAAAGAAAACGCTGGTGTCGCTGATTTTCTGCACGTCCGGCGCTGCCGCAGGAGAAGTAATCAGCGTTTTTCCTTTGATGTCGTATGCTGCACGGTAGAACGGAACTGCATAGTTCATATCCCCCCAGCTGCCGGACGCATAATTCATGCTCGGTACGCAAACTTCTTTCATATTGACCACCTGATTGGATTCATCCAACTGCCATTATATCACCTTCCTTACTTAATCCGTATTGTCTGTCCTTTATATGAGTATGTATTTTGCCTGCGGTTCATCGGATTATTCACATAGCTCTGTTTTCTTTTCCGCTTATTTTTAAATCCGCTTATGCCGTACTTCTCAATAAATTTGGCATTGATAATCAGACAAAGAATTTTATCATCTATAACGCCGTCCTCGGTCAGATCTTCTTCCGCAAGACCTGTTTCCATTCCTGCAAGCATTCTGACTGCGTGATACAAGTTATATTGTTCTTCACCTCTACTGCCGTTATACATTTTCGGCAGAATATAAATCGGATTGGACACATAGTTTTCAAGGATTGTTCCGAATACCCTGTCAGTGCTCAAAAGATAAATAACGGCAGCTTTGCCGAAATCTAATCTTTTGTCGGTTTTCACG
>CAKSJF010000042.1 GCA_934462945.1 uncultured Clostridia bacterium | reverse complement strand
GCTCAAGGGAGCCTAAAGTGTACGCAGATTTTTAGTTTTAATAAAAGAATTTATATGAATGTAAGCCTACTACAAAGAAAAATTGCACTTACAAAAGGCTCCCTTGAGCAAAGGGAGCTGTCGGCTTGTGCCGACTGAGGGATTGTCCCACTCGGCTTTCCATAACAAACTTTATATAATCCTATTGACTGTATTTCTTTTCACGGGTATAATATAATTACAGAAAAAAACAAGAGGGTGATTTCTATGGGCAAAAATTTTAGAGAAACATTAAATCAACAAATGCGAAATCCAGAATTTAAAAAAGAATGGGACTCCTTAAATGCCAAATTTCAGAACATAAAAAATTCTCTAAAACAAGAAAACAAAAAGGAGACATAGAAACGTTCCATGTCTCCTAAGCTGCATACTACAAAACAACGAACTTATTTTAGCCGTTATACTTTACAGCCAACTGATCAATTTCTCCGCTTTCTTTCATTTCAGCAAGAGTCTTATTGATTGCATCCAGTAATTCTGTGTTGCCTTTCTTTACTGCGATTGCATATTCTTCAGATGCGAACGCGTCCTTATCTTCTACTGTCTTTAAGCCGTTTTCCTTTGCTAATGCAATACCGGTTGCAGAGTCGATTACTGCTGCGTCCAGCTTGCCGTTTTTCACTTCCTGTACAGCGTCGATACCGCGGCTGACTCTTAAGATTTTATCCTCCGGGATTTGCAGATCGTCTGTTACAACGCCGTCACCGGTATATCCTAAAACAACGCCGACTGTTTTTCCGTTTTTCAGATCTTCAGCCTTTGTAATATCGGAATTCTCCGGAACAACCATAATCTGCTCTGCAACAAAGTAGGTGTCGCTGAAATCAACGCTTTCCTTTCTCTCATCCGTTGCAGTCATACCTGCAATTGCCATGTCGATCTTACCGGACTGAACCGATGCGATCAGACCCTCAAACTGCATATCCTCAATGGTCAGCTCTTTGCCCATATTTTCTGCAATCTTCTTTGCAATTGCAACGTCGATACCGTCAAACTTATCTACCAAACCCTCTCCGGAATCTGCAACAAATTCAAACGGCGGGAACTCTGCGTTTGTTCCCATTACAATCTTGTCACCTGCTGCCGGTGCGCCGGATGCTGCTGTGTCTGCGTCATTTCCTGTGTTCTTATCTCCGCAGCCGGAAAGCATACCCATTGCTAAAATTGCAGCTACTGCAAGGCTAAGTGCTTTTTTCATACTCTTTTTCATAATTTTATCCTCCTGAAAATTTGTTAAAATATCAACACCCCGAAACGGGGGTATTTACAAAAATTAAAGAACCTTGCTTAAAAATTCCTTGGTTCTGTCGTTCTGCGGATTGCCGAAAAGCTCCTCCGGTGTCCCCTGCTCCATAATCACACCCTGATCCATAAAGAGAACTCTGGATGCAACCTCACGCGCAAATCCCATTTCGTGCGTTACCACAACCATGGTCATACCGTCGTCCGCAAGCTTTTTCATAACCCCTAAAACCTCTCCGACCATTTCCGGGTCGAGCGCTGAGGTAGGTTCGTCAAAAAGCATAATTTCCGGATCCATTGCCAGTGCCCTTGCAATCGCAATTCTCTGCTGTTGACCGCCGGACAGCTGTGCCGGATATGCGTCCTTTTTATCATACAATCCGACTGTTTTCAAAAGCTCCTCCGCCTTTTTCTCCGCGTCTGCGCGCGACATTTTTTTCACTTTCATCGGCGCTAACACGATATTATCCATAATCGTCAGATGTGGAAACAGGTTAAACTGCTGAAACACCATTCCCATCTTCTCCCGGATGTGGTTCACATCCACTTTCGGATCGTTAATTTTTTCATCATCAATAAAAATTTCGCCCTCGGTTGGCGTTTCCAAAAGATTCAGACAGCGTAAAAACGTACTTTTTCCGCTGCCGGACGGACCGATCACAACGACCTTTTCGCCCTTTTTGATATGCTCGTCAATCCCCTTTAACACCTGGAGACTGCCAAAGCTTTTGTGTAAATTCTTTACTTTGATCATAAGACCTTCTCCTTTTTAACGAACATCCGACGCACGCAGTCTGTTTTCCAGCCGGTGCAGAAGAATCGTCAGAATTTTGATAATGACATAGTAAATGACCGCAACCGACAAAAGCGGCATCACATAGCTATAGGTTTTTGCCTGTACAGAAAGCGCCGCGGCTGTTAAGTCAATTTTTGCAATATAACCGATCACCGCCGTCTCTTTGACCAAAACGATAAATTCATTTCCGAGCGCCGGCAGAATATTTTTAATTGCCTGCGGCATTACAATATGCACCATCGTCTGTGTACCGTTTAACCCCAGCGACCGCCCGGCTTCTGTCTGCCCCGGATTGACCGAAAGGATTCCGCCGCGGATGATCTCTGCCACATAAGCGCTGGAATTAATACCAAATGCAATAATCGCCACAATCCGCCGGTCAATTGCCACTGATGCAAAGAAAATAAAGTAAATAATCAAAAGCTGCACCATAGTCGGCGTACCGCGGATGACATCGATATAAAGATTGCAGAACCACTTAATCGGCTTGAATTTGCAAAGCTTGCCAAGCGCAAGCAAAATTCCGATTGCAAGACCGAGCAAAACCGAGAACAGGGAAAGCGTCAGCGTCACTTTCACACCGTCCGCAAACATTTTCCACCGGTCGCCGGTGATAAAGGTTCTGTTGAATTCAAAAACAAGTGTATTGATCCAATTCATTTCAACAAACTCCCCTTTTTATTCTTTCAATACTCTACATCATACCAAATTTTTTCTCAGAATGCAAGCCTTTTTGCAAAAAAAATCTTATTTTTGTATAAATATACAATCAACATGCATGAAAATACTATTTTCCGACGCAAAATTGATGAAAAATTGCAGAAACCAAATCCTCCGAAACCGATGCGCCGCTGATTTCACCCAGCGCACTGATCGCATCGTTCAGATCAATTGTGGTCAGATCGGACGGAACACCGCCGGAAAGAGCAGAAATCATCCGATCCAGGCTTTCACAGCAGCGGAAAAGTGCCTGCTGATGGCGCAGATTCGTAATAATCGGAGCATTGGACTGCCCGATCTCTCCCAGCTGAAAGCGTTTTTTAATTTCCGCTGCCAGCGCATCCGCACCGCCGCCGGTCTTTGCCGAGATATGCAGCACAGGTTCTCCCTGAATGCTTGTAATCCCGGAGCAGAACGCATCCGTTTTATTTAAAAGCAGAATCCGGTTTTGTCCGGAGGTTTCTGCAAGCAGTTTTTCATCCTCCGGTGTGATTCCGCGCTCCGCATCCAAAATCAGCAGTACCAGGTCTGCCTCCAGAATCGACCGGCGCGAACGCTCCACACCGATTTTCTCCACCGTGTCCTCAGTTTCCCGGATTCCTGCCGTATCAAAAAGCCGCAGCAGTATGCCGTCCAGATTCACACGCTCCTCAATCACATCCCGGGTAGTTCCTGCAATATCGGTGACAATTGCACGATCCTCCTTGGCTAAACAATTCAAAAGCGAGGACTTGCCGACATTTGGCTGACCGACAATCGCCGTCCGGATTCCCTCCCGGAGCACCTTTCCGCTTTCTGCTGTTGCAAGCAGCTTTTGCACACTTTCGCGGCATTCTGCCGCTTCCGCGATCATTTCCTCCACCGTCATGTCCTCTAAATCCTCATCCGGATAATCAATCACCACCTGCATAGACGCCGCTAAATGCAAAAGCCTCTGCCGGATGTCCTCAATGCTTCTAAAAAGTGTTCCCTCTGCCTGCGAAAGCGCATTTTTCCCGGCAAGTTCTGTTTCGGACTGAATCAAATCGATCACAGCCTCTGCCTGCGAAAGATCGATTCTTCCGTTCAAAAAGGCACGCTTGGTAAACTCGCCCGGCTCTGCTAACCGCGCCCCGGCAGACAGCAACGCCGAAAGCACCGCCCGGGAAATCCGGATTCCGCCGTGCGTGCTGATCTCCACAACATCTTCACGGGTAAAGGTTTTCGGTGCAAGCATAACCGAAACCAGCACTTCATCTACCTTTTCCCCTTTTTCATTCACGATAAAGCCATAATGAACCGTGTGGGTCGGCACATCGGAAAGTTTTTTTGCACCGCAAAAAACACGGTCGGAAATTGCCACAGCATCCGCTCCGCTCACCCGAATGACTGCAATTCCGCCCACACCCGGCGGTGTTGCAATTGCTGCAATGGTTTCATTTGTATTCATTCTACCTCATCCTCTCACAAAAGAAAGGGGATGTACCCTGACATCCCCGGAATCTTACTTTGTTTTGAGCAGCTTTTTCAGCTCCTCCATAAAGGTTTCAATATCGGAAAAACGTTTATGCACCGATGCGAAACGCACATATGCAACCTCGTCAATTTCCTTTAACCGCTCCATCACCTTTTCTCCGATTTCGGTACTGGTGACTTCCTTTTCCATCGTCTGATATAATTCACTCTCAATATCGTCCACAATTTTTTCCATAGTCGGAAGTGATACCGGACGCTTTTCACAGGCACGGATTAAACCGCGCAGAATTTTCTGCCGGTCGAACGCCTGCCGGGAATGATCCAGCTTAATAACCGCAAGCGAAATTGTCTCCAGCGTTTCATAAGTGGTAAACCGTTTCTGGCATTTTAAGCATTCTCTCCGACGGCGAATGGCAGAAGCATCATCAGTCGGACGGGAATCAATTACTTTATTCTCTCCGTAACCGCAATATGGGCATTTCATTTTTTCCACATCCCCTGTTATTAGGTATATACCTATTATATCGGATTTTGGAACGCTTTGCAAGAGGCTGAATGTTACATTTTCATGACATTTTATGCCGTAACAATACTTTTTGCGTCCTGGAGCTTTAATTTTTCTGTTGCATCCTCACGCATTTTATATTTTAAAATCTTTCCAGCCGCATTCATAGGAAATTCCGAAACGAAATCGATATAGCGCGGAACCTTATGCTTTGCCATGTGATCCATGACATACTGCTTCATTTCCTCCTCGCTGCTCTCCTCCCCGTCTTTCAGGATGATGCAAGCCATAATCTCCTCGCCGTAAGCCTTGTCCGGCACACCGATTACCTGCACATCCTTTACCTTTGGATGCGTATAGATAAAGTCCTCAATTTCCTTTGGATAAATATTTTCACCGCCGCGGATGATCATATCCTTGATTCTGCCGGTAATTTTGAAGTTACCGTCCGGCAGTCTGCGCGCAAGATCGCCTGTGTGCAGCCAGCCCTCAGAATCTATGGCAGCCGCTGTTGCCTCGGGCATTTTGTAATAGCCTTTCATAATATTGTAACCGCGCGCCACAAACTCGCCGTCCACATTATCCGGCAGATCCTCATACGTTTCCGGGTCGACAATTTTACACTCAACGCCGAAAATCGGACCGCCGACTGTGTTGACGCGTGTTTCCAGCGAATCGGTGGTTTTGCTCATGGTCGTTGCCGGGGAAGCCTCGGTCTGACCATAGGTGATGCAGATTTCTGACATGTGCATTTTCTCCACAACATCCTGCATCGCCTTGATCGGGCAGGGCGAGCCTGCCATAATGCCGGTTCTCATGTGCGAAAAATCGGTTGTTTCAAAGTCCGGATGGTTCATCATTGCAATAAACATGGTTGGTACGCCGTGGAAACAGGTGATTTTCTCCTTGTTAATGCAGGCAAGTCCCTTTCTGGGGGAAAATGCCGTGATCGGCGACATCGTGACTCCGTGCGTTACAGACGCAGTCATCGCAAGTACCATACCAAAGCAATGGAACATCGGAACCTGAATCATCATCTTGTCCGCAGTGGACAAATCCATACAGTCACCGATTGCCTTGCCGTTGTTTACCACATTATAGTGTGTCAGCATAACGCCCTTTGGAAATCCGGTTGTGCCGGAAGTATACTGCATGTTGCAGACATCATTTTTGTCGATCTGCGCTCTGCGCCGTTCCAGTTCGGAAACCGGCGTCTGTTCTGCAAAGGCATTTGCTTCTTCCCAGGTGTAGCAGCCAGGCTGTTTGGAATCTACGGTAATGACATTTTTCAGAACCGGCAGCTTTTCCGAAACCAATTCGCCCGGATCGCACTCCGAAAGCTCCGGACAAAGCTTTTGGATAATTTCTATATAGTTAGAATCCTTATATCCGTCAATCATCACCAGCGTATGTGTGTCCGACTGACGGAGCAGATATTCTGCCTCATGAATTTTATATGCAGTATTGACCGTTACCAACACTGCACCGATTTTGGTGGTTGCCCAGAATGTGAGATACCATGCCGGGACATTGGTTGCCCAGATGGCAACATGATCGCCGCGCTTAACTCCCATGGCAATCAAAGCGCGTGCAAAACGGTCAACGTCCGCCCGGAACTCCGGATAGGTGCGCGTATAATCCAGCTCGGTATAGCGGAACGCATACTGGTTCGGAAATTCCTCGCAAATCCGATCCAGAACGTCCGGAAAAGTATAATCAATCAGTCGCTCTTTCGGCCAGACATATTTTCCGGTTTTCCGGTTATTATCCTGGAGCGCATGCTTGTGATGAATCCGGTATTTTTTCATGTAGTTTGCAAACTGCGGGAACACAATACCGGCATCGCTTAAATCTTTTGCCCATCTTTTCACCCACTCTAAGGAAACATATCCCGAATAGCCGTAGGTTTTCAGCTCGTTAAGCATATCCGAAACCGGCAGATCGCCCTCGCCCAGCATCCGGTAGGACGGCTTTCCATCCACCATTACACTGTCCTTGACATGAACATACTTAATATATGTACCTAAATTCTGAATGGTGTCCTTTGCCGATTCACCAAAATAGCGGAACGGATGGTGCATATCCCATAGCGCCGCCACATGCTCGTCTCCGATGCTGTCTAACAGACGGCGAAGCCTTGCCGTGTCTGCATAAACACCGTTCGTTTCCACCAAAAGCGTCACGCCGCATTCCCTGGCGGTTGGTATATATTGTTTTAACTGCTCTGCCACATAATGATCGTCCACTTCCTCCTCCGGTGCAGGCGTTAAATCTCCCAGCACACGGATATACGGAGTTCCGAGTTTTTTTGCCAGCGTGCAGTATGCCTGGATTTCATAAAAACACTCCTCGGACTGCGCCTTGTCCTTCACAGCAATTCCGGTCGATAGGCACGGAATCTCCAATCCTAACCGCTTTAGGGTTGCGATCGTTTTCGGAAGTTCCTGATCGGTAAAAGGACGCGCCTTAACAGAAAAAATGTCCTCTCCCAGACCGCGGATCTCGATTCCGTCAAAGCCTAAATCCTTTGCCATGGAATAGATATCTGCCCAAGAATATTTGGGACATGCCAAAGTTGAAAAACTAATTTTCATATCTGTGATCTCCTTGTCTGTGAAATGTTATGCTCTTATTTTACCAAAAAAAAGTTTTTTGTCAAGGCATTCCCTTGTTCTACCTGTTTTTTGTTCAAAAATATATATTGTTTTAGCAAAAAACGCGTCATTCCTCTAATTCTATTTCTGCTCCCAGCCGTGACAGCTTTTCCACAATCCGGTCATAGCCGCGCCGGATATGCTCCACCCCGTCGATCTCGGTCACACCGCCGGCAGAAAGCCCGGCAAGAATCAAAGCCGCACCGCCGCGCAGATCTGCCGCATGCACCTTTGCACCGGTCAGCTGCGGAACACCCTGAATCACCGATGTGCGTCCGTCAATCCGGATATTCGCCCCCATCCGGTTCAATTCTCCCACATGCAGAAAACGGTTTTCAAAAACCGTCTCAACAATCACGCCCGTTCCCTGCGCCACACTCAACAGTCCGCCAAACGGCGCCTGCATATCGGTCGGAAATCCCGGAAACGGCATGGTTTTAATGTCTGTGGCGCGGAGCTTTCTCCGGGCATTCACCAACACCGCTCCCGGCTCCTCGCTCACCTCTACCCCCATTTCCAAAAGCTTTGCAATCATCGGACGCACATGATCAATATGCACGTTTTTCACCCGTCCGCGCCCCTTTGTGATCGCAAATGCCGCCATATACGTTCCTGCCTCAATCCGGTCGGTGATGATCCGATGTTCACAGCCAGACAGGGACTCCACCCCCAAAATCCGCACTGTGTCACTCCCTGCCCCCTCAATCTGCGCACCCTGGCGGTTTAAAAATTGCGCTAAATCCTCAATTTCCGGCTCGACTGCCGCATTTTCAATCAGCGTTTCCCCCTCTGCACAGCATGCCGCCATAATAAGATTTTCCGTTGCACCCACGCTCGGAAAATCTAAATAAATTTTCGCGCCGGAAAGCTTTTGCGCCTCTAATTCAATATATCCGTGTTCCTGCGAAATAGACGCACCCAGGCGCGCAAAGCCTTTTAGGTGCAGATCAATCGGACGGCTGCCGATCGGACATCCGCCGGGAAGACAAATCCGTGCCTTTCCCAGCACCGAAAGCAGCGGTCCTGCCAAAAGGAACGAGCCGCGCATCTTGATCACCTGTTCATAAGGTGCAGAATACTGAAACACACTGGACGTGTCAATTTCAATCCCGTCCGGAAACTCTGAAATCCGCGCCCCGAGACTCTCTAAAAGAGAATACATAATAGCAATATCGCTTAGATGCGGCAAGCCTAAAATCCGGTTCTTTCCTCTTGTTAGAATGGACGCAGCAAGGATCGGAAGCGCCGCATTTTTAGACCCTCCGATTTCCACCTCTCCCCGAAGTGCGCCATTATTTTTCACAATAATTTTTGACATAACCCTTGCAGCTCCTTTTTTTTAATTTCAATTTTATTATCCCCAAAGAATCATTTTTTATTGTTGAAACGTTAAGCAGTTTCGGAAAAATACACCAAAAATCAAAAAAATTATTGAACGATTTTATGATTTTTTGAAAATTACCTAAAATCCTTGACTATAGCTGGAATTTCTGATAAAATAATTTTATTGAAGAATTTTGAAAGGCGTGTTACAAGATGAAAAATTTAGAAAAGACAATGGATAAAATCGTTGCGCTTTGCAAAGGCAGAGGCTATATCTTCCCCGGAAGTGAAATCTACGGCGGTCTGGCAAATACCTGGGACTACGGTCCGCTTGGCGTGGAGTTTAAAAACAACGTAAAAAAAGCATGGTGGAAAAAGTTCATCCAGGAATCTCCCTATAACGTGGGTGTGGACTGCGCGATTCTGATGAATCCGCAAACCTGGGTTGCTTCGGGACATGTGGGCGGTTTTTCCGATCCTCTGATGGACTGTAAAGAATGTAAAGCACGGCACAGAGCCGACAAGCTGATTGAGGACTACGCTTTTCAAAACGGCGAAAGCATCGTGGTAGACGGCTGGAGCAACGAAAAGATGATGGATTATATCAACGAGCATAACATTGTCTGCCCGGAATGCGGCAAGCACAACTTTACCGGTATCCGTCAGTTTAACCTGATGTTTAAGACGTTCCAGGGCGTTACCGAGGATTCCTCCTCTGTGGTATATCTGCGTCCGGAAACGGCTCAGGGTATCTTTGTAAACTTTAAAAGCGTTCAGCGTACCTCTCGTAAAAAAGTACCGTTTGGAATCGGTCAGATCGGTAAATCTTTCCGAAACGAGATCACACCGGGTAACTTCACCTTCCGTACCCGTGAATTTGAGCAGATGGAGCTGGAATTTTTCTGCGCACCCGGAAAGGATATGGATTGGTTCTATTACTGGAAAGACTATTGCATGAAGTGGCTTTTAAATCTTGGTATTAAAGAGGAAAATGTTCGTTTCCGCGACCATTCTCCGGAGGAGCTTTCTCATTATTCCAATGCAACCACCGATATTGAGTTCGTGTTCCCGTTTGGCTGGGGCGAGCTTTGGGGCATTGCAGACCGTACCGATTTCGACTTAAAGCAGCATCAGACCCATTCCGGCGAAAGCATGGAATATATCGATCCGATGACAAACGAACGCTATGTGCCTTATTGCATTGAGCCGTCCTTAGGTGCGGACCGTGTTGCGCTTGCTTTTTTAGTAGAAGCATATGACGAAGAAGAATTAGAGGGCGGAGACAGCCGCGTAGTTCTGCATCTGCATCCGGCATTAGCGCCGGTCAAAGCTGCCGTTCTGCCGCTTTCCAAAAAGCTCTCCGAGGGTGCAGGAAAGGTTTATGAGGCATTAAGCAAAAAGTATAACTGCGAATATGACGAAGCAGGTTCGATCGGTAAGCGTTACCGCAGACAGGACGAAATCGGAACACCTTTCTGCATCACCTATGACTTTGATTCTGAAACCGACGGTTCGGTTACCGTCCGCGACCGCGACACCATGCAGCAGGAACGTGTGAAAATTGAAGATTTAGAACAGTTTATTGAATCCAAGCTTGCATTTTAATAAAAAAATCGTGCAGAACGCGACGCGTTCTGCACATTTTTTTATCAATCATGATCATTAGTTTCCTAAATAAGCTTTTTTTACATCCTCATTTGCCAAAAGCTCTGCGCCTGTTCCTTTCATGGTGACATGACCGGTTTCCAGAACGTAGGCATAGTCGGCAACCTTGAGCGCCATATTTGCGTTTTGCTCAATCAGGAGGACGGTTACGCCCTGTTTATTGATTTCCTTAATAATATCGAAAATCCCCTGTACCACCAGCGGTGCAAGACCAAGTGACGGCTCGTCCATCATGATCAGCTTTGGACGGCTCATTAATGCTCTTGCAACTGCAAGCATCTGCTGTTCGCCGCCGGAAAGCGTTCCTGCCATCTGCCAGTTTCGCTCTGAAAGCCGCGGAAAGAGGGTATAAATCCACTCAATATCCTTTGCAATTTCTGCCTTGTCTTTCCGAAGATATGCACCCACGCGCAGATTTTCTAATACGGTCAAATCCGAAAAAACGCGCCGTCCCTCCGGAACAAGGGCAATGCCTTCAGAGAGTATCTTATGAATCGGCATGCCGAGAAGTTCCTTGCCGTTATAGGTAACCGATCCGCCGGATGCTTTCACTAAGCCGGAAACGGTACGGAGTGTGGTCGATTTTCCTGCTCCGTTTGCACCGATCAGAGTGATGATTTTTCCGTCCGGCACTTCCAGGCTAATGCCGCGGAGCGCCTGGATTCCGCCATAGGCAACCTCTAAATTGTCAATTTTAAGCATCCTCACTCACCCCCAAATATGCATCGATGACGCGCTGGTCATTCTGAATTTCTGCCGGAGTTCCCTTTGCAATCAGCTTTCCGAAATCTAAAACATAAATCCGGTCGGAAATGTCCATGACCAAATTCATATGATGCTCAATCAAAAGAATGGTGATCTGGAATTGTTCTTTGATTTCTGCAATAAACTGCGTTAATTCCTTTGTTTCTTGCGGATTCATGCCGGCTGCCGGCTCGTCTAAAAGCAGGAGCTTTGGTTCGGTGGCAAGTGCGCGCGCAATTTCTAAACGCCGCTGCTTTCCGTAAGGAAGAGAGGTGGCTTTTTCCTCGCGCTCCTCATAAAGTCCAACAAGCTTTAATAAATCCTCCACCTCCTGGCGCATTTTCTGCTCCTCCCGGAAGTTGAGATGGAATGCGGCGGTAAAGAGATTACTCTTTTTGCGCAAATGGGTTGCAATCAGAACATTTTCAAATACCGTCAGGTTCTTCCAAAGACGGATATTCTGAAAGGTTCTTGCCATGCCGCGTTTGGTCAGTTTGTCGGGTGTCGGGGCAATTTTATGATGATACATGCCGCGGTTTTCGCCCTTATAAAGCTTTTTCATCTTTCCGTGCGGATAATTTTCCACAACGGTTTCTCCCAAAAACTCAACCTTTCCGTTGGTCGGTGCATAAACACCGGTGATAATATTGAATGCAGTCGTTTTTCCTGCGCCGTTCGGACCGATCAGGGAAACGATTTCGCCCTTGTTTACCTCCATAGAAAGGTTGTCCACAGCGACTACGCCGCCAAACTGGATGGTTGCGTTTTCGATCTTTAATACGTTTTCACTCATTTGGACGCACCCTCCTTTTTCGGGGATTTTTTGCGCTTTTTAAATAGCGCAGGAAGCTCTTTATCGCCCATAATTCCCTCTCGGCGGAACAGCACGATCAGCATGATCACAACCGAGAATACCACCATTCGGAATCCGCTCCGTAAAAGAGGCACTTTAAACGAACCGAAAAAGGTTTCATTATCTAAAAATCTCAGCCACCACTCGCTGCATGCGATAAAGAGGAACGAACCGATACAGGAACCGGAAACAGAACCGATTCCGCCGATTACCACGATCAGAAGAATCTCATAGGTCATAGCAGCCTTAAAGACGGTTGCCTGTACGCTTGCCTGGTACATCGCAAGCATCGCTCCGGAAATACCGGCAAAGAATGAGCTGATAATAAAGGACATTCTCTTGTGCTTTGCTAAGTTAATGCCCATTGCCTCTGCTGCAATTTCATCATCCCGGATTGCCTTAAAGGCGCGTCCATAGGTTGAATTAATCAAAAGCACGATCAAAAAGATACAGATGCCGGACATCAAAAACGGAATAAACGTGGTCAGACTCAGTGTCTTTGATCCGATTTTAATGGAGAAATCCGCAAAGCTTGGGAAACCGTAAAGCAGGTTTGAAGCATTGGTAACCGGACCGAATTTATCGAACTGCACCAGTGAACGGACGATTTCTGCAAAGCCGAGTGTGGCAATGGCAAGATAGTCGCTTTTTAATTTTAACACCGGCAGACCGATCAGAAATGCGAACAGCGCCGCCATTAAACCGGCACAAATGAGCGCCGGGATCATCGGAATGGTGAAATTCACAATTCCGCCGTTAAAGTACTGGTAAACAGACGCATGCCGTTCTACCGGAATGGTCAGAACCGCGTAAGTATATGCACCCAAAAGCATAAAGCCTGCCTGTCCCAGCGAGAAAAGTCCGGTAAAGCCGTTTAAGAGATTCATAGAAACAGCTACTAAAGAGTAAACCGCACCCTTTCTTAAAACCGTCAGAAGCAGTGCCGGAACATTTGGAATATTGTCTAAGACAATGATCAGCGCCATCAGCGCAATGATGAGAATGGCGCTGATCAATGTGCTTTTTGAATTTGATTTTTTCATTGATTACACCTTCTCCGTCAGATTTTCGCCGAACAAACCAGTCGGCTTTACTACTAATATCACAATCAAAAGCGCAAAGGTAAATGCATCACTAAAGGTGGTATAGCCTGCGCCTTTAATAAAGCTTTCACAAATACCAATTACAAACGCACCCAAAACAGCGCCCGGAATCGAACCGATTCCGCCGAATACGGCAGCTACGAATGCTTTTAAACCAGGCATCGCACCCACTGTCGGGGTAACGGTCTGATAGTTTGAAAAATAAAGCATAGAGCCGACAGCAGCCAGGGCAGAACCGATAATAAAGGTCATACGGATGACGCTGTCAATTTTAATTCCCATCAGCTGTGCCGTTTCAAAATCCTTTGATGCTGCACGCATTGCCATACCGATCTTTGTTTTCTGAATCAGAAGCACCAAAACGGCAACCAAAGCAATCGTGAGAATCGGGGTAATAACGGTAACACGCGAGGTGGTGCAGCCGAATACCTGCACGCTGTCGCTGATCCATGGAATTTTCGGATACATTTTTGCAAGACCGCCGGTGATATACCAGAGCAGATTTTGCAATAAATAAGAAACACCGATTGCCGATATCATAATCGACATACGGGGGGCGGTACGAAGCGGCTTATATGCCACGCGCTCCACCAGAACGCCCAGAAATACTGTGATAATAATCACCAGCGGCAGAGAAACCGGGAGCGGCAGCACCGCCGATAAATAAACCAGCAGAAATCCGGCGACGGTAAAAATATCGCCGTGGGCAAAGTTAATCAGTCTCAGGATTCCGTAAACCATGGTATATCCGATTGCGATCAGTGCATACTGACCGCCGACTGAAATTCCTGCTAGCAGGTATGGTAAAATATTTTGCATATTTTTCCCTCCAACAAAAATCCTTTTTGAAAGCAGAGCGCAGCGAACAATGTTGTCCGCTGCACACCGAATCAAAATCTAATTCATTTCCGAAATAACAGCTTATTCGCTGACAGACTGTGTCTTAACGAAATCAAATTTGCCGTCGTTTGCTTTTTTGATATAAGCCATGGTTTTCTTTGCGTCGCCCTTTTCGTCGAAGCTGATAGAACCGGTAACACCTTCCGTCTGAAGTGCAAGAATTGCCTTCTGAATTTCTTCACCGGAGGTAGAATCAGCTGCCTTAATTGCTTCAACAGCAACCATGTAAGCGTCGTAACCCAAAGCGGAAACTGCTGCAACAATATCGTTGCCGCCGTTGTTGGTCAGGTTTTTGCTGTCAGAATTTAAGTACTCTTTAAAGCCTGTAACAAATTCCTTTGCTTTTCCGGCATCGTCGTTCTCATCAAAGAACGTAGAGCAGTATACGTCCAGACCCGAACCGTTCTGTGCGTCCAGAATTACAGAGCTTTCCCAGGTATCGCCTGCAAGAATCGGAATGGTGATACCAGCGGATTTTGCCTGTGTGATAATCAGAGATGCATAGGTAGTTGCAGACGGAGCAAAGATAACGTCAGCATTTGCCTTTGCAGCGTTTTGCAGATATGCCGAGAAATCAGAAGTTCCCTCCGGGAATGTTTCGGAAATTACGGTTCCGCCAAGCTTTTCAAATGCTTCTTTAAAGTAGTTGCCTAAGCCGTTTCCGTAGTCTTCGCCAAGCATGGTCAGGATATATGCGGTTTTTGCACTGAACTGATCCTTTGCAAAGTTTGCCATAACGCTTCCCTGGAACGGATCTAAGAAGCAAACTCTGGAATAGTACGGGTTTTCAGCAGTAACTGCCGGGTTTGTGCAGGAGCAGCCGATTGCCGGAATTTTTGCATTGTTAAAGGTCGGAGCTGCTGCAATTGCCGCACCTGATCCGTATGTACCTAAAACAGCGGAAACACCCTTGCTAACCAAGGTTTCAGCAGCAGAAACTGCCTTATCGGTTGAGGACTGATTATCTACCTCAACTAATTCAATGGTGTATTCCTCTCCGCCAACGGTTACCGTCGGAACAACGGTATTTGCATAGCGGATACCCAGAACCTCCTGCTTTCCGCCAGCGCCGTTATCTCCGGATGCCGGCTCGAAAACACCAATTTTAATGGTTTTTCCGCTTGTTGCATTGTCCCCGGTTGTTGTTTCGCCGCAGCCTGCTAAGGACATGCCCATCAGAGATGCGCCTAATACAAATGATAAGATTTTTTTCATGTTTTTCATAACCATCCTCCTAAATAGATAGAATATTAATTATTATTTTAACACACTATTTACAAAAACACAATATTTTTTTTAAATTTTTTATGATTTTTTTCATTTTCTTCCTGTTTTTTTAAGAAAAAACCCGGTAAAACGTTATGGAGGAATTGATTTTTCTTTGGTTTTATGCTACAATCATGATAGAGTTTTTGCAAAATCTACTAAAAGGAGAATGAAAACGGTGAATCGGAATTATAAATCCTATGAAATTGAGAAAATCAAGGAGTATGCCGGGGAGGAAATCTACCGATGGTTGAGACAAAGCGGACATATCTGTGTTCCGCTGGAGAATCAGGCATACCTTTTCAGTGTAGAATTGTGCAAGGTGCGTGATTTTGAGGAGTCGGAACGGATTGTTTTATATTGCGGAGAGGATTGTATTCTCTTTAGCGATTATTATCAACTGCTGCCGGAGGAAAAGGGAGAAAGCTCCTTTTCCGCACTGGTGCGTTTTTTAGATTATCTGACTGCGTCAGATATGGATGCCTTGGACTTAATGGAGGACTCTTTGAGCGCGTTGGAGGAGGAAATGATCACGGCAAAAAAACTGCGCCAGGAGACAGGAGCAACGATTGTATCTTATCGACGGACGCTTTTGCGGCTCAAGCGCAGCTATGAACAGCTGAGTGCGGCGGCAGATATGCTGGCTCTGGATGAGGCGGAGATCATTCCAAAAAATCTTTACAGCCGGTTTGCGGCAATTTCGCACCGTGTGGGCCGTTTGGAGGCAGCGGTGGCGCATCTGCGTGAGTGTACCACACAAATCCGGGAAGCATACCAGGCACAGATTGACATAGAACAAAACCAGATCATGAAAATCTTTACGGTTTTAACGGCTGTGTTTATGCCGCTTTCGCTGATTGTGGGATGGTATGGAATGAATTTTCAGATGCCGGAATACCGCTGGAGCTTTGGATATCCCCTGGTGATCCTGTTCAGTATTGTAGTTTGCAGCGTTACCGCATGGATTTTTAAAAGAAAGAATTGGTATTAACGAAAATTGCGGACTTGACAGATTGACAAAAATGTGCTAAAATAGACAAATAGTTTATAATGGGAGGGGTTTTATCATGGATGGTAAGACAATTCAGATTCTTACTGCTATGATTTTATACATGGCAGCGGTAATCGTGATTGGAGTGGTGTTTGCAAAGCGCGCAAACAAAAGCTCTGAAAATTATTTCTTAGGCGGACGTTCCTTAGGTCCGTGGGTAACGGCGATGAGTGCGGAAGCGTCCGACATGAGCGGCTGGCTTTTGATGGGATTGCCGGGTGTTGCATATTGGTACGGTTTAGCAGACGCGGCATGGACGGCAATCGGCTTGGCAGTCGGTACATATTTAAACTGGCTGATCGTTTCCAAACGTCTGCGCCGGTATAGTATCCGAACCGATTCGATCACACTGCCGGAGTTTTTCTCGAACCGGTTTCACGAAAAGAAGAAAGTGATTTTAACGCTTTCTGCGCTCTTTATTCTGATCTTCTTTACCGTTTACGCGGCAAGCTGTTTTGTAACCTGCGGAAAGCTATTCTCCACGCTGTTCGGATTGCCGTATCTTTCGATGATGTTAGTAGGCGCGGCATTTGTTTTGCTTTACACAATTCTCGGCGGATTTTTAGCGGAGAGCGCGTCCGACTTTATGCAGGGCGTGGTCATGTTTATCGCGCTGACGCTGATTGTTTCAATCAGCACTGCAAAGGCAGGCGGCTTTGGCGCTGTCATTGAAAATGCAAAGAAGATTCCTGGATTTGTAGAATTTTTTGGCTTGGCAACCCCGGTTTTAAATGATGCCGGAGAGCAGATTGTTGAGGCAGGCAAGCCGGTGTTTGGTGCGGTTGCGCCTTATGGCGCTTTAAAGGTTGCATCTATGCTTGCATGGGGCTTAGGCTACTTTGGTATGCCGCAGGTACTTCTGCGCTTTATGGCAATCCGGAAAGAGGATGAATTAAAGCGTTCCCGGCGGATTGCGATGGTTTGGGTGGTTATTTCCCTGGCAGTGGCTGTCTTTATCGGAATTGTCGGACGCGAATTATTCCCGGATGTACACCGGACAGCAAATGCAGCAGAAAATATCTTTATCACCCTGGCAACCAGCTTTTTCCCGCCGATTCTTGCCGGCTTTGTGATGGCAGGCATTTTAGCGGCAACAATCAGTTCTTCAGATTCTTATTTGCTGATTGCCGCATCGGCATTTGCAAAAAACATTTTCCAGGGCGTGCTGAAAAAGAATGCAGACGACAAGCAGGTAATGACGGTTTCGAGAATCACGCTCCTTTTGGTGGCTGTGATTGCAATGTTTATTGCAATGGATGAAAACAGCGTCATCTTCAAGATCGTGTCCTTTGCATGGGCAGGCTTTGGCGCAACATTCGGACCGTTAATGCTTTTCTCTATCTTCTGGAAAAGAACAAACCGTCCGGGTGCGATTGCCGGTATGGTTGGCGGTGCGGCTATGGTATTCTTCTGGAAACTGGTGGTTTCTAAGCTGGACGGCGCATTTGCTATTTATGAGCTTTTGCCGGCATTTATCTTCTCCTCTATCTGTATCGTGGTGGTTTCCCTGGTAACCGCTCCGCCAGAGAAAGAGATTTTGGATGATTTTGAATCCATTCAGCATAAGTCAACCATCTAAAGCAACTTGCACAGTTTTTGGAGAAAAAAATATAAAAAGTTTTTAAAAGCTGTCCGCTTGCAAAATACAAAAAAATCATGTAAAATAGAAATATCGTGCAGCAGATGCGTAAGTCCAGATGGACTTTACGCGTCTGCTGTTTTTTTGTCTTTAGAGGAGGAAATGATATGGAAAACAAACTTTCAACAGAACACTTGGGAACACTCATGCGGCGATACGCTATTCCGTGCATCATCTCACTTTTGGTGGGTGCGCTTTATAACATTGTCGATCAGGTGTTTATCGCAAATGCTGATTATCTTGGTTCTTATGGCAATGCTGCAAATACCGTTGTATTTCCAATGACGGTGATTGCTTTAGCAATTGCGGTCATGATTGGAGACGGATGCTGCGCATATGTCAGTATTTGTATGGGTAAGGGAGAGAAAGAAAGCGTCGGGCGCGGTTTGTTTCTCCGCCTGATTCTTTCAGAGGCTGCGGTCGGCGCTGTGGCGCTCTTTTTTGTGGAGGTGATGCCGCGTCAGCTGATCGGAATTTTCGGAGCGGCAAACGAAAGCGTTTATTACACTGATTTTGCGATCAAGTCCTTTCGGATTTATCTCTCTATGATCGTTTTGGCATGCGTCAATAAGGGAACTTTTATCTTTTTGCAGGCAATGGGAAAGGCGGCTGAATCCACACTTTTATCCATGGTGCGTGAAATTGTGTTCGGCGTTGGATTTGCGCTTTTCCTGCCGCTCTTTTTTGCGCTTGACGGCGTGCTTCACTCTATGCCGGTTTCGGATATTTTAACCGGTGTGATTTCCGCTGTTTTGATTGTAAAAACCTGCCGGGAATTACGATAAATTTTTGCCCACAAAAAAAATAAAATTTTTGTTATTTTTCCCTTGCATTTTGCATTTGTTTGTGGTATAATATTTAGGTATTATGTTATTAAGCTATTTGGAGGTGGATTGAATGCCAAACATTAAGTCAGCAAAAAAGCGCGTTAAGGTGATTGAAAAGAAAACCTTAATCAATCAAATGCATAAGACTGCATTAAAGACTGCAATTAAAAAGTTTGAGGTTGCTGTAGAAAAGAATGATACTGCAAATGTAAAAGCTTTGTTTAACGACGCTGTTAAAAAGTTAGACCAGGGCGTAAAGCAGGGAATTGTTCATAAGAACAAAGCAGCAAGAAAAAAATCTCAGCTTGCACTTATGCTTGCAAAGGTCAACGGTTAAAGGGGACTCTTTGTGAATATCCAGGGATTGGTAATCCTATATGGAATTTTTGAGGCAGTTTGAAACTGCCTCATTTTCTGTATTTAGCGATGCTTTTTATGTTGAAAGAAATACAGAAAAATTTTTAAAACAAGTGAAAAAGTCCTGTAGAAACGCTTTACGCTCCTACAGGACTTTTTATGATGAATGAAGTTATCTAAAGTGATTCAGAACCGATGATTTCTGATTTTTTGTATTTATTCTTCGCAGACTGCGGACGCTGCCTGTGCCATCGGCGCAAGCGTGTCAACATCCCAAAGGAATGCCTTAACTGCCGTTTCCCCATCCTCAAACATCAGCGGAGAGGTGTATTCCAGCTTGACCTTCGCATTTGCAGAATCTGCCGGAACGGTTGCGTCTGCTTTCTGGGTGCCGATCAGTCTTCCGTTTTCGTCATAGAATGCAAGAAGAATGACAGCATTCAAAGCGTTTTCGGTATAATTTGATACGGTTGCTTTCACAGTATACTCTGTATTCATCGCCTCAATGGTATCTGCAGAAGCGTCTTCACTGTCGTAAATACCAAAGCTCTTAACAGAAATTCCGGTTGTGCCAGCTTTGCAGGAAAGAACAGTATCTGCCCCCTCAAAGCCGGATACATCATAAGCGCGGAGGGTAATCTGATAGTTCTGTCCGTTGGTTAATCCTGTCAGGTTCAGGCCGGTTGCGCCTGTGATATGGGCAGTCTTAATGCCATCTACATAAACGTTTGCGCCGATTGCATTCTCCGGCAGTGTCCAGTTAAGAGAAATACCGCCATCAATACCGTCTGCACTTGCGCTTGCCAATGCAGCAATGCCATGGTCATCGTCAAAGTTTTCATTCCAAACCTTATTTATAACCTTTTCTCCTAAAACGCCATTTCCCAAGTATTCGTAGATTTCAAAATTATCCAAATAAAGCATGGATGTTGAAGTAATCTCAAGACCGGTGTCAGTACTTACGTTATCGCCTGTGGTGATATAGTAGCGTTGTTCCTTCCAGCCATCAGACGCTCCGGGCCATGTTTTTCCTCCATACGGATTATTAATGATAGATCCGCCGGCATAAACCTTGATCTCACAGCTCGGATCAATACTCTTCATTTTCATTTTTACACAATAAGCCGTATTTGGCTTGAGGTTGTCACTGTTAAATGAACGGTTATAGAGAATTGGACGGTCGTTCCAATAGTTTCTTCCGATCACATAGGCATGCTTTCCGGAAATAGAATCGTTGGTATAATCAAAGAATGCATGCGCCTGATCTCCTCCGCTATAAGCATTCTGCCAGCCGTACTTCATCTCCCAGGTGTTCTTTGACGCATTCACATAATAGACTCTCTGTGTACCGTCTGTAAAGGTAAACTCTAAGCGGTAGGTATGTCCGCTGATACCGGCGGAATCTTTCACTCTCCGATAGTTGTTTGCATTTGCAGCAAGGCTTTCATATGCGTCAATTATCTCCATCTCCACATATTTTCCATCCGTAACATCATAAAGCTTAATCTCGGTAGAATCCATCGGCGGATTGTACCAGTAGATTCCGACATAGTCTTTCAAATCGCGCACAATCACACTGTTTGGAGCGTATACATCCGGGCGGTTATCCTCACCGGCTTTGACTTTCAGACTTGTGCCGAAGGTTTCATTTCCCATCTCATCGGTATCCTTTAAGGTAACGATATATTCCTTGCCGTTTTCCAGTCCGTCTAACGAAACTGATTCCGCGCCTGCAAGATCTGCCACACGGATACCGTCTAAGTAGACTCTTGTAGAGAATGCGCTTGCTGGATTTTTCCAGGTTACATTTGCACCGCCGTCTGTTCCCTCCCAGCTGCATGTGGTAATGGCGCTGGTATGATACTCTTTTTCAAAGCTGCCGTATGGAACTAAGTTTTCGCCGGTCGGATCTCCGTTTTCATCTAAGGCATAGATTGTCAGGTCATCCATCCAAAATGCCGCAGTCGGGTACTGCTGTGCAAAATAAACGTCACTGTTTTTAGCCGTGAAAGTATTGGTGTATGCTTTCCATTCAGGCGTAGCATTGGACGGTGCTGCAATCAACAGCTTATTTTCTCCGGCAACTAATTCTACATTACAATTATTTCCACCCTGTGTTTTATAATAAAAATTGATCTGATAATCCTGATCTGCGTTAAGCGCAATATTCTTTAAGTAAAACACGAGGTTTTTGTCTTCATAGGCAGAATAGCTTTTCAAAAGCAAGCTTGCATCTCCTGTATAGCTATCTGCAGTCTCTATTCCATCATAAAAGTCTGTATGCATATATCCACGCTGAAAATTATCGATTTGGTTGCCGTCATCCCAGCCCCGTGTAATTCTTCTCTGATAGCTGGTCTGGTTTCCGTCTGCAAATGTAAAAACTGTTTTTAACGTCTTTCCCGTCAGATCTGTTCCCTCCGGGAAAGTCAGAACGCAGTC
>CAKSJF010000041.1 GCA_934462945.1 uncultured Clostridia bacterium | reverse complement strand
TTGATATCCCCCTACCTTACGGTTTTTAAAGTGTGCACGGCTCACAATTTCAAACTGTCCGTTCGAAATCTCTCTCGAGGTACACGCTGTAGAAACCGTCTCTAAAAGCTCTGTTTCAAAAACATTCCACACCTCAGCGCGAAAAAACAGAAACTCCGGCATGCAGATTTGCAGTCTCGGTATGCTGCTCAAGCGTCAAAGTGTACGGTTCTTTGTTTTCATCATAGGCACGAAAGGAATCAAAAAGTTCAAACATCAGGATACCACCTCTGTATAATTTTGTTGAGATTAATGTATCATAAATCCAAAACAGTGTCAATAGAAATTGTTGATTACGAAAAAAATTCGTAATTTCCTGTTGACATTTCGTCCGCAATATATTACAATAAGTATGTACTAAATAGAAGAGGAGATTATTATGGAAGATAATATTATTATGTTAGAGGACGATCAGGGCAATCAGATTGAATGCGAAACCATTGACGTCTTTGAATTTAACAACGAAACCTACTTTGCTCTTTTAGAAATTGTAGACGAGGGCGAAGAAAATGATGAGATTATACTCATGAAGGTACAGACTGGTGAGACGGACGAGGATATGTCCTTGGTAACGGTGGATGACGAGGCAGAATTAGAGGCTGCTTTTCAGGAATTTCTCCGCCGCGATCAGGAGGCTTCTGAGGAGTAACCGTCATATTCTTTAAATCCAAAATGCTTTTTCAAATTTTTTTGTGAAAAATTTATAAAAAGTACTTGCAAAATGAGAAAGAATGTGCTATAATAAGAATCACCAGGTAACCCTGTGATTCACGTGGACGGTTCTATTTTTTACCAACACTTCTGATACGGGATTTTCACTCTGCGTGCGGCGTATACGCCTCCTTTCCTTCGGGACTGCCAGTGGACATATAAAGTACGCAGGTATTAACCCACCTGCTTATGCAGGTAAGAAATCAAGCCTTACACGGTCTTTATGGGGTTACCAATAACCGCCTTCTATGAGGCGGTTTTTTTCTTGATATGAAAGGAAGTATTTTTAATGCTGTTAAAAAATGCAAAGATATTAGACGAAAATTTCAAACTGCAAAACGGGGATCTTCGGATTGAGGGCGAGCGGATTTTTGAGATCGGAGCGTCTCTTTCTCCCAAAAACGGCGAGGAGGAATTAGACTGCGGCGGCGCATATCTTCTGCCCGGCTTTGTAGATTTACATACACACGGCGCAATGGGTTACGACCATACCGATGCAGAACCGGAGGCAGAGGAGATCATCTCCCACTATCTCACCCGGCAGGGTGTGACAACTTACCTCCCCACCCTGATCACACAGTCTGAAAAGCAGATGACAGCGGCGGCAGAGGTGATTGCACAGTCGGCAAAAACAATTCCGCAAATCGGCGGTATCTATTCGGAGGGTCCGTTCTTTTCAGAAAAATACAAGGGTGCGCAAAACCCGGCATATCTCCGGAATCCTAATGTGAGAGAGTTTGCACGGCTTCAGGAGGCGGCAGACGGCTTAATCCGGATTATCAGCCTTGCGCCAGAGCTTTCGGGCGCATGTGAATTTATTCAGACGGTAACCCCCAAGGTGCGCGTTTCGATGGGACACACTGACGCGGACTATGACCAGGCATGCGCCGCTATCCAGGCAGGCGCATCCGAGCTGACCCACACCTATAATGCCATGCGCCCGCTCCACCACCGCAATCCGAACACCATCGGTGCGGCAATCGACAGCGACTGTTTCTGCGAATGTATCTGCGACGGTCTGCATGTGCACCCGGCAATGATCCGGCTTTTATATCACGCAGTGGGCGCGGACAGAATGGTTTTGATTTCTGATTCCATGCGTGCATGCGGCATGCCGGACGGAAAATACGATCTGGGCGGTCAGGAGGTATTTGTGAAAGAACATTCCGCGCGCCTTTCGGACGGCACAATCGCCGGCAGCTGCGTCAATTTAGCATACTGCGTGAAAAAAGCGGTTTCCTTTGGGATTCCTTTGGAGGACGCTGTAAAAATGGCAAGTCTGACCCCGGCAAGAGCCGCCGGAATCGAAAAGGATCTCGGCAGTATTCAAAAAGGAAAATACGCAAACCTCATCCTCTGCGGTTCGGATTTAGAGCCGAAACAGGTATGGATGCACGGAAAGGAATCCCTATAAAGCAAATGACAAAAGCAGCTGCACACAAAATGCAGCTGCTTTTTTTTACTTGGTATGATAAAAATAGATCTTTGCCGTTCTCTTTTTAGGAATATGCACCGAAAATCCCTTTTCTAACAGATCTTTTCCGCTGATTTCCTGCGTTTCGTCTGTATCAGCATCGCGGAACAGATAGGTTTTATCTGCCTTGATTGCCGAGAGGGTAAAGCTTGCGTCGGTATAGGGTGCATGCTCGCGGCGGAACACTTGCACGATACCGTCGTTCTGCTCCGGTCGGTCGTATTGTGCCGCCGACCAGATATCTGTACGGTCACTGATTTCGGTCAGCGGATAGAAATCCTCATAGAAGTACGGGCGAACGACTAAATATTCCTCGCCCATTTTTTGAAACCATTCCATCTGCTCCGGATCACCAAAGGAATCACGCTCAGAAAAGCTATAATTCGTGGTGAGTGCGCCGGCATAAGCGCTCCGAATCCGATACCAATCGCCCCACTCGCGTCCGCTGCCTGTTCCGGAATAAGGTATCCATGCCGCATAGGACATATTGTGCGTCTGTGCAATTTCGCAGCGATAATTTGCCGGGCACTGCGCGTCACTTCTCCAAAGCGGCATAGACCGCCGGAGCATTTCAATATCAATTCTTCTGCCGCCGCTGGCACAGTTGTCAATCATCAAATGCGGAAAACGCTCCAGGAGTGCATCCCACAGCCGGTAAAGTCCTGTGATATGCTTAATCTCATGGATTCCGACCCGATCCGGCGCGTCATTTTCTCTCCAGAAATCCAACGGCTCCATATTGAAATCCTGCCGGTAATAATGGAGCGACAGCTTTTCAATCAACCCGGAAAGCGTTTCAAAGCAATAATTCCATGCCTCATCATTTCCTAAATCCAACAACCAGTTACAATCCCATTCCGGAGGATTTTTCTTCTTTAAGAAATACTCCGGATGCTTCTTGGCAATCGGGGTTGTATTGATCACACGCTCCGGCTCAAACCATAATAAAAACTGCTTTCCAGCTGATCGAATTTCCGCTGAAACATCCGCCAGTTCATTTGGATGCAGATGCGGATTCACGCGCCAATCGCCGGTATGTGCGCCCCAGTCGCCCTCAAATTCATCCGGAGAAGGCTTTTCGCCCATGCCGTACCAGCCGGCATCCATCCAAAAATCCTCCACCGGGATTTTGTATTCCCTGATCTTCTGAATCCGTGCTTTTACCCCGTCATCCGACATGCCGCCCCAAATTCCGGCGCAGAATATGCCGGCATCATCCCGTCCGGGCTTGCCGATCAGAGAAAATTCCTTTTTCACCAATCTGCGCCACTGGTTCTGCGCGTCTGTTACACTGCCGATATAGGGCATGATGACAACCGAGGAGGTACGGATTTTTTCGCCCGGCAGCAGCCGGAAGTTTGTGTCCTCAATTTTGGTGCGGATGCGGACACCTTCATCCGTCCGGTCTAATTCGCACCGCCACTGACCTGTCCAGCCAATTGCAAAAATCACCCCTTTATTCTCACGCTTGATATTGAAAAAGGGTGCGCGCAGATCAGAGGAACGACCTCCGCGGTTCTGATAGCGCTGGTGCGGCTGATCCGGGGTTAAGTGATACGGAAGAAAATTGCTGCCGTCCACCAAATCCGGGTCAGCATAAAATTCATAAGCGCTCCAAACCGATCCGTTCGGCGCGTATACCTTCATCACCTTGTCCCGGTCCGGTTCATAGGCGGTATAGCCTTTCTTTTCATCCCGTTCAAAGGGTGCAACGCAGTCGCAGTCCCAAAGCTCGGAAATGATTCCGGTCGGATTTTTCCCGGTATTTTCAAACCAATTGACCCACTCATAAGCATTTTCGCCATGCTTTTTTACAACATTTGTAACCTTTAACCCGTCCGGGAAGATCAGCTCGGTAACCGTTTCCTCCCCATTCTCCCGGACTGTCTTTTTCATATCGCAATCCCAGACATTTCTCCCGTTATAGACAAAGGAAAATAAATTCTGATTCTTTAAAAATTCCATAATAGCTCCAACTTTCTTTAAAAAATAAACATTGCCGTTCCTAAGATACAAAATACTGTTCCGATCCAAAGCCGTTTATTCGGCTTTTCGCGGAAAAACAGCCATCCGGTCAGAACACTCAGCGCAATACTGCCGCCGGACAGCATTGGATAGAGTGCTGTTGCCGGTATTTTTTCTGCACTGATTAACTGTAAAAGATAGGAAACACCGCCGATTGCCGCCGATAATGCCACCGCAAGCATTCCCTTGCCGCCCTGCAAAAGCTCTGCCGGATGTTTTTTTGCACGCTCGGTCAGCAAGCCGATGATTCCAAACAGCACCGAAGCAAACCCGGACAGCATCACAAAGCCAGCAGCAGAAACCGTTTCTTTTGCAGAAATCTGATGTTCCTTTGAAATCACACTGCAAAAGCCGTTTAAGATGAACACGGCAATACACATCAAAAGCTGCTTTTTTGGCGGACGTTCGGTCAGATTCATCAGAATCAACGCTGCCGCGATCACAATTAAACCCAGCACCCGGAACACCGTCAGCTGCTCATGCAGCACCACTGCACCCCAGAGATACGGCACACACATTCCTCCAAGCATGAGAAAAAGCGTGTATAATGCCACCTGGCTCACCTTTAAAATCTGCTGACCCAGCAGAATATAGGAAAAGCAAACCAATGCCATCAAAGCCGCCATCCAGGCAGAATAGGCTGTAAATTCAAACACAAAGCCGTTGATTCCCCAGAAAATCAGCGTTTTCAAAAGTCCTACCAAAAGGTTAAACCGATACCCTGCCGCAGGCGTTGCGCCGCATTTTCTCTGATAGACCTTATTTAAGGAAAAATCAACCGCCATCATCAGATCCGCTAATAAAATCCATATGTACTCCAAATTTGTCACCTCCCTTTTTTCTTTTATTTTAGCACAAAAATTTCTGTATTTCTATTGATTTTTCACCAAAAAATATGTTAAAATATGCACAGAGGTGTTTTTATGAAATTAAATCAACTGGAATTTTCCGAATTTCATCCGTTTGAGTTTACTGCAACCTATGTTGACATTGACGCAAAAGCGCCGGAGAATAATCACGAACATCATGTGCATGCAGAATGTGAGATTTATCTGAATCTTTCGGGGGATGTTTCTTTTATGGTGGAGGATCACATTTATCCGATTGTGCCGGGGAGCATGATTATTACCAAGCCTTATGAATACCACCACTGCATCTATCACAGCAACGCACTGCACAAGCACTATTGGATTCTATTTTCCGCAGACGGAAACGAAGAATTTTTTGAATTATTTTTCCGGCGCGCTGTCGGGGAACAAAATCTTTTAGTGACCCCGCCGGAGGAGATGGAACGGCTGTTATCCATTTTAGAAAAGCTGATGGAGGATACCCTTTCCCCCTTTTACAAATATTATTATTTTTTTGAATTGATTGATTTGATGAACCATTCCCAGATCAAAAAAAGGGCGGACAGCAAAAAGCTCTCGCCCGATTTAGTGTTTGCAGTTCAATATTTCAGCCAGAATCTCACCGCACCGATTGCCATGGCAGACGTGGCAAGCATGGCGCATGTGAGCCTGAACACACTGGAACGGCATTTCGTAAAAAGTCTGCGCTTATCTCCCACCGAATATTTAAAGCGCAGACGGCTGAGCCTTTCGATGGAGCTTTTGCGCGGCGGCGCAACCGTTTCAGAGGCAGGCTTGGAAAGCGGTTTTCCGGATTGCTCCGCCTTTATTTCCTATTTTAAAAAGCAAACCGGAATTACTCCACTACAATACAAAAAATCAAGGGCGGAATAAATCCGCCCCAAATCTTAAAGTAAATTTAAAATAACTGCTGTCTGCGCTCTGGTTGCGCTTTCCTGCGGTGCAAAGGTATCGTCGCCCATGCCGTTTAGAATACCGGCACAGTAAAGCAGCTTTACTGCATCCTTTGCATAATCTGAAATCTGATCCTCATCCGCAAAATCTGCATATTCGCGCGTTTCTTCTGCATTTTTGAGACAGCCTGCAATCAGCACCGCCATATCCTGCCGTGTAATCGTTCTGCCAACACCGAAAGTGTGCAGATCGATTCCGTTTACAATGCCGTTCTCGGCTAATGCGTAAACCGCATCCTGATACCAGGCATCCTCCGGAATATCGTCAAAACTGATTCGCTTATCTGCATGCGCAAGCTTGAATACTCTTTGCAGCAGCACACAAAATTCCTCTCTGGTGATTTCGCGCTCCGGTGCAAAGGAATCCTCGCTGACACCCGAAATGATTCCCTTTTCGGCTAATGCCTCAATGGCATCATATGCCCAGTAGGTTTTCTGCACATCTCCAAAGCGTGTAGTGATTTCATCCAGCGGTTCCGGAACTTTCGGATCTTCTGTCACCGTTCCGGACGGAACTGTGATGGAAAGTCCGGAATTGCTTGAAGAACCACTTCCCGATCCGCCGCCTGAACCGCCGCCAGTCGTTGATTTCTTTGTCACTGTCAGCGTGTAGGTTTTTTCCGAACCAAATTCTGAACGGGCTGTCAGAGTCACCGGACTGGTGCAGTTTAACCGGGAAACACCCGATTCCAAAAGCTGATCTCCTGCATACAGGGACGCTTTTTCCGAAAGGGTGAAGCTTGCTAAAAGTCCGCTCAAATCACTTTCCGAAGTGGTAAAAGTGATATTTGTTCCGGAAATATTTGCAGACGAGCCGTTCAGCGAGAAAGAACGGATATCGCGTCCATCCTGAATCTGATAAGCTACCGTTCCCTCCTGCACAGCCTGCTCTGTCTTTGCAGAATATTCATATTCTCCGTTTGCCGCGTCTGTTCTTCCTGCAAAGGAGAAACTGCCGTCCAAACCGGTACGAACTGCGTCAATTGCTAAATAATCGGATAACTCCTGCGAATCGGTCTTTTTGCCGTTTGCCGCAATTTTTCCAAGCATATAACCCTTTTTCAGATTCGATGTACCCGAAACAGTGATGATACAATCTTTTGTTTCCGGATTGGAAAGCGTAAGCGCCGGACTGTTCATGTAATATCCGTCCTCCGTGTCACCCTCGATATAGGGCGCTGCGGTCAGCATGCCGCCGGACAGGCTGTCAACACACATAATCTTGATGATATCTGTGCCCTCGCATGCAACGCTCATATCTGCCTGATTCAGAACCTGCACTGCATATGCATTCTTCATCACACCGTTTTTGTCATAGGATGCCATAATCACCGTTTGCGCTGCCGTATTCTGCGAAAGCGTTACGGTTGCTGAGACTGTTCCGTTTTCCTTAGTCAGGTTGGAAACCGTCATAACATTCGGATAATAGTCCTTGGTTTTAAAGGTGATCTTTGCGTCCTTGGACATGGATTTTCCATAGCCGGAGATTAAGCTGTCGCTAAAGGAAACCGTATAGGTATCCCGATAATTTAAAATTCCGTCATAGCTTGCGGTCAGAGTGTAGCCGTCCTGCGACTTTGTGATGCCGGAAAGGGTCTGACTTCCCAGCGGTGAAGCAAGAGAAAGCGCGCCCGAAACATCATCATTTGCAATCGTATCGTTAAAGGTGACCGATACCGGCTGGTCTACTTCTACCCCCTCTGCCCCGTCTGCCGGATCAGAGGATGCAGGCATTAAGCTCGAAATCGCCCGGGAGAGATCGTCGCCGATATAGAGATTATCCATAACGAAATACTCGTTTCTGTCGTCATAACGGGTCAGCGGATCACTCGGATCGGTGTTTGCACTTGCTAAAAGGTTAAAGCAGCCGATTCCGCTCTTTGCCGTAACGCTGGTATCTGTATCAGTATACAGCTTGATTCCGTCTAAATAAATATCTGCTTTCATGCCATTTGTGGAGGAAAGCGTGTAAACAACTCCTAAATTGTGCCATTCGTTCGGCTCAATCTCTGCAAGCTCCACTCCGTTGCAGGAGATGATTCCGTTATTGACAACCACCGGTCGGTATGAGTTATAATCATATCCGCCCATAGTCGGAGAAAACAGCTGTGCTACCAAAGTCTTTGCTTTCACCATAAAATCAAGGTCATAGCAAAAGGTGACATCATTTACCAAGAATCCCAATTCGCCTTTGGAAAGCACGCGGAAACCGTTGGTGTACTTGTTCAGCACGCCGTCACCTCTGCCGCCGCCGATTCCGATTAGGTACTGGAGAGAATAGTCGTTCGGTTTGCCGCTGACTCCGTCCTTGGCAGCCGCCGGCACTTGCTTATTGTTATACACAAAGTATTTCGGAAAGGCTGTCGGCGGAACTGCTTTATCGTCAAATGTCCATTCCATATTGACAGTTTTCGGATAAGTTGCCGACAGGGTAAAGCTGTTTGTACCGGAAAAAGCTGTGCCGTCTGCCGCTAAAAGCTGATCCGAAACGGTAACCGTATAATCCTCACCCGGGGTTAAATCCTCAGAAAGTGTGAGAACAACAGTTTTTCCGTCTGTACGCACTCCCGAAACTGATCTTGTGCTTACAGAGAAATCAGAAGAAGAAACTGCTCCCGGCTCGCGGTTAAAGGAAACATTAATTTCATTCATCTTCGACCCCTGCGCAACACTGTTTACCTTATACACGCCCTGGAAGTAATTCGGATTCTGTCCGATATAGAGGTTATCCATATAAAAGTTCTCACCTCTGCCGTCAAAGCGTGTGTTCTGCTGAAACTGTTCTGCGGTTGTATGCGGATCGACCAGCAGAGAAAACTGCCTGATTCCGTCCTTTGCCGCATCTTTTAAAGCATACTTTTCCACTACCCGAGCATCGTCTAAGATAACGTCCATCTCAGCGCCCTCCGGCGTAATCCGGTACTGTGCGCCAATGGTGTGCCATTCATTTGCCTGGATTGTACCTAATACCTGATCTCCGAATTGAATCGTTCCGTCAGCCAGGCTTACCAAGCCGTCAAGCTCTAAGCTGTCTCCAAAGCGCGGCGCTACGAGCCACGCGCATATATTCTGATTGCCTACCAGGAAATCGTAAGCATAGTTTACCACACCGTCTGTCACCTCGGTAATCTCCGGTACGGCAATCTGATAGCCGTTAGAGGATGCGGTAACCTTTCCGCTTCCCATACCGAATCCAACGCCACAGGTAAACCCAAATGCGTTTCCGCTGCCGTCCGAACCCTTATGGGAAAGGTTCAGCGGCAGTACCTTTTTGGAGTTATTATCGGTGAATTCTTCCGGTTTTCCTGCAATTCCGTCAAACGTCCAGGTTTTCTCCGGGATGTCCGCGGCAAGAACTGCCGCGTTTCCCAGAAGCATTGCTGCGGATATGACGCCCGCTAAAATTTTCTTAATCTTCATAAACTACTACCTCCACAACACCATTACGGTTTGTCCGGACAACAACCTCCGAACCGTCCTGACCTGTATAGAAATTTTTTGCCTTGATATCGCCCCATTCACCCTTTGTAACCTTTTTCGTGCTGCGGTTCACACGGTAAACCAGAATGGAATTGGTCGCACCGGTGGTTGCCGGAACGGTTTCCTCTCCGTAATAAAGTGTGCAGTAGCCGTTTCCGATATATTGCACATGTGCATGATAGGTGGAGCATTCTCTTGTGGTGCTAAAGCCGTTTCCGATGGAGGAAAGCTGACGGAAGCTGTTTTTATCCTGTGCGTCCGCATACAGATAGGAATATGCAGAAATTTCACCGTCGGTGTTGGTTGCATAGAGGAAAATATCTCCTGCCTCTGCTTTTTGAATATCATAAGCAAATGCATGCTTTAAATCTCTTGGGTCATTGCTGATAGTCAGCTTTGTTTCCACACCGTTCTGCCAGCCGACAAGCTGGGTAACCGGCTGATCGTCTGCATTAATCGTTTCGGTTTTCTTGCTGACAACAAAGATTCCGATATCATAGCCGGAAAGTCCGCTGCCTGCCTTATCGCGGATAACGGTTGCGCCTGCCAACGCTTCAATTCCTACATCATAAAGCTGGAATCCGCTGTAGCTTGATCCTGCGCCAAAGTATGTACCCTTAATGACCTTGGAGGAATCCACATCCACCATACCGTCAACTGCCGGAGGGATAACAAAGTTGATTGCATTTCCGCAGCCGACTCCGGCAATCATTCCGTAGGATGCCATGGTGCTTGCTTCTACCTTTTTATAGAGTGTAAAAATACCCTCGTTGCTCAATGGATTTTTCTTGTCGTATGCAACCGGAACGGTAACGCTCTTAACCTTCTGATCCGCGTCAAAGTCAACCAGAATCAGAGAATATTCCATGCCCTGCAAATTCTGATAAAGCGCAGACGGAGCAATTTTCAATTTGGTTGTTCCCTCCACATAGCGCACCTTATCCTCTTTTGTCTGATAGGTAATAATCTTTCCATCCTGATTTAAAAGCTTCAGATAGCAGATATCCCCGCTCTCATCCATTGCAACTCTTAAAAGTGCGGCATAATTTTTCACGCTGCCGCCGGCTACTGCCTCGATCAGATAACCCTTATAGTCTACAGAAAGTGTGAAGCTTTCGCCCATGATCAGCTTTTCTTGACCGACCATATTCTTTCCGATTGTGTAGCTTTCTTCGTCAAACCGGACGGTTTCCTCTCCGCGGTCGGTTGTGCCGCCTTTTCCGGTCATGGTTGCCATAAAGCGGTTTTTGGAAACATAGATTGTGATAATTTCTTTGTTTCCTTTGGAATAGAACACGCTTATGATGCTGTCTGCGGTAATGGCAGAAAGATCGGTGCGCTCGCCGTCCTCAAAAATATTCAGAACACGGTCCGGGGTATCCTCTGTTTCAAGATACTGCTTTCCGTCGATCATGCCGTTTTTAAAGTAGATTTTCTCGTCCACGCTGGAAACCGCGGAAACGCTAAAGCTTTCGTAGCTGTCAATTTTTGCGATATTGTAGCCGGAGCTTTTACCGTCTGTATTAATAAAGGTAATTGTGCCGTACAGGCTTTTGAATAATTCCTCGTCAAATTCCACTGCCGTTCCGTTAAAGATCAGGCACATATCCTTTTTCAGAGAAACACTCTTTCCGTTTCCATACCGGAGACGTAAATCTTCAACCGAATCAACATCCTCGCATTCAATCGTCAGAATCTTATTTTTTGATCCCGGCACAGCATAAACAACCGTTTCCGGCTCGCTGTCGGTATCGGTGCAGAAAGCCTCTACTGCATATCCTAAAAGATCGCCTGCGTAGGAATTTCCTTCATAATAAACGGTATCGTCAATCCGGATTTTTCCGTTTGCCTCGGGTGCGCCTGTGTAGTAGACGGAGGAGCGGTCATTTGCCATCACAGTTCCCTTTACCATCTGTAAACCCAAATAGTAAAGACCTGTTTTCTCGCCCTCCTCAATCACCATGTTCACGCCCGAAATGCCGCGCATTTCCAGCATGTAGCAGGAGAATGAATTATAGATCACCTTTGCAAGCTCTGCCTTGGTAATTCCTGTACCGGAAAAACGCACACCGTCTGTCAAACCAACCTGACCTGCCAGAGAGAACACATCCAGGTTTCCCTTTTGCAGATAGGTTTTATAATTTAACAGATAGAGCATCATGCGCAGAGCCTCCTCCGAGGTTGCCGGATCTTCCGGGTGGAAAAGGCGATCCTCTCCCACCGTGATATATCCGAGATTGACTGCCTCGTCAATCTCCGCAAATGCGTAATAGTCAAGCCGGACATCGGAGAACCGCTGGCGGCGGTCGCCGGTGTGGCTGTTCCGGAGCTTCATAATCATCCGCACCATTTCCGCGCGGTCTAACTGATCCTCCGGGAAAAACTGCCTGCTGTTTTCGCCATCCATAATGCCCAAACCGGTCACTGCGTCAATTTCCTTTTGGTAGGCGTCGTCATAGGTTCTTGCAAGAACCGGCAGGGACAGGCACAAAAGCGCCATTACAAGGATTGCTGAAAGAGTTTTTTTCAAATTACTGTTCCTCATAGTATACCTCACTTAATATATAATTGATCGTTTCCTCGCTCACGCTTAATTCCGTTCCCGGATCGGTCAGAAATTCGATTCCGGAAATCTCCTGCACCTCTTTCCGGTAGAAATCGCAGAGGGTTTGCAGCGGGATGTAGGAAATGCCGTCGGAAAGCTTCATCGTGACGCCGAATTTCTTCACTTCATTTCCAAAGGTGACCTTGTTATCATTCATCACAAAGGAGAGGGTATCTCCTGCGGCATTGGTGAGGGTTGCTGTTTTGGTTTCTTCGTTATAGTCCACCGAGCCGCCCATTGCCTTTGCCATGTTCCGGGCAGGAACCATGATTCGTCCGTGATCCTCATAGGAGGAGAACTCCTTTGCTTCTCCGTTCTGATAGAGATGATCGTCTCCGGTTTTAAAGAACGTGTAGCCCTGCATCAGATAGCTCTTATCATCTCCGCGGATGACCGGAACTTTGAGAATTTCAGTATTCCACATCGCAAAGTATGCATTTCCCTTGGAATCCAAGCCTGCAAACTGTCCGCTTACCGGTTTCTTTGCAACAATCTCTAAGGTTTCCGGATTAATAATATCTCCTGTCCGGAAAAGATACCCTGTCTGTGGATCAAACTGCATATAGTATTCATGCCAGCACTGCGAATTAACCGAGGAATTGAACTCAAAGCTATCGCTGTAGATATTCTGACGGACAATCTCCAAGGTGTCCGGATCCATCACAAAGTCGCAGCCTGCAACTGCTCCGTAAAGCATGCCGTCCGGTCCGATTCTTAAACCGTGGACGCCGACAATATTGCCGTTGATTCCCTGAATTTTGATCGGAATATCCTTAATAATCTGCCGGGTATCCAGGTCAAAGGAGAAGATATGCGCCGTGGTTTCCTTTGGCTGTGAACCCGATCCGCCGGTAACGGTTGTTCCGGCATAGATGGTATGTCCCTTATGGGTGACCGTCAGAAGTGAATGGGTCGGAATAATGTTTTTATAAACATCCAGCTTATTTGTTTCTAAATCCCAGACGCTTAAAGCGCCCTCGGTTGTACCTGCTTTGGAAAGCGTGCCGACAATTAAGTAGCGGCTGTCAATAATATCCATTCCGAACGGACGGTCCTGATTATCCGGGATTGCACCCATATAGCGCGGATTTGCCTCTGCGCTCGTATCATTTCCCACCGTCACATATGGACGGGTGGTATCCATTTCATAGAAGAATGCGCCGGAATAATTTCCGGAATATCCTTTTCCGGTTGCCGGGTCAAAGACAAAGCCCTCGCCCTGACCGCCGGAAATAGCTTTCTTTTCTCCGGTTTCCGGATCAAGCGCTATACTGTTTGAACCCTTAAATCCCATAACATAAACCTTATCGTCACAGCCGACTCTTGAAATTCTGTGCTCTAAGGGCGAGCCGGTTAGGGTAATATTTAAATGCTTCATTTTCTGCGTCTGCGGATTTAATACATATACATTTCCGTTATACTGTGCGGTTAAGAAGTTATAGCCGGGAAGCTCCGGATCTTCTAATTCTACAAACATACCGTTTCCGCGCAGATGCGAACCGTAGGTTAAATTCGGAAAATCCTCAATTTCTAATGTTTCTACATCAATACTGTGGAAGCAATCATTCCAGAGGAAAAAGATTTTTCCGTCGTGCAGATCGGTCATACCGGAGGTTTTATACTGGAATGTGACATCCTCCCAATGCTTATCTGCGGTATCCCAGATATAGCATGTTCCGTTTAGAACGGTAAATACATATTTTCCGCCGGTGTATACATAGCTGCTGTTCTCCGGGGTGACACCGGGCGGATCGGGAATGATTTCTGCCTCTCCGGTTTTTTTGTTCACCCGATAGAGGTGCGTTGCATAATTATCGTTTTTATCCTTTCCGTTGACATAAACATAATCCCCTAAAACATCCGGTCTCGGTAAACCGCCGCCCGGCTGTGCCAGGGATGCCAGAACCTTTACTTCCTTTACCTTCGGATCGACGGTAAAGAGATTTCCGGTATTGGAGGTTGTGGCATATAAACGCTTTGTGTCCTCATCCCAAACCATACCGCCCATACCGCCGGAACGCGTGGTCGGTGCGGTGCAGATCCATTCCGGTTCTTCCTTTGTGCGCGGATCGTAGCAGTAGATTTCCTTTCCGACCTGATAGTAGATCACACCCTCCGGGGTAACCGTTCCATAATAGGTATATCCGGTATGCTTTAAGTAAAAGGTGTGGATAATCTTTTCTGCATTAATATCAATCACCTGTGTGATTGCATTGCTGACGCCGGAAACCGAAACTAAGGTAACCGGGCGTCCGTCCTCCATGGTGGTCAGAGAACGCTCAATATAGGCTGCCTCCAGAGTTGTTCCGTAGGAGGTCGGTTCGCCATAGCGAATTTCCTCCCATTCCTTTGCCGGAGCTGTTTCTTCCGCGGAATCCTCCGCAAAAACAGCTGTTCCAGCAAGCATGACCGCCGAAAGCGACCATGCTAAGATCTGTTTCCATACTTTTTTCATAAAACCATCCTTTCTGAATTAAAGTTCTTGGTTGGGGGACAATCCCTCAGTCTGCTTTGCAGACAGCTCCCTTTGCTCAAGGGAGCCTTGAGGAAGTGCGAATTTTACATTTATCAGATTAAATTTATTATATCTAAGCCAATATATTTTAACTTTGCATTTACTTGGTGAGGCTCCCTTGAGCAAAGGGTAGCGAAGCGGCAGCGCGGCAATGAATGACCGTCCGGGGGACGGTCAGAACCGCGGTGTGACCGAGCCGCAGCGAGAAACTGTCACGCAGTGACTGAGGGATTGTCTCCTCATTTGTGCTGCTCCCTTTGTTCAAGGAAACCTCACCAAGTAATTGCAAGAGTGAAGTATATCGCTTTTAACGCAATAAATTTTATCCGCAAAACGTAAAATTTGCACTTTCTATAGGCTCCTTTGAGCAAAGGGAGCTGTCACCGTCAGGTGACTGAGGGATTGTTACCTCGTATTAACCGGTTGCATTGTCTGA
This sequence comes from uncultured Clostridia bacterium, assembly GCA_934462945.1. Taxonomy (GTDB): domain Bacteria; phylum Bacillota; class Clostridia; order UBA1381; family UBA1381; genus RQCD01. Next base: position 7,063 of record CAKSJF010000041.1, on the reverse strand, counting down.
TAGTTCTTCCACACCAGGCAGGAAAAATCCTCCGGGAATGAAATTTCTTCGGTTTCTCTGGGGTTCAGCTCCCATAGGGCGCTGGATACTGACGAGAGGCGTCCGTTTTCGTAGTCCGGGAAGATCAGCTGAACACTGCCGCCATATGCGCCGCCGTTTAGACGGAGTGTGCCGTCCTGCTCCCTTGTATAAGACGCATCGCCCATCACATTATCGGTGTTATGTCCGATATACAGATTATCAAGATACAAATACTCTCCTCTTGTATCAAACCGGTTTGATCCGTCCTGCGGGGAATTTGCGCCGACCGGGATGGAGAAACACGAAATTCCAAGCTTTGCGACATCACTTGTGACCGTCAGATTTTCTGCGGCCTTTTTTCCGTCGTACCAGACATCAAAGCTGACTCCTTTTTCCGCGGAAACCCGGTACACCGCGCCGACATTATGCCATTCGTTCGCCTGATAGCTCCCGATTGCCTGACCGCCGGCATAGACTGTTCCCTCCCGGATGCTGACCGGAGCGGCATACTGTTCGCCGTTCAAGCCGCCGTAATAGCCGCTTTTGGTAGGCGCTCCAAAGGTGGGACACAAAAGATGCGCATGGAGATCGATATTCTGAACCTGAAAATCAACATTCATACAGATTGTGGTGTCGTTCCAGTAATCGTTTCCAATCTCCTCTTTTAAAATATCATAGCCGTTAGTATAGCAGTTTAAATCGGTTGAGCCGTATCCGTTTCCGACTCCGATTAAAAAGCCGAATGCCTGATCGTCCTCATTACCCGATACCCCCGGGCGCGTCACACGCTGAACATCTTTATTCTTCTTTGTAAAATCCTCCGGAATCACCGCACCGCCGTCAAACGTCCACCGTTTTCCTAAGATTTTATTTTCCTCAATCGGAATTTTATAAATATCGGTGTTTCCGGTGACAAAATATGCCGCGCCGTCTATGATTCCTGCAAACTGTCCGTCCAGAGGAGCAGTGGCGAGAACTTCGAGCGTTTCCGGATCTAAAATCTGATTTGTCCGGAAAAGATAGCCGCCGTAAAACTCCATTGCGTATTCATGCCAGAGCTGGAGCGAGGAGACTTTTTTGCCCTCCTCAAAGCCTGCACCGGTTAAATGATAGCGTTCAATTTCCAAAGTATCCGGATTCATCACAAAATCCACACCGGCTGCCGACCCATAGAGCTTTCCGTCATAGGGCGAAATTTTTAACCCATGTACCGCACCGATCGGAATATCCACCCCAGGGATGGAAATTTCTACATCCCGGATAATTTTCCGGTTTTTCAGATTAAAGCTGAAAACATGTGCGGTGGTTGTGGTTGGTGTGGAGGCCGAACCTCCGCAAACTGTTGTTCCGCAAAAGACGGTGTTATCCTGATGGGTTACCGTCAGAATCGCCTGATCCTGCACTAAATTCCGGTAGGTTGTTCCGTTTTTCGTGGTCAGATCAATGACCGAAAGCGCACCGCCAAGCGTTCCGGCTTTCGGAAGTGTTCCCACCAAAAGCTTATTCCCTGCCACATCCATTCCAAACGGGCGATCCTGATCCTGTCCAATATCAAAAATCAATTTCGGATTTCCGCCGTTTTTCGCCGTGGAGTAGGGTTTACTCATATCCAGCTCGTAGATTTCTGCGCCGGTGTAGCAGCCGATATACATTTTATCCGCTGTGCTGACCGCGCCCTCGCCCTGCGCCATATAAAACGGTTCTTTTTCTCCGGTTGCCGGGTCGTATGCAATGCCGGACGATCCCATAAATCCAGTGACATACACGCGTCCGTCCTGTCCGACCTTGGAAATTCTGCGCCGCATTTTTGCCTCTGCAAGCGACACATTCAAATGCTTTTCCTTTTGCTCCTCCGGAGAAAGGACGTATAAATTTCCGTTATACTGCACATTCACAAAGCATTCACCCGAAAATCCGCTATAGCGGATCGGAAGTCCGTTTCCGCGCTGATAGCTGCCGCCAAGCTTTGAATAGCTGGTGATTTCCAGGGTTTTGGTATCAATTCCGTAATACCGGCTGCCGTTTAGATAAAACAGCTTTCCGCCGCATTCGTCCGTCATGCCGTTTGCCTGAAAGTCAATCGTTTTTCCCGAAAGCCAGGTGTTGGTTTTCACGTTATAGAAATAGGCATGCTGTGTGCCGGAATAGCCGGTCAGCTGAACGATCAGATATTCACCGCAGGCATACATCTGTCCGACCGCTTTAATATTTTCCGAAAGCGGATTGGAAATTGTGCTGACGCTCCGGTCTGAAAGGTTCATCCGATAGACCGCCGTTCCTGCTCCGTCCGTTCCGGTATATGCACCGCCAAAGTAAATTGCGCCGTCCACCTCTGCAATACCGCCCATGGAATTCACATTCGGAACGGAATAAAGCGTGGAGATTTTTTCATCTTTATATTGATAGACGTTTCCGTAGTTGGTGGTGACACCATAGACCGCCCCGTCCGATGCGGCAATCAGACCGGTGGAATTTCCGCTCCTTGTTGTCGGAACAACACCGGCATTTTTAACGGTTTTTGTTGTCGGATTGTAAATCACAAGATTTCTGCCGATACAGCAATAGACCGTTCCGTCCTCTGCTGCACAGCCGTACCACATTGTTCCGGTAACACCCGGAGAAAACACATGCAGAACCTTTTCTTCCTCAATGCCGACCACCTGCAAAATCGTTTCTTCTGCACCCTCCACGGCGGTCACGATAATTCCCTGTCCGTCCTCATAGGAGGAAATGCCGCGGCATATGTAATTAACGGTGATTCCGTCGCTCTGATATTCAGCGCTGCCATAGGAAATCTCATCCCCCCAGGCATGTGCCAAGCCAGGAGAAAATGCCAGGACAGTACTTAATAAAACTGATATTAGCTTTTTCATACATCTCATCCTTTCAAAAAATGATTTCTGACCTTTCGTAAGGCTCCCTTTCATGAGGCTCCCTTGAGCAAAGATTCCCTTTCGTGAGGCTCCCTTGAGTAAAGGGAGCTGTCACCGTCAGGTGACTGAGGGATTGTCACCACCGAAAACCCACAAATCATTTCTTGAAAATTCCACCTGCTTCTGATCGCAAAGATCAGAAGCAGGCTTTCTTTTATTCTACCAAATTACCCTAAGAACTTCAATTGAAATATCTGGAAATTACTTTGCCTCTGTCATCGGAACAAGTCCGTCTAAGCTGTTCCATGCCATTAATTTCACAGTGTCGCCCTCCTGATAGCCGGAGAACACTTTCTGAATGTTTTTCTGATTGAATTTCTTAACTGCAAAATCAACTGTCTGAACCTCTTTTAAAGTTGTTCCGCTGTAAAGTGCAAAGATTGCCTCTCCCTGGTTTGCCCTTAAACCGGAATTGATGGTTGCAGTCAAAGAACCGTTGTTGTTGGTGTATGCTGTGGTAAATTCTGAATTGATGTAATCCATATAATTGTTTGGTCCTACATACAAATTATCAATGTAAAGAATCTCGTTTCGTTCGGTCGGTCTTTCATTTACACCAGGAACAATTTCAACCGAAGTATTCGCACCTACATAGATACCAAAGTTCTGCATATTTCTCCATTGACCGAGACCAACTAAAACAGGATCGTCTCCATCCAATGAAACAGTTAAATACATATATCTCCAACTATACTTACTTGCAAAATCATGGAAACGAATGTCGATATTGTGCCATTGATTCAATTCTGCTGTTCCAAGCACTGTATTCTTGCAGGAAATAGTCCCATCCTGTGCTAACTGAATCTGCAAATTTTTGTCTCCTGCTGTATTTGAGTCAATGGCTAATAATGTTGCAAATACATCCGGATTTTCTACCTTAAAATCATAGTTAATATGATGAACCGGCTGTTTTCCATAGTTACATTGACCATTTAAAATTGCAAACCCCTGACTACGCTTTCCAATTTCTGTAACGGCTCCGCCCTTTCCGGCAAGCGTACTAATACCGAAGCTTTTATCTGTTCCATCTGTGTCATATCTTCCTTCTTTGACCGCAGTATAAGGAGCTCCGCCGTATGCCGCAGTGAGTTCAACCGTTGAGGTATCATTGAAGTCATAGAATCTCTCATAGCTGGTGGTAAAGTTCTTTTGAACACTTTTACCTTCAATCAAAGCAAAAACATTATAGGTTGCTCCAAACGGAAGCGCTGTATCAAGCGATAAAACAAGTGTTCTTGCATCTGTCCACTCTTTGGATGCAAATGCGACTGCTTTTCCGGACGCGTCACTCAATACCGGAACAACACTTTCTGTGTCTGCAATATCCTTATTAAAGTGAACAGTAATTTTTTTCTTTGATAAATCCTCTCTCACTTCTGTCATCTGCAAATCATAATCAATCTTTGTCAGATCTTCACCGATATACAGGTTATCCAGACAGAATATCTCATTACGCGATGATGCATAGTTTAAACTTGCATCTGCTTTTTTAATAAATGCATCTGTTTTTGCATTAAATGCACTTGCAATTCCTTTTACATCGCTCTTTGCATTGGGATCCTGCACATTTTCTGCTACCAACTCACCGTTAAAATAAACATCTGCGCTTGCGCCATTTTCTGAGGACAGGCTGTATTTCACTGCTACATTATTCCACTCATTCGGATAAACCTGTGCAATTTCCTGTCCATTGATGGTCACACTTCCATCCAACTGCAACACAACCGGAAGTACATATTCATCAAACGTATTGACAGTCATTTTCATGCCAAGAATGTACGCAGTAATATGATGTGTTTTTACTTGAAAGTCTGCACTTACTACAAATTCCTCATCCGTGTACTGCTGCTCCGCAAGGTAATCCTGCAAAAAAACATAGCCATTTGCATACTTATTTAAACTGCCGGTATAATCTGCGTATTTTCCGACACCCGGCACCCATGCAAGCGCGTAATCTCCGGATGCCCCGCTTGCACCTGCCTGACCGCTGGCATAAATCTGTGCCAATGCCTTATTGGCTGGACCGGACTTGTCCGGCTGTGCAATATTTTCATTAAAATTCCAGTTAAAATCAAAGGATGCGGTTTCTTCTGCAAACACTGCCGGCAGCATTGATGCTACAATGCCGAGTGACAGGATTCCGGATAAAATTTGTTTTTTCATATTCCTCTCTCCTTTACTTTTTAAAGCTATCGCAATTGTAAAACGAGGCGTCTGGAATTTGGGGATGAATTTTTTAGCTGCGCACTCCAAAAAATTCTGATTACTGCAAAATTTCATACTCCCCGTTTTACAAATGCATTGACTTTATTCAAAACAAGCTTCTCTCTCCCCGCCGCAGGTGGTATGGATTGGATCAGAGGCGGCAGGGATGAGAAAATCCTGCTTAGAATCAATTTTTCAGTGCTGTTTCGTAGTTTTGATAAGCTTCGTTATAAACCTTTAAAATTTCCTCGTTGCCCATTGTCTTTAAGGTTGCAAGGTACTGATCCCAATTCGCGTCTACATCCTCTGCGCCCATAATCCATTTCTGTTCCTGCTCCTTGCAGTAGGTATCCAGATTGGTTTTATTGGCTGTGAGCACGTCCTGCTGTTCCTGTGTGTAGGAAAGGATCGGCAGCTGATCCTGAACCCAGTTATTCTGCTGATATTCTTCAAATGCCTTTTTGCCCATATCGTTCATACCTGCAAGCTCTGAACCCAGCTGACGCTCCGAACCGATTTCCACTGCTGCGCCGATATTTCTCAAATAGTTCGGAACACCGCCGTCTGCCTTTAAGACAGTGTCGGTAAATTTGTATTCTCCGTTTTCCACGGTGTAGTCCTCACCCTCAATTCCATAGGAGCTGAGAATTGAACCCTCGTCTGTGAACCAGAAATCAAAGTATTCCATGGTGCGCTCTACATGCTTGTTGTCCTTGGAAATACCCCAGCCTAAGCCGTGCAGGAGCGATCTTCCCAATGCTTCTTTTACCACGCCGTTCTTGTCTGCCGGCGGTGCAATCGGTGTGAAGTTCAGTCCGGCAACCTCCGGGTATTTATCGTTATAGGATGTGGTGGAGGAAATCCAGTCGTGCGTTGCGCCGCCGATATTGCTGGATAAGAGCTGTTCTCTTGCCTGCTGACCGCGTGTGAAGATTTCCGGGTCGATCAAGCCTTCCTTGTACCACTTTGCAAGTTCTTTTACTGCAGTTTTGTATGCGTCCTCTGTTCTTCCGTTGACATACTGTCCCTGATCGTTAATGTAGTAATCTGCATGTGCCGCAAAAAGCTGATACAGATCGTTGATTGTTCCGGCACGGTCGAAATACGGAATTTCGTCCGCCTGTCCGTTGCCGTTCGGGTCTTGCGTTTTGAATGCTTTTAATACTTCATAATACTCATCCACTGTGGTCGGCGCTTTCAAGCCCAGCTTGTCGAGCCAATCCTGACGGATGAAGAATGCTTCGGAGGGAACATTTCCCGATCCGATCGGAGCAAGCGTACCCGGAATATAGTAAATATGTCCGTCTGCTGCGGTTGCTGCAACTCTTGCCTCCGGGCATTTTTCAAAGAATGCCTTGATGTGCGGCGCATACTGGTCAATTAAATCCTCCAACGGAATCAGTGCGCCGTCCATGCCGCTCTTTAACAGGTCTGTGCCGACATAGTGGATAATATCCGGCAGTTTCTTGTCTGCAAGCATGGTGGAATATGCCTGACCGCTGTCCGACACGGTTTCCACTGCTGTTCCCTTTAAGGTAACCCCTGTTTTCTTAGCAGCCTCTTTAAATACCGGCCAGTTGTCGTCGTAAACGCAGTAGCCGAAGAAGTGCATATGGAGCGTTAATTCCAGATCTCCGGTATCCCCTCCTGCTGTCTCCTGCTTTCCGCATCCGGTGAGCGCTGATGCCATCATCACTCCGGCAAGCGCCAATGCCAATGCCTTTTTCATTTTTTTCATTTTCATATCCTCCTTTTATTTTTTGCCGTCTATAGGATTTCAACGGCTTATCTACTAATATAATTTTGCAAAACTTCGAGGTAACAATCCCTCAGTCGGCTTACGCCGCCAGTTTCTCGCTGCGGCTCGGTCACACCGCGGTTCTGACCGTCCCCCGGACGGTCAT